>JBEKLS010000079.1:0-18607 GCA_050010075.1 Binatus sp. (SeqCode) | reverse complement strand
GGTTCTTGAGACCACCAACTTGATGTGAATTTCTTTTCTGCTGCGGAATTGCGAAGAAGGACATCTTTAAAAGCGGACCCTCACCCGCGCCGGAGGCGCGGCCTCTCCCTGACAGAGAGAGGCAATTCTTATGCAGCGCGCGCTGCAGGACTATGCGTCGTTTTCCGACGGCATCCGCATCAGTGATTCTGTATATCGCTTGACATATGTTGATTCACAGCTTTAGATTGAGGGTCGAGGACCTCCACATGAAACACGAACTAGTCGACGTGGCCGAGCCGAACCTTATCCGCGAGCAATTTCCCTACGATGCGGTGCCGCGAATCATTTTCGATGGCGAATTCGAGAAGCCCGATCCGGCGCCCGATTTTTTTATCACCGATACCACCTTCCGCGACGGACAGCAGGCGCGCCCGCCCTACACCGCCGGGCAAATCGTCGCGATGTTCGACATGCTGCACCGGCTCGGCGGCCCCAACGGAATCATCCGGCAGACCGAGTTCTTCCTCTACTCCAAGACCGACCGCGAGGCGGTAAATCGATGTCTCGCGCGCGGGTACGAGTTCCCCGAGGTCACCGGCTGGATTCGCGCGGTGAAGGCGGACTTCAAAATCGTTAAGGAGATGGGCCTGCGCGAGACCGGGATTCTGACGTCGGCGTCGGACTATCACATTTTCAACAAGCTCAAAAAGACGCGGCGCGCGGCGATGGACGATTACCTCGAGATCGTCAACGCGGCGCTCGATGCGGGCCTGAAAATCCGCTGCCATCTCGAGGACGCGACGCGCGCGGATTTCTACGGCTTCATCGTGCCGTTCGTGTCGAAGCTGAAGGAACTCGGCGACGCCGCCGGAATTCCGGTCAAGATTCGCGTCTGCGACACGCTCGGTTTCGGCGTGCCCTACCCCGGCGTCGCGCTGCCGCGCAGCGTGCCGAAGCTCATCTTGGGCCTGCGCCGCGAATGCGGCGTGCAGCCGGAGCAGCTCGAATGGCACGGGCACAATGATTTTCACAAGGTGCTCGCCAACGCGACCGCCGCGTGGCTCTACGGCTGCATGTACGCCAACGGCACGATCCTCGGTTACGGCGAGCGCACCGGCAATCCTCCGCTCGAAGGGCTGGTGATGGATTACGTGTCGCTCAAGGGCGATGCGAACGGGATGGACCTGTCGGTCATCACCGAAATCGCCGAGTACTTCGAGCGCGAGGCCGGCTACCGGATTCCCGCCAACTACCCGTTCGTCGGGCGCGACTTCAACGTGACGCGCGCGGGGATTCATGCCGACGGGCTGCTCAAGGACGAGGAAATCTACAACGTCTTCGACACTGCGAAGATCCTCGGCCGGCCGCCGCGCGTGGCGGTCGACAAGACCTCGGGCGTCGCGGGGATTGCGTGGTGGATCAATTCGTACTTCGGGCTCGCGCGCGGCGCGCAGGTCGAGAAGCGCTCGTCGGAAGTGCTCGAGATCGCGAAGTGGGTCGATGCGCAGTATGACGACGGGCGCACGACTTCGATCTCCGACCAGGAGATGGAGTCGCAGGTGCGGCGGCATTTGCCGCGGCTGTTCGGCAAAGGCGCGAGCGAACGGCTCGCGGGCTAGCGGACGCAGAATCCTGAATCGCGCGCGAAACCCGGCGACCAAACCCGAACCCCTTCCCCTGGTGGAAGGGGAACCAGATTTGGAGAGAACCCCTTCCCCTGGTGGAAGGGAACCGGATTTGGAGAGCACCCCTTCCCGCGCGGGAGGGGAACCGCATTTCTAGCAGTCAGATTATGATCCAGTCTGGTGGGATTAGATCCTTGGTGTCGAAGTAGCCGCGGAAGCCTTTTATCGAAGAGTAATATCGATAGCGGCGCGATGGATCGGTGGCTGATCCGCTGACCCATTGCGCCGGTGCGATCACCTTCTTGTCCTTGTTGGGGTCGAGCCATGCGCCCCACCATGAGAATGTGGAATTCGCGACGATGTGTGCCTTGCATCGCGCCATCAGAAAGAGATCCTCGACGTCGCTGAGCGCTTCGACGAAAAATATCGAGCGGCCGCGGAACCGCTGCTTGCACCATTCGAGATCGTCGGAGAACACCACGAAGGTCGTGTCCGAATCGAACTGCGCCATCGCGCGCTCGTAGTAGTCAGTCGCGCCGAGCTCGGTCCAGATCTCACCGCCGACATAGTCGGTTCTGCGGACGTGGACCGAGCAGGTTTTAGCCGCCAGCAGATCGCCGAAGCCGGCTTCCAGCATGTGGGACAGCGTGTGATGGGGAGTGAAGAAGCGGCGCACCTCGTCTTCGCAGTGCTCGAAGTAGCGGTACGACTGGAAGTAGCCGAAGAGCTCGGTCGCGCGGTCGATCGCGATTTCTTCGTAGGCGAAAGTGCGCGAATAGCGCCGCTGAAATTGCCGGACGAAACGAATTTGCGGAAGCGAATGTTCAAAAAATCGGCTGTACGGCCATGCGGGGAAAACGAACTCGCAGCCGTTGCGGCGCGCGATGCCGATGGTCGCTGCGATCTGAAAGAGTTGGTTACCGAACCGGCCAAGCTGGCCGAGCGGGAACGTGACGAACTTCGAGTCGCTGAACCGCGAGCGCAGCCTTCGCGCGATCGGCGAAATGATCGGAAACTGCGCGGTCCACGCGATATAATATCTGAGGGTCGAGGTGCTTTGTCTTGCGCTTTCGGGAAGGTCCATGGTGCAGCCGGCCGTGACTCATGCCCCGGAAGAATGGAGATCGCGGCCCATTCGCTCGCGGCCCAGCAGGATGACGACGGCCGCGGAGACCATCACGATTGCGGCTACGCCCGCCAGCGTCGCGGCATAGCCGAAGCGCTCGGCGAGCAAAGCCTGACTGACGGCCGCACCTGAAGCCAGCAACACTCCGGTTTGATACGCGAGGCCCGAGAACAGCCCGCGAACTTCCGGCGGCGACAGTTCAGTCAGATGCGCCGGGATTACGCCCCATGCGCCCTGCACCATGAACTGCATCAGGAACGCGCCGAGCGTCAACACCGCCACCGTCGAGGGATAAATCCAGAACGGGATGAGCAGACCGGCGCATATCACCGCGGTCGCCATCGTGGTGCGTCGGCCCATGTGATCGGAGAGGTAGCCGAAGGTCAGGCCGCCGAGCAGCGCGCCCACATTATATATGAGCGCGATGGTGGCGACGGTGCGGGTGTCGAAGCCGCGGGTTTTTTCGAGGAAGGTGGGATACATATCCTGCGTGCCGTGCGAGACGAAGTTCATCGCCGTCATCAGGATGCATAGGTAAACAAATAGTTTCCAGTTGGCGCGAATGGCGGCGGTGATGTGCGCACGGTCGGGCCGCGTGCGCTGCCACGCCTCGGACTCGGGGACCTTGGTGCGAATGTAGATGGTCAGCAGCGCGGGCGCGCCGCCGAGGAAGAACATCGCGCGCCAGCCGTAATGCGGAAAGACGAAAAAGAAGGCGGCCGCGGCGAGCAGATAGCCGACCGCGTAACCCTCCTGCAGCAGGCCGGAGAAGAATCCACGCCACCGCGGCGAGACCGCTTCCATCGCGAGCGACGCGCCCACACCCCATTCGCCGCCCATCGCGATTCCGTAGAGCGCGCGGAAAAAAAGGAACCATCCGTAGGTGGGCGCGAGGCCGCTCAGCACTTCGACGACCGAGTAGAAGATGACATCGATCATCAGCGGGATGCGGCGGCCATAGCGGTCGGCGATCCAGCCGAAGACCAGCGCGCCGACCGGGCGCAGCGCGAGCGTCGCAGTGATCGTAAACGCGATGTGCGAGATGGGGCGATGGAATTCCTTGGCGACGGCCGGCATGACGAAAATCAGGATGAAGAAATCGAAGGCGTCGAGCGCCCAGCCGAGAAAGCTCGCGAGCAGCGTGTGCGCGGCTTCGGCCGAAGTGATCGCGCGCACCGGATCGCCGGCAACAGCGGAAGAATCCATGGCGTGTGATGTTTAAACGAACGGATGGGTCGGCGAAATAGGCGAGCCTTGCGATGGGCGCATCACGAAAGCCGCATACTCGTTTTTTTTGTTGCCTGCTTTTTGTGTCATCCCGAGCGTAGCCGAGGGACCTCGAATCTTTCTCGACGCCGGTCGGCGCACCCCCAATCAAATCGCCATCGCGATGCATACAGGATGGAAGGCTGCGTCGAGATCCCGCCATGGTTGGGGGTGCGTCAGCCGACACCGAAAAAAATCCGGGGTCCCTCGGCTACGCTCGGGATGACACAAAAAACAGACGAGACAAAGAGCAGATGAAACGAAGAGCAGATGACACAAAGGCCAGACGACACTGCTAGCGCTCGCTTGAGTTCACCACTACCTCTGCGCGATAAGTGGATTTGCGCTCTGGAGGCGAGTCCTATGTTCAATGGCAACAGGGTTATAGACGCCGACGGCCATGTGATGGAACCCAATGAGCTCTACGACGAATACCTCGACGCGAAGTTCAGACCGCAGCTCGACGAACTCAAGAAAGTGGCGGCGACGCGGACTTCGAGATTTTTCTTCGGCTACTTCCATCAGCTGAACACCGGGCGTCCGCTGGGCGTCGCGGCGCCCGAGCAGCCGCTCAAGCGGACCGGCCGCAAGCCGCATGGCGAGAAGCCCGATATGCGCGGCGGATTCGATCCGCACGTGCGCATCAAGGATATGGATCGCGAGGGCATCGACGTCGCCGTGCTGTTCGCGACCGTGGTGTCGAGCTTCTGCGCGCTCGAGAGCGTCGATTTCGAAGTCGCGATGCTGCGCGCGTACCATCGATGGCTCGCCGACTACTGCATGGCCTATCCCAACCGCCTGAAGGGAGTAGCGATCGTGCCGATGCGCGCGCCCGAGCGTGCGGCCGATGAAATCCGCCGCGTCGCGAAGGAACCCTGGTGCGTCGGCATTTATCTTTCGGCGCATATGGAGGACAAGCTGCTCGACCATCCCGCGTTCCATCCGATATGGCAGGCGTGCGTCGAGACCGACCTGCCCGCGTGCTTCCATGGCGGCACGGCGCGCCCGCCGTACGGAATGGGCACGTTCGAGATGGGCAACAATCTCTTCCTCCAGCATTCGGCGACGAATCCGTTCGAGGTGATGCGCGGGATCGCGTCGATCGTCGGCGGTGGCGTGCTGGATATTTTTCCGAAATTGCGCGTCGCGTTTCTCGAAGCGGGCGTGGGCTGGCTGCCGTTCTGGATGGAGCGGCTCGACGAGCATTACGAGCTGATGCCGGAGTACGTACCGTTTCTGCATCGCAAGCCGTCCGAAGTGATTCGCAGCGAGAACTTTTTTATCTCGTGCGATCCCGACGAGGAGACGCTGCCGTTCGTAGTCGAGACTGTCGGCGCGGAGCATATTCTGTACGCGTCGGACTATCCGCACTTCGACGGCAGATTCCCGCATACGGTGAGCCTGACGGCGGGGCGCAAGGAATTCGCGCCGGGCGTGCCGAAGAAAATTTTGCAAGAGAATCCGGCGCGGCTGTACACTCGACTCAAGTGACCCGACACCTGATTTCTTGCCTTCGAGCGAAGGAGAACAATCGCGTTTGAGTTAAGTTAAAGTTCGCGTCCGAGCGAAAAAGGGGTTTGTCATGCACAACTATGTCCCGTCCGCGTCGGTCAAGGATCGCGTCGTGAGCCGCATGGGCAAGCTGCTTGCCCACGATACAATCGAGGCTGGCCACACCGCGCTGATCGTAGTCGACATGCAAAACTATTTCTGTGCGCCAGGTTTTCCGCACGAGATCCCAGTGGCGCGCGAGATCGTGCCGAACATCAATCGCCTGGCTGAAGCGGTACGAGCGTCGGGCGGCGCCGTTGCGTGGATCCAGACGACGGCGGTCGGAGGGATCGAACATTGGCGCAACTACACGACCCGCATGCTGACCCCTGAGCGACAGAAGAAACGGCTTGCGGGGCTCGGCGAGTCATCCGAAGGTTTCAAACTGTTCCCGGAGCTCAAGGTGTTGCCGGGCGACATGCGGGTCAAGAAGATGAAGTATAGCGCCTTCATTCCCGGCTCATCGGACCTCGACGCTCTGCTCAGAGCCCGCACCATCGATACAGTGCTGATCGCTGGCACGGCGACAAATGTCTGCTGCGAGTCGACGGCGCGCGACGCCATGATGCTCGACTATAAGGTCATCATGTTGTCGGACGGCACCGCGGCATTGACCGATGAGGAGCACGCCGGCGCACTCAACACGTTCATCATGTTTTTCGGCGACGTGATGACCACCGACGAGGTGATAGGACGGCTGAGGCTAAATTCACCTACCGCGAAACCGGTTAAAGGCTCCGATCGTCGCGCAGGGGCTATACCTCGCTAGAATGAAGATTTGGAAAATCGCGGCAAGTCTTTTGGCGATTGCGCTGCTGGTGAGTTTCGCGCGGAACGTGCGGGCGCAGGCGCCGGATGAAGATCGGGCGAAGGAAGATTTGCATGACGCCAAGGTGGTCGCCAAGCGCCATCGCGCCGAGCTCATGAAGATTCCGCATGTCAGGGTCGTCACCGCCGAGATCGATGGGCAGAACGATGCCGCGATACTGGTCGAGGTGGACGATGAGAAGAACGCCGACGCGGTGACTCGGCAACTGCCCTCGCAGCTCGAGGGATTTCCGGTAGAGGTCGATGAGGGTGACATTGTCGACGGGTCGGGCTCATCAATTACGACAGGTCAATTTGGCGACGCTGCGGCTACTGCGATGCCGACGCCGTTTCCGGAGGTCGACAAGTACGGTATCTACCATCATAGCTGGCCAGCCGTCCCGAAGACTGACGCGCCGCAATGATTCGGGGGCACCGCGGGGCGAAATCGTGTTTCCCACGCCGCGCGAATCCATGTAACTTGACTGCAATTCCGGTGACTCCCTATAGTTTAGTTCTGGAGTCCGCTGAAACTGCGGCGAACGCAGAAACCCCCGTTCAGACAATGGATTTCGCGCTGGTCTAGATATGCAGAGAAGCGAACAGATGACCTTTTGGGAGCGGATTTATATCCCCGAAATCCTGCGAGGTCTGGCGATCACCAACTACCACTTCATCCGCAACTTCATGCTGCATACGGCGCATCTGTTCGGGTTGAAGAAAGGGACCAACGCGACTTCGACGACGCAGTATCCCGAGGAGCGCAAGCATTATCCCGACAATTTTCGCGGCAGCCATCGGCTGACCCTGCGCGAGGATTCTTCGGTGCGATGCACCGCGTGCTTTCTGTGTGCGACGGCGTGCCCGGCGCAATGCATATATATAGAGGCGGGCGAGTCGCCCGATCCGCACGTCGAGAAGTTCCCGGTGCGCTACGAGATCGACACGCTGCGCTGCATCTACTGCGGGCTGTGCGTCGAGGCCTGTCCGTGCGACGCGATCCGGATGGACACCTACGTGCATCCGCGCATCTGGGGTTTCGACCGCAAGGATTTCGTCGAGCAGAAGGAACTGCTGATGCATCGATCGCGCGTGCTGGCCGAGAAGGGCCGCGACGGCAACATGAACGAGATGCTCGAGTGGTACCGCGAGCAGGACGCGGCCGTTTACGATCCGCAGCGGCCCGAGATGAAGACCTTCACCAATCGCGATGCGCCCAAGCATTACGCGGAGGCGCCGGACCGTATCGACGACCTCACCGCGATCGACCGGCATCCGGAGCGCAGCGGCAAGTAGCCAGATGACCCGAGTGACCATTGGCCTGACGCTGGCGGGGCTGATCGTTTTGTTCATCGCCTACGCTAAAGGCGTGAGCGTGATTCACGGCGGCGACGTGCTGAGCCACATGTACTGGGCGACGGGCGCGCTGACGCTGGTGGCGCTGGCGAATTTTATCGCGGTGGCGCACCTGGCGCGCGCCGAGCGGATGATCCAGGAACTGCGCGCGCTGTGCGAGAAGAACGGCATCGAGTACGGCGAAGATTAGGATTGAGCTATACTTAGGGATCCAAGGCTGGCGCTCTCGCCGGCCGCGGAGGTGACGCGATGACTCAGATAGAGGCCGCCCGCAAAAATATTATTACCCGGCAGATGACCGAAGTTGCCGAGGACGAAGGTTTCTCGCCCGAAGAAATTCGCGCGCTGGTCGCGACCGGCGAGGTCGTGATCCCGCACAACCTGCATCACGATTTCAGAGCGATCGGAATCGGCAAGGGCCTGCGCACCAAGATCAACGCCAACATCGGCGCGTCGAACTTCCATCAGCTGGTCGAAGAGGAAGTCGAGAAACTTTACACCGCGGTCCGCTACGGCGCCGACTCGGTGATGGACCTGTCGACCGGCACCGACCTCGACAAAATCCGCGCGGAGATTCTTTCGCGATGCCCGGTGATACTCGGCACCGTGCCGATTTACCAGCTCGGCTCGGAGCGCTCGATCATGGAGATGGAAGCCGAGTACTTTCTCGACGTGATCGAGCGGCAGGCGCGCCAGGGCGTCGATTACATGACGCTGCACTGCGGCGTCACGCGCGAGAGCGTGAAGCGGCTGCGCGCGCATCAGCGAATCGAAGGGATAGTGTCGCGCGGCGGTGCGATGCTGGCGGGTTGGATCGAGCGCACCGGCAACGAGAATCCGCTCTACGAGCATTTCGACGAAGTATGCGCCGTGCTGCGGGAGCATGACGTGACCATTTCGATCGGCGACGGCCTGCGGCCGGGCGCCACCGGCGATGCGACCGATCGCGGGCAAATCGGCGAGCTGCTGCTGATGGGCGAGCTGACCGATCGCGCACGCGCGATGGGCGTGCAGGTGATGATCGAGGGACCCGGTCATGTGCCGCTCGATCAAATCGAAGCGAACGTGAAGCTCGAGAAGCGAGTCTGCGGCGGCGCGCCGTTTTACGTGCTGGGGCCGCTGACCTGCGACGTCGCGCCGGGCTACGATCACATCACGGGTGCTATTGGCGGCGCGATCGCGTCGGCGGCGGGCACCGATTTTCTGTGCTACGTGACGCCGGCCGAGCATCTGCGGCTGCCGGATATCGACGACGTGCGTGAAGGCGTGATCGCGACGCGAATCGCGGCGCATTCGGGCGACCTGGTGAAAGGCGTGCGCGCGGCGAAAGTCTGGAACGATCAGATGTCGCGCTACCGCAAGGCGCTCAACTGGGAAGGGATGTACGCGATGGCGATGGACCCGGACAAGGCGCGCCGTTACAAGGAAGAAAGCGAGGCGGCTGGATCCAACGTCTGCACAATGTGCGGGTCGCTGTGCTCGATTAATATCGATAACGCGGCGATCAAATTCACCAGCCGGCGCGCACTCGCCGAGGCTGAATCGCATGCCGCCGGCTGAAGCGAACGGCATCGCGGATCTTTCGGCGGCGCTCGAGATTGCGCTGCCGGACGCGCGCGGCGAGCTGCGGCGGCTCAAGGATTTTCGCGGCCGCAACGTCGTCGTCTATTTCTATCCGAAGGACGATACGCCCGGATGTACCGTCGAGGGCAAGGAATTTCGCGACAGTTTCGAGCAGTTCGAGGCGCTCGATTGCGTGATCGTCGGCGTCAGCACGGACTCGTCCGAGCGTCATCGCGCGTTCGCCGAGAAGCATGCATTCCCGTTCATCCTGCTCGCGGACGAACAGGGCAAGCTCGCCGAAGCGTTTGGCGTCCTGAAGGGCAAGTATGCGGCACGCTCGACCTTCGTGCTCGACAGCGAGCTTCGAGTGCGGCGCGCGTTTCATGAGGTGACGCCGCGCGGGCATGCGGCGCAGGTGCTGAATTTCCTTCGCACGCTGGTCGAATCGCGTCGAATGATTGGCGGCTAGCGCGGGCGGCCGTGTGGCGTGACTCGCGCGCGTGGTTATAGTTGTATATTGAAACTGACTCCGCCGGCGAATTGAACGGAAGAATTTATGGCGAAAACTTCGAAAAATATTCTCGACGAAGCACGCTCGACGATTAAGCAGGTGGGCATCGACGAGGCGCGCGCGATGATCGACAAGCCCGGCACCGTGCTGGTCGACGTGCGCGAGAGCGACGAATGGCGACAGGGGCATATACCGCAAGCGATTGCGATTCCGCGCGGCTTTCTCGAGCTCCGAATCGAAGAGAAGGTTCCCGACCACAAGACGCCGGTGATTCTGCAATGCGCGTCGGGCACGCGGTCGCTGCTGGCGGCGCGGACGCTGCGCGAGCTCGGCTACGAGAACGTGTACAACATGACGGGCGGCTTCAGCGCTTGGAAGGATCGCGGCCTGCCGTGGATTGCAGATCGCGCATTCACCGCCGACGAGCTGACGCGCTACTCGCGCCATTTCGTGATTCCCGAAGTTGGCGAGAAGGGCCAGGCGAAACTGCTCGACGCCAAGGTGTTGCTGCTCGGCGCGGGCGCACTGGGCTCGCCGTCGGCGCTGTACCTGGCGGCGGCGGGAGTCGGTACGATTGGCCTGGTGGACTTCGACGTCGTCGACATGTCGAATCTGCAGCGGCAGATCATCCACACCACCGATCGCGTCGGCACGCCGAAGACCGAGTCGGCGCAAAAGGCAATCAACGCGCTGAATCCCGGCGTCAAGGTGATTCGTCACGACGTGCGGCTCAGCTCGGACAACGTGATGGACATCGTCAAGGATTACGACGTGGTCGTGAACTGCGGCGACAATTTTCCGACTCGATATCTGATCAACGACGCGTGCGTCTTCTCGAAGAAGCCACTGGTTGACGGCGCGATTTATCGCTTCGAAGGCAACACGACGGTTTTCTATCCGGCCAAGGGCGGCCCGTGCTACCGCTGCCTGTATCCCGAGCCGGCGCCGCCTGACATGGCGCCGTCGTGCGCGGAGGCGGGAGTGCTCGGCGCGATTCCGGGACTGATCGGATCGATCGAGGCGCTCGAAGCTATCAAGCTGATAGTCGGCGCGGGAACTCCGCTGATCGGCAAGATGGTTTACTTCGACACGCTGTCGGACAAGGACTACGTGCGCGTTTTGAAGATCCGCAAAGACCCGAAGTGCCCCGTCTGCAGTGAGCATCCGACGCAAACCGGGCTTATCGACTACGAAGCGTTCTGCGGGTTCGGCGCGCCGGCTAATGGAACGGCGCATGCTGAACCAGCGGCCACGAGCGTGGCGGCGTCGGCGCGGTAGCACTGGCGGCACTGGTCACAACTGTCGAAAATTTGGTTTGATTGCGGCGGGCGCGCACGAGCGATGTCCCGCCGCTGCATTTTCGGGCTGGCATCTCATCACCGAGGCGAACTTAAATGGCGTTGGGACCGTTTTACGTCGCGGACAAATTAAAAGGTGGCAACGGGATGAGAGGAATCGCGCTCTTGATGCGTCACGGCGAGACCGCATGGAATCGCGAAGGCCGGGTGATGGGCCGCCGACCGATCGAACTCGATGAGGACGGGCGTGCGCAGGTGGCGGCCTCGATTCCTTTCGCGCGGCTGATAAAGCCCGATCTGATCGTCACGAGTCCGCTGGCGCGCGCGCAACAATCGGCGGAAATAATCGCGGCCGGCATCGGCGACGTTCCGGTGGCCGAGGATCCGCAACTGTCGGAAGTGATGTACGGGCGCTGGGAAGGGATGGTGTACGACGAGTTGATTGAGGATCCCGAGTACCTGAACTACCGCGATCACCCGCTGGACACGCCGACGCCCGGCGGCGAGACGATAGTGCAGGTGCAGTCGCGAGGCGTCGAGGCGGTGCGGCGCGCGATCGGCGACAATAGCGGCCGGCGCATCCTGTTCGTCTCGCACGGCGACATTATCCGCACCGTCTTGTGCCATTTCATGCGGCTCGAACTGGCGCACTTCCGCCGGATCCGGGTGGACAACGCCGCGTTCTCAGCCTTTCAAATCGTCGGCGACTTCGCCGAAATGAAATTCCTCAACCTGTTGCCGGACCCGGATCGTGCGTTTGTCGCGCCATTCGAATCGAAAAAGCGCGAGTCGCCGTGAGCGGTGGCCGGGAATGAACGGGAGCTCGACGTATGTGGATCGTTCAACTCGCGCTGCGCCGGCCGGTGACTGTGGCTGTGATGGCGGCGCTGATGCTGCTGCTCGGAATCGTCTCGCTGTCGTCGATGAACTTCGACATTTTCCCCGCGATCGACATACCGGTCGTCGATTTGGTCTGGAACTATCCCGGACTGTCGGCGGAGGAGATGGAACAGCGGGTGGTAAATATCAGCGAGCGTTCTGCATCGACCACGGTTAACGGCGTCGATCACATCGAATCGGTCTCGCTCAACGGTATCGGCCTGCTGAAATTCTATTTTCAGCACGGGGCTGACACCGGACTGGCTATTTCGCAGCTGGTCTCGGTGTCGCAGGCGATCAAGAACATACTACCGCCTGGGATCAATCCGCCGAGTGTAATTGACTATAACGCGACTGAAGTTCCGATTAGCTACTTGCTATTGTCGAGCGATACTTTGCCACAGAGCAAAGTATATGACTTCGGCTACAATTTCGCGCGGCTATTCCTGTTTACTATTCCAGGCTTGTCGACCCCGGCTCCGTTCGGCGGCGCGGCGCGACAGGTGATGGTGAATATCGACCCGTCCCTGATGTACGCGCGCGGCGTTTCACCCGAAGATGTCGTCAACGCCTTGCAGAACCAGAACGTGATCATCCCGGGTGGCACCGCGAAAATCGGCAACACCGAATACAACGTGGTGATCAACGGCAGTCCGCTGAAGTCCGACGAAATCAACCGGATGCCGATCAAGTACCAGGGCACTTCTCCGGTCTACATGGACGACGTGGCGAGGGTCAGCGACAGCGCCGCGGTGCAGACCGACCTGGTGCGGATCAACGGCCAACTCGCGACTTACATGCTGATCCTGAAGCATCCTTCGGCGTCGACGCTGACGGTGGTCGATGCGGTCAAGGTGGTGATGCCAAAGATGCTGGCGATCGCGCCCAAGGGGCTGAAGGCGACGCTCGCGTTCGACCAGTCGATCTTCGTGCGCGAATCGCTGGCCGACGTGGTGCAGGAAGGTTTGATTGCCGCGTCGCTGGTCGGGCTGATGGTGCTGCTGTTCCTGGGCTCGCTCAGGAGCACGCTGATCGTCGTCACGTCGATCCCGCTGGCGATCATGACGTCGATCATCGGGCTGAAACTTTCGGGCCAGACCATCAACATCATGACGCTCGGCGGACTCGCGCTGGCGGTCGGTATGCTGGTCGACGACGCGACGGTGGAGGTCGAGAATATCCATCGCAACCATGCGATGGGCAAACAACTGGGCGTCGCGATCCTCGACGGCGCGCGGCAAATCGCGGTGCCGGCGTTCGTAGGCACACTGTCGATTTGCATCGTGTTTTCGCCGGTTATCGGGCTGACGGGCGTCGCCAAGTACCTGTTCCTGCCGCTCGCGCTGGCGGTGGTGTACGCGATGCTGACGTCGTACCTGCTGTCGCGCACGCTGGTGCCGAGCATGGCGATTCACCTGCTCGCGGCGGAACCCGAGGGTCACAAATCGGGCGGATGGCTGGGCAGGACGACCGACGCGTTCGAGCGATGGTTCGACCGCCAGCGCACGCGCTACGAGGGACTGCTGAGCCGCGTCATGGCGCATCGCGGATTGGTGCTGGGAGCGATCGGCGCGATCGTGCTTGCATCGATGATGCTGGTGACAGTGTCGGGCGAAGATTTTTTCCCCAACGTCGACACCGGCATGATTCGGTTGCACGTGCGCGTTCCGGTCGGCACGCGGCTCGAGGAAAGCTCGCGCATCCTGGACGGTGTCGAGCGCACTATTCGCGGATTGATTCCAGCCGACGAGTTCGAGTTGATGACCGATCACATCGGCCTACCCGTTTACTGGGCGCTGCTGTTCTACCAGACCGACAGCCTGGGTCCGCAGGACGCCGACCTGCAGATCGAATTGAAGAAGAAGCATCATCCGACCGCCGAATACATCAAGAAGATTCGCAGCGCCATACATAGTCAGTTTCCGGCAGTGACTATTTACCCGCAGGCGGCGGATATAATCAGTCAGGTACTCAGTTTCGGTTTGTCGGCGCCCATCGACGTGCAAATCGTGGGTAGCAATCTCGATTCCGACTACCGCATCGCGCAGCAACTCAAGTCGGAAATTGAAACAGTGCCGGGCGCGGCGGACGTGCGAATCCCGCAGGTGCTCGACTACCCGACGCTGCGGGTAAAGGTCGATCGCGACAAGGCTCTGCAGCTCGGAATCACTGAAAAAGACGTCACCACCAGCATACTAACTTCGCTCAGCTCGAGCCTGATTTTTTCGCCGAGCCAATGGCTCGACACCAAGAACGGCGTTAGCTACAGCATCGCCGTGCAGACGCCGCAGCATATAGTCAATTCGATACAAGCTATTGGGCGCACGCCGTTGACCTCGCAGCTCGACAGCACGGCGCCGCCGCCGCAATTTCTCGACAACGTCGCGTCGATGAATCATGAGGTCGAGGCGCAGGGCATCAACCATTACACGGTGCAGCGCGTAGTTGACGTGGATTGCGGCGTCGAGGGCGCGGATCTTGGCAGCGTAACCAGCGCGGTGCAGAAGAAAATCAACGCTCTGACCAACCTGCCGCCCGGCACGAGGATCAGCATTCAGGGCGAGAGCGACGCGATGCGCCAGTCGTTTTCCAGCATGGGCAGCGGACTGATTCTCGCGATTGTGCTGGTGTACCTGCTGATGGCGACGAACTTTCAGTCGTGGGTCGATCCGTTGATCATAATGATGGCGGTGCCGGGCGCGCTCGCGGGCGTGTTGTGGATGCTGGTTATCACGCGCACAACGCTGAACGTCGAATCGATGATGGGCGCGATCATGGCGGTGGGCGTCGGCGTCGCCAACGGCAACCTTTTGATCACGTTCGCCAATGACTTGCGCGAGCAGGGCCACGATCCCATTTCGGCGGCGATCCAGGCGGGCGTGACGCGGCTGCGTCCCGTTATCATGACCGCGCTTGCGATGATCCTCGGAATGCTGCCGATGTCGCTGGCTCTGGGAGCTGGCGGCGAGCAGAACGCGCCGCTCGGTCGCGCCGTCATCGGCGGGCTGCTGGCGGCGACCGTGATGACGCTGCTGGTGGTGCCGACGGTCTATTCGTTGTTCACGGGCAGACGAATCGGAAAGCGTGAACGCGACGCCGAAATCGCCGAGCTGGTCGAGCAGTCGGAGAAGGATTGAAGTATGGCGAATGAGAATCCGAAATCAGCGGCGATAAAAGCCGGACCGCTGTTCATCACCGGATGGATTGTCGCGGTGATCGTCGTGCTGATCGCGCTGGGCGGCCTGGTGTTGGCGCGCGACGTCTGGATTCGGCATCAGACCAGCGCGCTCGAGCAGCAGGAACAGCAGGGGCCGATCGTTATCGTAGTGCCGCTGGAGCATGCCGCGAGCCATCGGACGCTGTCGCTGCCCGGCGACGTTCACGGTTATTTCGAGAGTCCGATTTACGCGAAGATCGCGGGCTACGTGAAGACGATGCTGGTGGACAAGGGCGCGCGGGTGACCAAGGGCGAGCTGCTCGCGGTGCTCGATTCGCCCGAGCTGGACCACCAGGTGGCCGACGCGAAGGCGACTTATGAGATCAACGCGATCACCGATCGCCGCAACCAGGCGCTGATTCACCAGCAGGTAATCCCGCAACAGACCGCCGACGAGACGCATGCGGCGATGCTCGAGGCCCGTGCGTCGTGGATGTCGCTCAAGGCGCAGCAGGCCTACGAACGCATCGTGTCGCCCTACGACGGCGTGATCACGGCGCGCAACGCCGATCCGGGCGCGCTGATAGGGCTGGCGACGGCAGAGGCCAGCTCGACGAGTCCGATCTTTGAGATGGCGACGCTCAAGCCCGTGCGCGTCTATCTGCAGATGGCCCAGGATGATGCCGCGTTCATCAACGACGGCGATCCCGCGGTCGTCACGATCACGCAATTTCCGCGCAAGCAATTCCACGGGACCGTGACGCGGCATCCGAGCGCGCTGACGTCGGGGACGCGGACGATGCTGGTGGAAGTCGATCTACCCAACGACGATCAGCTGCTGCTGCCGGGGATGTACGCGCACGTGAAGATTTCGCTGACGGGGAGTGCGTCGACGCCAACGGTGCCTGACGAGGCGCTGATTTTCAATGGCGACAAAACGCTGGTGCCGATCGTGAACGGCAACCGCGTTCATCTCGCGCCGGTCACTCTCGGCCTCGACGACGGGTTGAAAAGCCAGATTGTTGAAGGGCTGCAGGGCAACGAGATGGTGGCGTTGAACCTGGGGCAGACCGCGCGCGAAGGCGAAGTCGTTCGCCCGATGCAACAGCCTGCGAACTAGATCAGGGTCCGCCGGCGACCGACGGATCAAGATCTCCTGGCCCCGGTGTCGCCGCGCCGACTTCGACGCCCTTGCGCACGCGAACGTCGGCGCCCGACTTGCCGGGCACGTCCACGCGCAGGCTGCGGTATCCGCCGGCGCCGGGATCAGGCGCGAGAAATCCGATGGTGTACTGCTCGCGCAATTCGAGGCTGATGTTCTCGCACGCTTTGCGCAGCGCCTCGCCGTCGCCGGCCTCGCGGATGATGTAGGTCTTGGCGCCGGTTTCGGTCGAGAGCGTGTGCAGGGTTTCGGCGTCGACGTGTTCGCTATCGTCGCCGCCCAGCACGAACGGTCCGATCGAGACGGAAATCCCGCCGTTGCCGCCGTTAGGATCGCCGATGCCGATCGAGTAGACCAGCACGCCCATTCGCCGCGCCTGTGCGACGACGTCATTCACCGTCGACGCGCTGGTGTTGTCCATTCCGTCGGTGACGACGAGCAGCGCTTTCTTGTCGTAGCGCCCGCGCTGCACCATCTGCAATCCCTCCATGATCACGTCGAACAACGCGGTCTGCCCGTAAGCATGTAGCAACGCGAGCCGGCGCATCACGAGGTCGTGGTTGACGGTGAACGGCTGGAGCAGGAACGGATGGCTGGAGAATGCGAACAGGAAGACGTCGTCCTTGTCATTCAGATCGCGCAGGAACTCCGCGATCGCGGCGCGCGCCTGCGGAATTTTCGGCGTCATACTGCCCGAAGTATCCACCAGGATACCGACCGAGACCGGGGTGTTGAGGTCCTGGCGAAAAAATTCTATCGGGCGCTGCTGCCCGTCCATGTAAAGTTTGAAGTCGTCCTTCTGAAGGCCAGTGACGTAGGTGCCGCTCGGCTCCGTCACTGTCACCGTGACTTGCTCGTAACCCGGCTGCTGGCGCAACTGGCGCGTGGGTACCTCGAGCGACTGCCCCGTCTGCGGGACCTGCGGCGGGATGTTGAGCGAACCGCCACCCTGCGGCGCGGGCATCGAGGGCAACTCGAGCGTCGAGGTTTCCTTACCCTGGCTGCCGGGCATCACGATCGGCGGAGGAGACGCTATCGTGCCCTGCTGCGCCAAGGCCGGCGTGACGGCGCCGATAAGCATCGCGATCGCAATCAGCGCGGCCGTCAGCGGGGAAATCACGCTCCGTTTCATCCCGAGATTTGTCTTCGTTGCAGTCATTGGGCCGGCGCTCCGCCGAAGCAGCGCCCATCTGTGTATTATGATCCTATTTGCTCCAGCCTTGGGCAAGCCGTCTAGTTTCGCGGACCGTCGCTACCCAAGTCTATGCCAGTTTTGACGAATTCGCACGGTCAAAGTTTCATCGGCACCCATTCCTGAACGATCGTTTATGTCGCATGAGTTTCTTGTCTCCCATTCTCGTTTCATCGTAACCTGACGCGTCCACTCGTAGCCCAAGGTGCCGCTTTTCGACCTTCCCGATCCAAGGAGAAACGATGAAGTTCGGAATTTTCATTGCCCCGTTCCATCGCGTCGGCGAGAACCCGACGCTCTGCTTCGAGCGCGACATGCAATTGATCGAATGGCTCGACGAGCTCGGCTACGAAGAGGCGTTTATCGGCGAACATCATTCGTCGGGATGGGAAATAATCTCGTCACCGGAAATTTTCATGGCGGTGGCCGCGACGCGCACGCGCCACATCATGCTCGGATCCGGCGTCGTCAGCATTCCGTATCATCACCCCTTCCACGTCGCCAACCGCTTCGCCCTGCTCGACCATCTCACGCGTGGCCGCGTGATACTGGGATGCGGGCCCGGCGCGCTGGCTGCCGACGCGCATATGCAGGGGATAGATTCGACGACGCAGCGCAAGCGGATGGTCGAGGGCGTCAGCGCGATCCTTCGGCTGTTCAACGAGCAGGGCAACATCTCGATCGACGGTTCGTACTTCAAGCTGGTCGACGCGCATCTGCAGGTGAAGCCGTTTCAGCAGCCGCACATGCCGATCTTCGTCGCTAGCACCGTGTCGCCGTCGGGGATGGTGGCGGCGGGACAGCTCGGATGCGGCGTGCTGTCGGTCTCGTCCTACGCGCCGGGCGGGCTGGACGACCTGATGAAGCGCTGGGCGATGGCGGAAGAGGCGGCGGCCGAAAATGGCAAGACGGTTGAGCGCAAGAACTGGCGCATGGTGTTCCCGATTCATCTGGCCGAGACGCGCGAGCAGGCGATGAACGACATTCGCGACGGCGCCAACGCGTGGATTCGCGAATACTTCATCGACACGCTCGGCACGCGCGTGCAGTTCGAGGAGTACCCGAATCAGCCGGTCGAGGAGATGACGATCGACAGGATGAACGGGCGCGGCGGCATCATCGTCGGCACGCC
>JBEKLS010000078.1:0-18692 GCA_050010075.1 Binatus sp. (SeqCode) | reverse complement strand
GCGAGAATCTCACCGGTGTGGCGATAGGCTGCGTGAAGCCGCTCGTTGCGCGGATTGTCGGCGAGGTCGAGCTCGCCGCGCTGGACGAAGATTCGCGCGCGGGGAAAGGCGGCCTCGAGCGTGCCGGAATCGCGGCGCCGCACGATACCGCCGCAATGATCGAAATGCAGATGCGAGACGATCAGGTGGGTAACATCACCGGGTTCCATCCCGAGCGCGCGCAGATGGTCGAGCAGCCAGCCGTCGCCATGATCGAAGATCCTGCGCTCGACGTCGCTCAGCCGGTTGCCGATTCCCGTATCGACCAGGATTGCGTCGCTGCCCTTGATGATCAGTGGACAGGTCAGGTTGAGGCGAATTCGGTTGCGTTCGTCGGGCGGATGGTTGCCCTTCCATAGCTCGCGCGGCACCACGCCGAACATGCAGCCGCCGTCGTTGCGCCAGAGGCCGTCGGCCAGGAATGCGACGGTGAAAGCGCCGATTTTGATTTTGGGTAGTGTCTCAGCCATCGTGCGTACTCAGCTTCCCATCAACCACGTTCCGAGGATAAGCGCGATACCGCCCATCGCGACGATCGCGACGTGCGCGCGCACCATCCGGCTCATCGCGGTTGGCACTGTGTCGGCGCGATCGCGCGTGATGACGGATCTGACAACCGCGCCAACTCTCATCGACCAGGTCATGACGACGATCATAACGATAAACAACCCGACCTTGATCGCAAGCACCGTCGTGAAGGCGGTCGAGAAGACGAAGCGCCGCGCCACGCCCGCCGTCATCAGGTTGAAGAATCCGGTGACTAGCAGAATCATCGCGGCGATGAGGCCGAGGAGATCGATCTTCGGCGCGGCGTTGGCGGCGAAGTTACGCTGCTCGACGCTACCGGCGGAGAGCGCAAGCCCCGCGATGACGAAGCATGCACATGCACCGACCCAGACAGCGCCAGCGGCAGCATGCGTCCAGAGAATCGCGGATGAGAGCAATGCAGACCTCGCCGAAGAAGAATCGGGGAGAGAGTAACGATTCTTGAGTGGGAATACATCCGCGCGCGCCTGCATCTCCTTCCTGAGGCTTCAGTGGCGCGGGCCGCCGTGCCCGCGATTGCCTAGGGTCCGCGCGCGGCGAGTGAGGGGCCGAATTTTCTGGAGATTCCGGAGAATGTGCGGCGCAACGGACAATCGCGCCGCAAATGGTCCTCCACCCTAACCCTCCTCCCACTTGGGAGGAGGGAATCAGCGAGGAGGGAATCGGAGAGGTGGGAACAAGCGAGGGTTGCACATTTTAGTGCGCGCGTTTGGTGGGATGCTTTGTTTTGAGCTAACTACCCTCTGCAGGGGGGCGGAGGTGGTCCTTATGCTTGATCCATATATCGAGGCTTACGAACTGCGCGAGTTGCTGCTGAAAAAAGAAATTCGGCCGCGCGAGGTTGCTGAATTTTTTATCGCGCGCGTCGAGAAACTTAATCCGAAGCTCGGTGCGTTCATGACGATCACGCCCGAGCGTGCGCTGGCCGACGCCGCGCGAATTGAAAAGATGAGCGAGGCGGAGCAGCGGCGGGCGCCGATGTTCGGCATCCCGTATTCGATCAAGGACCTTAACTGGACCGCCGATATCCCGACCTCGATGGGCTCGAAGAACTACGAGAAGTTCCAGCCGCCGGTCGACGAAGAGATCGTGGTGAGGATGCGCAACGCGGGCGGGATTATGCTTGGCAAAACCGCTACGCCCGAATTCGGCGCGCGACCGACGACGGAGGGCGGCCTGTGTCCTCCCGCGCGCAACCCGTGGAACCTCGAACATACCTCGGGCGGCTCGAGCGGCGGCGCCGGCAGCGCGGTCGGCGCGGGACTCGGCCCGATAGCGCAGGGCAGCGACGGCGGCGGCTCGATTCGCATCCCGTCGGCATGCTGCGGCATCGTCGGGATCAAGCCGTCGCGCGGGCGCGTCTCGATGTCACCGGTCGCGGGCGAGGCGTGGGCGGGATTCGCGACCTTCGGCCCGATGGCGCGGACGGTGCGCGACGCGGCGGCGATGCTCGACGTGTTGGCCGGGCCGGTCGTCGGCGATCCTTACTGGGCGCCCGAACCGGTCACTTCATTCAGCGCGGCGGTCGGGATCGCGCCGCGTCATTTGCGCATCGGCATGATCACGAAAACGTCGCTGGCGAGCGTCGATGGGGAGACGCTCGACGCGCTCGAATCAGCGGCGAAGCTGCTCGAGGAGATGGGGCATCGGGTCGAGCCTATCAGCTGCGATCCCGGCGGCCGCATGGTGGACATCGTGATGCCGCTGATATGCGCGGGGGTCGCGTCGGTGCCGGTCAAGGACATCGAACACGTCGATCCGGTGGTGCGCGCGCTGTGGGAGGCGGGCCAGAAGATGTCGGCAGTGGAGTATCTCGGGATTGTCACGCAGATGCACAACATGTCGCGCACGATCGTGCAGGAGCTGGCGCCGTATGATGCGGTCATCTCGCCCGTCACGAGCCGGCCCGCGGTGAAACTCGGCACACTGCCGTCGCATCCGAGCAAATATCTGAGCGAGCTGCCTCAATGGATTCCGTTCACGTTCGCGTTCAACGCGACGGGACAGCCCGCTTTCTCGGTGCCGACGGGATTCAGCAAATCGGGGCTGCCGCTCGCGATGCAGATAGTTGGCCGCCAGGCGGACGAGGTCACGATCATCGGCCTGGCCGCGCAATTCGAAAAAGCGCGCCCGTGGAAGGACAAGCATCCGCCGATCGGTTGATTTCGACATCGTAAACGAAAGAGGAACGTGCATGAACGATGAACTCGCGAAACTCGACGCGACCGCGCAGGCCGAAATGGTGCGGCGCGGCGATGCGAAACCGGTGGAACTCGTGCAGGCCGCGATCGACAGAATCGAGCGCCTGAATCCGCAGCTCAACGCCGTCATTCATAAGCATTATGAGCGCGCGCTCGGCGAGGCTCGCGGCACGCTTCCCGACGGCCCGTTCCGCGGCGTGCCGTTTCTGCTCAAGGACCTTGGCGCGGGCAATCTCGCCGGCGATCCGATTCATTGGGGCACGCGATTCCTCAAGGAGGCTGGATACCGCGCGAAGACGACCTCTCATCTCGTGAACAAGTTTCGCGCGGCCGGCCTGGTGTTCGTGGGACGCACCAATGTGCCGGAACTCGGCGCATGGTCGACTACGGAGCCGGCGGCGTATGGGCCGACGCGCAATCCGTGGAATCCCGCGCACTCGTCCGGAGGATCGAGCGGCGGCGCGGCGGCAGCAACCGCGGCGGGAATCGTGCCGTTCGCGCATGCCAGCGACGGCGGCGGCTCGATTCGCAATCCTGCCAGCCAATGCGGCCTCGTCGGACTGAAGCCGAGCCGGGGCCGAATCTCGCTCGGACCCGACACGGGCGAGTACTGGGCCGGGATGGTCTTCGAGTTCGCGGTTGCGCGATCCGTGCGCGACACGGCGACGCTGCTCGACTGCGTCCACGGCGTAATGCCCGGCGATCCCTACACGGCAGCTACGCCCGTGCGGTCGTTTCGCGAGGAGGTCGGGTCGGCGCCGGGAAGATTGCGCATCGGCGTGATGGACACTTTTCCCGACGGCCTCGTTCATGCGGATTGCCGTGAGGCCGCGAGTCTTGCGGGCCGTATCCTCGAGCGGCTCGGCCATGTCGTCGAGGCGTCGTACCCGCAAGCCATCACAGGGCAGATGGAGAACGCGATCAACGTTGTCGCGGCATGGCAGGCGCACGAGGTCGATTCGCTTGGTGAAATGCTCGGCCGTAAAATTCGCGCCGAAGACATGGACAGCGACAACTGGGCCGTCACCGAGATGGGCAAGGCGATTACGGCGCGCGACTACCTGGGCGCGCTCGGAACCTACAACACTTTCAGCCGCTCGATGGCTTCGTGGTGGGCAAGCGGATTCGACATCCTGGTCACGCCGACGATCACGCGGCCGTCGCCGAAGATTGGCGAGCTGGTGCCCGACCCGTCGAAGCCGCTCGACGCGTTCCGCCGCAGTGCGGAGTTGCTGACGCTGTGCGCGCCGTTCAACATCACGGGGCAGCCGGCGATTTCGCTGCCGCTGCATTGGAACCGCGAGGGGCTGCCGATCGGCGTGCAGTTTGTCGCCGCGATGGGGCGTGAAGACTTGCTGATTCGGCTGGCGTCGCAACTGGAGAACGAGGTGCGCTGGAGCGACCGCCGTCCGCCGATCCACGCGTAGCTGGAGGAACGCACTGCGATGAACAATCCATTTCGTTCATCTCTGTGCGCTCTCTTTTCTCCAGGTTTTCGTGTCATCCCGAGCGTAGCCGAGGGACCCCGATTTTTTTCGCTGCTGGCTGACGCACCCCCAACCACGGCGCGATCGTGCTCTATGCAGGAGGGAGCGGCGTAATCGGTGCGCATCGCGCAAATCGCGTTCCCTCATCTCGCGAGCACCGAGAGAACTCCTTGATTGGGGGCGCGTTCCACCGGCGTAGAGAAAAATTCGGGGTCCCTCGGCTTCGCTCGGGATGACACAATGCCCGGACACAAGGCCCAGACCTAACGCCCAGAGAATCGCGGGCACGGCGGCCCGCGCCACTGACAAAAATCAGATTGCTCTGTACAATTTTCCAGGCTGGAGGTGACCGCGATGCTTAATCCGTACATCGAGGCGTGGGAACTGCGCGAGTTGGTGCTCAAGAAGGAAGTTCGGGCGCGCGAGGTTGCTGAATTTTTTCTTGCGCGCATCGAGCAGTTGAATCCGAAGCTTGGCGCGTTCATCACCGTGACCGCGGACCGCGCGCTGGCGGACGCGGCGCGTCTGGAGAAGATGAGCGCTGCGGAAGGGGTCAAGCTGCCGTTGTTCGGCGTTGCCTATTCGCTCAAGGACCTGCTCTGGACGAAAGACATTCGTACCACCTTCGGCTCGAAGAACTTCGAGAACTGGCACGCGCCGGCCGACGCGGAACTTGCCGTGCGGCTCGGGAACTCGGGCGGAATCCTGCTCGGCAAAACTTCGACGCCTGAGTTCGGACTGCGCCCGGTCACCGAGGGCGGCCTGTGTCCGCCTGCGCGAAATCCGTGGAACCTCGAGCACACCGCCGGCGGCTCCAGCGGCGGTTCAGCGTCTGCCGTCGCCGCCGGAATGCATCCCGTCGCGCAGGGCAGCGACGGCGGCGGTTCGGTACGAATCCCGGCGGCATGCTGCGGGCTGGTCGGAATCAAACCGTCGCGTGGACGAATCACGTCTTCGCCCGCGGCCGGCGAAGGATGGGCCGGGCTTTCGACGAACGGCCCGATTGCGCGCACAGTGCGCGACGCGGCGCTGATGCTTGATGCGATGGCGGGGATGATGCCGGGCGATCCGTACGCGGCGCGGCCGCATACGCGGCCGTTCGTCGAGGAAGTCACCGCGCATCCGAAAAAACTTCGGCTCGCGGTCATCAATCACAGCGCGCTCGGATCGCCGGACGACGAGACGCTCGCCGCGCTCGAGTCCGCATGCGGTGTCTTTCGCGAGATGGGACATAGCATCGAGCCGCTCACGCTCGACCCGGCCGCGATGCTCGGAAAATTCGCGCGCATTATCGTCGGCGCGTCAGTCGCGTCGACGAATATCCCCGACCCGGAGCTGCTCGAGCCGGTGGTCCGCGCGAGCTACGAATGGGGCAAGAAAATTTCCGCCGCTGATTACATTCGCGCGGTCACCGGGATGCACAACACGTCGCGCGAGATCATCCACACGCTGATGCCGTACGACGCGCTGATCGCGCCGACGCTCACGCGGCCCGCCGTGCGCATCGGCAGCCTGGGCCTGAATCCGGAGACCAGCGCCGACGAAGTTTACGCGTGGATCCCATTTACCTTCCCGTTCAACTCGACCGGTCAGCCCGCCATCTCGATTCCCAACGGCTTCAGCAAGTCGGGACTGCCGCTCGCATTGCAGATGATCGGCCGTCCCGGCGACGAGGCCGGCATAATCGCGCTGGCCGCCGAGTTCGAGCGCGCGCGTCCGTGGAAAGACAAGCATCCGCCAATTTAGCGGATGAGATGTGTCATCGGCGGACCGAAGCCGAACCGATCGCGCGCCATTGCGCGACTCTCGGATGAAGGCGATCTGGCCATTTAGATCGGCGAGAACGCACCGGTAGCATTGCTATCGCTGCTCGACGCCGGTTAATCCGCGAAAAACCTGCATTAATTAGTCTTCACCCGTAAGACATAGCTGTCTGGTGTAAATCTTGCTGAGTCTGCATGGACTATGGCGGGGTTTAGCCTCATACGGGGGAAAGAGCATGAGTTATAAGGTGAAAGCGGCGATGTTGGTTGCTGGGATGGTTGCGATGGCTGTTGCATCGACGCCACAGAGGGCCTCCGCCCAACAATTATGTAGTGACGTACCACCGCCTCAGCAAATGGCGTTGCCGCGTCCGATTCCGCTGGGCATTTCGGGCGGAAATATCCGATCGGTAATCAAGACTAAGAAGGAAAAGGGTTGCTTCAGCGGGACGCTGGGCTCGATGGTCCAGGATTCAGAGGATAACGAATACATCCTCAGCAACAATCACGTGCTCGCGGACCAAAATGAGGCTAAGCCGGGACAGAAAATCGTGCAGCCCGGCCTCGTTGACGTCGACTGTCTGAAGGCGCCCAGCAACACGGTCGCAACTTACAGCAGTACCATCAAAATCAAGTTCGGAGGCGGCAACAATACCGTCGACGCCGCCATCGCGGCCGTCGAGCCGGGAGAGGTGAGCCCGCAGATCCTCTTTATCGGGGACATCGCAGGCACGGTCGGTACCCCGACAATCGGGTTGCCCGTGCAGAAGATGGGGCGGACGACTTGTCTCACGACCGGAGTGATCGCGCAGCTGGACGCCAACGTGACGATCAACTACTCGGACATGCCGAAGAAGCCAAAGCTCGCTAAATTCGTCAACCAGGTCGTTGTGACGGGCAGCGTCGCAACCCCTCAATTTGGCTTGGCGGGAGATTCCGGATCGCTGGTGGTAACTATCGACGATTGCCCGCAGGCCGTCGCTTTGCTGTTCGCGGGCTTTTCAACCAGCGGCAACGTGATAGCCAATCCGATTTCCGAAGTGTTGGGCAAGCTGGACGTTTCGATGGTGGGCACGTGCACAGCTGATGCGGTCGAGGCGGTGCCATCGGATGTGTTGGCGGCGAGCGTCGGTCTGTCGGATGAGGTGGTCACGTCGGCAAAGGCGGTTCGCGACAGTCATGAGGACGCGCTCATGAAGATCCCGGGCGCGGTCGGCACGGCAGTCGGCGCCAGCGATCAGCCTGGTGAAGCCGCGATCGTGGTTTACGTCGACAAGTTGACGCCGCAGGCGCAGGCGGCCGCACCGAAAGAGGTCGATGGACTGCCGGTTAGCCTGATCGAAAGCGGCGGGGCCGTCGCCTACTAAGGTCTGGCGCTCGAATCAGGGGCGCGCTTCCAGTACCAGATTGAATGGCGTCGCCGTCGCCAGGCGCACGCGCGAGAACCCTCCTGCGGTGAGCACCTCGCGCAGACGCGTTTCTCCAGCTTGCGTACCGAGGCCGAGGCCGACTTCCTGTGACAGCGAGCCCGGCACGCAGATCATCGTCGAAGCGGCATAGAATAGCCGGCCGATCGGATTGAGGTTGTCCTCGAGGCGATCTTTGCCGAACGGCTCAACCACCAGCCAGGTTCCATCAGGGGCGAGCGTGTTCTTGACGTGCGCAGCCGCGCCGACAGGATCGCCCATGTCGTGCAGACAGTCGAAGAAAGCGACCAGGTCGTAGGTGCCGGGGTAATCCTTGGCTGAGGCGCGCTCGAAGATAGCGCGGTCGGCGACGCCGGCCTCGCGCGCGAGTTCGCGGGCGCGATCGATTGACGGCTGGTGATAGTCGAAGCCGAAGAACCGCGATTTCGGGAACGCCTTCGCCATCAGGATTACCGAAGCGCCGTGGCCGCAGCCGACGTCCGCCACGCGCGCGCCGCGCTCGAGTTTTTCCTTGACGCCCTCGAGTGCGGGAATCCATTCGGCGACCAGGTGCATCGCGTAACCGGGACGGAAGAAGCGCTCGGTGCCGCGGAACAGGCAGGGGTCGTGCTCATGCCATCCGACGCCGCCGCCGTTGCGAAACGCGTTCGCGATTTTGGGTTCGTCGCGGATGGCAGCGGCTGCTATCTCGTACATCGCGGGGAAGAACGCGGGTCCGCCTTCATCGGCAAGGACGAGCGCATGCTCGGGCGAGATGGAGAAGCGGCCGGAGGCCGCGTCGTAGTCGATATAACCGGCCGCAGCCTGTGCCGACGCCCATTCGCGCACGTAACGCTCGACGGTACCGGTCTTTGACGCAAGTTCGGCGGGCGTCAACGGTCCTGCGGTGGCCAGCGTCTTGTAAAATCCGAACTTGTCGCCGATCAGCACGAGCGCCGTGCCCATCGCAGCGCCGACGTCGCCGAGGATTTTACCGATCACTTCCTGGAGTTTGTTTCCATCGATAGCCATCTGAGTCCTCCAACCCCCGATTGCTTCCCCTGCTTTAGGGCGAGGGCGCGCTCAGGTCAACGCGGCTGGAGGTTGAAGGCTTCGGCGAGCAGCTCGTGGGAGCGCAGGCGCGCTTGATGATCGTGGACGACGGTCACGAGCATCACTTCGTCGAGATGCAGCAGGCTCGCGATGTCGACGAGGGTGTCGCGGACGTGGCCGGGCGTTCCGATGATCGCGCGGGGCCATTCGCCCGTCTCGCGCATCATCACGTCTTCGGGCAAGGGGCCTGGTCCCAGCTCTGCGAGAGCTTGTTCCGGCGTGGGGATCGGTCCGCGCATGCCCTGGCGCGCATGGCGCACGAACAACCGTACGCTCGACGCCATTCGCTCGGCTTCAGCGTCAGTGGGTGCGCATATCGCGCCGATTCCAAGGACGGCGACCGGCTGGGACAGCTCATTCGAGCGGATGAAGTGCGTGCGATAGTACTCAATGGCGGCGCGCGTATGAGTGGGATCGATGAAGTGGGCGAAGGCGTAGGGCAATCCGAGCTGCGCGGCTGCTGCTGCGCTCCACATGCTCGAGCCGAGCAGCCAGACCTCGGGCGCCCCGGGCATCGCAGGCGACAACTCGATGCGGCTGAACGCATGGTCGGGGCGGAAGCCGCCGTGCAGAAATGCGATCAGCTCGAGCAGTTGTTTGGGGAAATCGTCTTCGAGCGGCTGCGCGCTGCGGTCGCGGCGTAGCGCGAATGTATCGAGCGGGCTGCCGCCGGGCGCGCGGCCGATGCCGAGGTCGATGCGGCCGGGATAGAGCGCGTGCAACACGCGGAAGGTCTCGGCGACCTTCATCGGGCTGTAATGCGGCAGCATGACGCCACCCGAGCCGACGCGGATGTGCGAGGTTTCGGCGCCGACGCGCGCTAGCAAGACTTCGGGCGCAGGACTCGCGAAGGCGCCGGTCGCATGATGCTCGGCGATCCAGTAGCGCTCGTAGCCAAGGCGATCGGCGAGTCGCGCCAGCTCAATAGTGTTGTGAAACGCGTCGGCAGTAGTGAAGCCGGCAGGAACAGGGCACTGGTCGATGATCGAGAGTTTCATGGGAATACTTACAGCGTCATCTTGCTTGGGTACGTTGAAAGATTCCAGTCTGGTCCCTCGCCCGTTATTTTACGGGAGAGGTTAGGTGAGGGTTCTGCGAACACTTCGGCACAGCTCGCCAGTGCATTCTTTTCTGTTGTCTTTCATTGTGTCATCCCGAGCGTAGCCGAGGGACCCCGAATTTTTCTCGACGCCGGTGGAACGCGCCCCCAATCGTGGAATTCTCTCATTGCCCGCGAGATGAAGAGCACGATTTGCGGTGTGCGTACTGATTGCGGTGCTCCTCCTGCATAGAGCGCGATCGCGCCGTGGTTGGGGGTGCCTCGGTCCGCACTGAGAAAGATCCGGGGTCCCTCAGCTACGCTCGGGATGACACAAGGAGCAGAAAACAAAAGAACACTCAGAAAGCGGCGCACCGCCTATTTCGTGCTCTGGTAAAACCTGCTCGCATTGGCGAGAATCCGGGCGTGAGTCCCAGCCGATCGTGGCGGCGGGACAACACTCTACATGGAGGACGAAAGATAATGAGTTGGGATTTTGAAACTGAGCCCGAGTTCCAGAAGGAGCTCGACTGGATCGCTAAATTCGTGCGCGAGGAAGTCGAGCCGCTCGAGTTCGTGCTCGACTGCCATCCTTATGACGTGCGCAATCCGAAACGCAACGCGCTGGTGCGGCCGCTGCAGGCCGAAGTGAAAAAGCGCAAGCTGTGGGCCTGCCATCTCGGGCCGGAGCTCGGCGGCCAGGGCTACGGACAGGTCAAGCTCGGCTTGATGAACGAGATACTGGGGCGCGCGACCTACGCGCCGATTGTATTCGGATGCCAGGCGCCCGATTCGGGCAACGCCGAAATTTTGGCGCATTACGGGACGCCCGAGCAGAAGAAAAAATATCTGCAGCCGCTGCTCGACAACGAAATCGTGTCGGCATTCTCGATGACCGAACCGCAGGGCGGCGCCGATCCGAAAGTCTTCACGACTCATGCGGAGCTCAAGGGCGACAACTGGGTGATCAACGGCGAGAAGTGGTTCTCGTCGAATGCGCACCTCGCGTCGTTCCTTATCGTGATGGTGGTGACGGATCCCGACGCGAAGGAATACAACCGCATGTCGATGTTCATCGTGCCGAAGGAAACTCCGGGCGTGAACATTCTGAAGAACCTCGGCGTCGGCACGCATGAGCGCGGCGGCAGCCACGCGTATATCCGTTACGAAGACGTGCACGTGCCCAAGGACCATATGCTGGGACCGCGCGGCGGCGCGTTCGTGGTTGCGCAGACGCGGCTGGGCGGCGGCAGGATCCATCATGCGATGCGCACGATCGGCCAGGTGCGCAAGGCGTTCGACATGATGTGCGAGCGCGTGCTCTCGCGCACTACGCAGGGATCGCGGCTGGCGGACAAGCAGATGGTGCAGGAAAAGATCGCGGACTCGTGGATGGAGATCGAGCAGTTCCGGCTGCTGGTGCTCCGCACGGCGTGGAAGATCGATCGCTACAAGGACTACCTGAAGGTGCGCAAGGATATCGCGGCGGTGAAAGCGCTGATGCCCAAGGTTTTCCATGACGTCGCGGCGCGCGCGCTGCATCTGCACGGCTCGCTCGGCGCGACCGGCGAGATGCCGTTCGTCGAGCAGGTCATCCAGAGCTTCCACATGGGACTGGCTGACGGGCCGACCGAGGTTCACAAGATAACGGTCGCGCGCCAGGTGTTGCGCGAGTACAAGGCGACCGACGGCTTGTTCCCGACCCAGCATATCCCGCGGCTGCGCGAAGCGGCGATCAAGAAGTACGCGGACCGGATCGAGCTCGAGGTGGCCAACCAGTGAGCGGACGAATCGAGTTTGATTTCAAAGACAAGGTGGTCGTAATCACCGGCGGCAGCCGCGGCCTGGGCCATTCGATGGCGCTGGGTTTTGCGCACGCGGGCGCGAACCTCGCGATTGCCAGCCGCAAGCTCGACTCGTGCGAGGCGACCGTCGCGGAAATCCGCGCGCTCGGCCGCGACGCGTCGGCGCATGCGATACACGTCGGGAAATGGGACGACTGCAACCGGCTCGCCGACGAGGTTTACGCGCGATGGGGCCGCGCCGACGTGCTCATCAACAACGCCGGCCTGTCGCCGCTCGCGCCGTCGTCGGTCGAGACCAACGAGGACCTGTTCGACAAGGTGATTGGCGTGAATCTCAAGGGGCCGTTTCGCCTGTCGGCGCTGTTCGGATCGCGGATGGCGGCGGGCGACGGCGGCGCGATCATCAACGTGTCGAGCGTCGCTTCGATTCGTCCGACTCCCGACGTTGCGCCGTACGCGGCGGCGAAGGCGGGACTCAACGCGATCACGATTGCGTATGCAATGGAGTATGGGCCGAAGGTGCGCGTCAATTGCATCATGGCGGGACCGTTTCACACCGATATCAGCAAGGGCTGGTCGCGGACGAGCGAGTTCACGCGGCGCGCGAAGGCGACATTTCCGATGCAGCGTGCGGGCGAGCCGGACGAAGTGGTGGGAGCTGCCCTTTATTACGCGAGCACGGCGTCGAGCTTCACCACCGGCACGATACTGACAATCGACGGCGGCTCATCGCATCCGCTCACGGCGCGTTCGTAATCGAGTTGTCAGTTCGCGAGGTTTCGCGCGGTTGGCCAGGCTCGGGACGCCAGTCAATTCTCGCGTGGCCGTTCGTCTATCGTCTAAAAGACGAGACTCTCCTACTTTCTGTAGCTGCTTCGCGACCCAAAGTTGCGTCATGGCTACTACCGTAAGATTGTGGCGAGTGGAAACACCAGTAAGGTGAATAAAGCACAGTGGCATGACCGATGCGTGGAGTCCTTTGAGCCAGACTGACCAGGGGCGGCATGGAGGGCCAAAACACACAGTAAAAGGAGACACTGGAAAAAAATGGAGAAGGTCACACGCATGTTCGTGAAGATGCGCGAGTATCCGGCGGGTCAGACGATGGCCGAATACGCGCTGATCCTCGCCGCGGTCGCAGTGATCGTTTTCGTCGCCTACCAAACGATGGGCTCGACGATCAGTTCATTGCTCGGCACGGTCGACAGCAACCTGTAACCGCGAAGACTTGAGATCTGGGGAAGGCGGATAGCCCCATCCGCCTCCCCCAGATCGAATGCCTTGTTCCTGGTCCGCTGCTTACCTAACCATCATTAATATTTCCGCCGTGTCAAGCGACTCAAAAGAGTTGGCTGATTAGCGGCAATCGCTGTGCGCTGAAAAAAGCGGCGAGCGAATCGCTGACAAGATCGCTTCCGAATCCTACTGCCGAACAGGCTGAAATGTTTTCAGGGTTCACGCCCTTAAGGCCCGATCTGATTGGGGCCAAACCAGAAAACGCGAAGGTTTTTGCCGTTCGCTTCCCATATCTATAGATGAGAAAAAGCGCTTTTCCCGCAAGAATAAGGGCTTTTTCGCGGTTGGTAGAGCACGGCACAGGCGGCATGAAAAATGCTGAATCAGTCCTGCAGAGGATGACTGTCATGGCCAAGATGTTTTTTTCCTTGGGATTCTGGATGACAATGGTGCTGTTCGTCGGACTCGGTTATGTATTCGGCGCCGATTTACCGGATTGGACGGACCACGGCAAAGCGGCCCAGGCCGTCGCTGTAGGATGGAGTCCCGACGAGCAATCGTCGTCGCTGCAGCAGTACCAGGATCAAAATCCTGGCGCTGAGCGCACCAGCGACTTTCCTCTTCCCGCCGGATGCAGGCCTGACTCTACGCCGCCGACCGATTCGATGTTCCCGCAAACAGCCAACTGGCAGCGCGGCGGTTCGATGTACGCACCCGGAGTGTCGCTCACATTTTCAGACAACCACCAGGTGAGTCTGTGCCCCGGCCCGGTAGTAATTCCGCAAGGCTGAATCGGTTTGGATGCGTTTACGAAGACGAGCGTGAAAGAAGTCCCGGCACGGGGCCGCGCTCGTCACGTTACTATCGGCACCGTCCTGCACGTTTGGGCGATGGTTGTCTAACGGGCGGGCTTGCTAAGGTTTTTGAATGATATCGGATTTCAAGGGCCACTATTTCGTAGAAGATACGAAGCCCAACGAACCGCCATCGCGACATCACTGCGTGAAATGTGGAATCAAAGCTGAAGTGAGGCCGGACGGCTCGATAGATTTTCTCAATGGCAAAGCAGTCGTCGGGATAAGCGGTAGCGTTGAGCTCGACACACTGCTCGAAGCACCAGCCTGCAAATAAGCCGCCACACTCAGCACACTCGCTCTCGACATTCAGGACAATCAGTTGCCGGTTAGGCCAGGGCCCAGCCGCATCGTAAGTTGCATAATGAAACCCAAGTCGGCTAGAACCTGACTCGTACGTTGCAATCGAAATATGGAAGAGAGGTACGACGATGCAGACGATCAAGTTTGACGATATAGCCGCGCTCACGGCGAAAATTTCCAAGGAGTTCGGTCCCTGGAGCGAGCCGATTCACGTGACGCAGGAGAAAATCAACCAGTTCGCCGACGTCACCGGCGACCATCAGTGGATTCATATCGATATCGAGCGCTGCAAGAAGGAAAGTCCGTTCGGCGGCCCGGTCGCCCACGGATTCCTGACGCTCAGCCTGCTGCCTGCCTTCAAGACCACCGAGGAATACGCGGTCACCGGGTTTCGCAACGTGGTGAATTACGGCGCTAACAAGCTGCGCTTCGTCGCGCCCGTTCCTGCCGGCGCCAGCGTGCACGCGCGATCGCGGCTGATTGCGGTCGAGGCGCGGCCGCAGGGCACGATGGTGACGCGCGAGACGGAAATCCAGGTAGTAGGTCAGCAGAAGCCAGCCGTGGTTTACGAAGGGTTGATGCTGTTCGTGAAGTAAGCGAGTTGCGCGGCGAGGGAGATCAGTCGATGGCGTATGAACAGATAATTTACGAGGTCGCGGACAATGTCGCGACGATCACGCTCAACCGGCCGGAGAAGCTCAACGCCTTCACCGGCGTCATGATGACCGAGATGATCGACGCGTTCGACCATGCCGACGCGGACGACAACGTGCGTGCGGTAATCGTCACCGGCGCGGGGCGCGCGTTCTGCGCGGGCGCGGACTTGTCGGCGGGGCCGCGCACGTTCGACTCGACGCGCGAGGATCGTCCGGAGCGGCGCTCGGCGATCAGGGCCGACGGCACCGTGAACTGGAGCGACGAGGCGGTTCGCGACGGCGGCGGGCGGCTGACGCTGCGCATCTTCGAATGCAAGAAGCCGGTGATTGCGGCGGTGAACGGCGCGGCGGTGGGAGTCGGCGTCACGATGCAGCTTGCGATGGACGTGCGGCTGGCGTCGGAGAATGCGCGCTTCGGGTTTGTCTTCTCGCGGCGCGGAATCGTGCCGGAGGCGTGCTCGAGCTGGTTTCTGCCGAAAATCGTCGGCATCTCGCAGGCGCTGGAGTGGACCTTCACCGGGCGCGTGTTCCCGGCCGCAGAAGCGCTCGAAGGCGGGCTGGTTAGAAGGATCTACAAGCCGGATCAGCTGATTCCGGCAGCGCGCGCACTCGCGCGCGAGATTGCCGACAACACCTCGGCAGTGTCGGTCGCGCTGATTCGCCAGATGCTGTGGCGGATGGCTGGCGCGGACCACCCGATGGAAGCGCACAAGGTCGACAGCCGTGGAATTTTTGCGCGCGGATCTTCGGCCGATGTGAAGGAAGGCGTCGCGTCATTTCTGGAAAAGCGTCCGGCGAAATTTCCGGACAAGGTTTCCAAGGACATGCCCGCGTACTTTCCGTGGTGGCAGGAACGGAAGTACAGCTAGCCGTTTACGTCTTCACGCGGGCGGAGGACCCTCGGGATATTGCGGCACGTCGTCAGTGATCTCGTGCCAGGGAGCCTTCGAGCCCACGTAGATGTGGGAGCTGGTCCGAATCACGGGGTCGTCGTCGAGCGTGCCCGCCGGAATCAGCACGACCTCGCGAGTTGGCAGCTTGCGCGGAATCGAGCTGCCGCAGACTTTGCAGAACGAATTGCCAAATCTCTCGGCGTTCGGCACGCGATAGGTGAGTACGAGATCCTGGCCGCGCAGCCATCGGAACGATGTGGCCGGCACGAACAGGTTGGCGGCAAACGCCGCGCCGCGCGCCTTGCGGCATCGCGAGCAATGACAGTTGCGCAGCTCGATTGGATCGCTCGCCTCGAACGCCACCGCACCGCAAAGGCAGCTTCCCTTGAACATCGCGAACACCTCCCGTTCCGGAAAGGTTGACGCAACGTCGCTTCGGCGGTCAAGCTGCATGGACGCATGGCCGCCAGTTGGCAAGAGAGCGAGATAGTTCCGGGCTTGTTCGTCGGTGATCTACAGGACGCGCAGAAGTTCGACGGGACTATTATCAGCGTGCTGCCCGACGTGCCCGAGGGCGAACCGCCGCACGCTATTCAAATGCCGTTCCTTGCTGAAGGAGTCGTGACGCTCGACAATACGGCGACGCTGATCGACGACGAGCTCGCCCGCGGGCATCGCGTGCTGGTGCATTGCGAGGAAGGATGCGAGCGCGCGCCGCTGGTGGTGGCGTGGTTCCTGAAAACGAAACGCGGCAAGACGCTTGACGAAGCGTACGCTTTGCTGAAAAGTCGGCGGCCGATCGTCGAGGATCGGCGGCGCTGGCTGGGTATTCACAATCGGTAGCCGCATTCGGGGTGATCCGTTGAATTGACTATTGTCTGGCGACGGCTCACGCTGGCGGGCGTCAGGCGGACCTGAACTCATGGCCAACTTTTTCAACCGAGTGCTCGCATATTTTGAGAACGCGCTCGGACATTTGCGCGCCGCGCTTCACCCGAGCCAGCCGTGGGTCGCACGCACGCGCGAGTTGAGCCGTTCGCGGCGCCTGCGAAAAATCGGGATCATCGTCGTCTCGGTCGTCGTGTTTCTCGGCCTGGCAACCTATATCGCGGTGCCCCCCATCCTGCGCCATGTGCTGACTGGTCCCGTCGCCGCCAGCATCCATCGCGATGTGACCGTCGGCAAAATCCGTTTCAATCTGTACCGGCTCAAGCTCGACCTCGACCAGCTGCACGTTGGCGAGCGCGGCGATCCGCAGAAGCCTTTCGTCGACCTCGGGCATCTGGCGGTGAAGGTTTCATGGACCTCGCTGTTCAGATTCGCGCCGGTGGTCGGAGAAGTCGTCGTCGATAAACCAAGGATACACGTAGTCCGGAAGTCGCAGCAGGAATTCAACTTTTCCGACTTGCTCGAGAGCGCGCCCGCGCCGGCGAAACCACCGCCGCCCACCAAGCCGAGCGCGCCGATGAAATTCGCGGTATCGAACATCCAGCTCCGCGACGGCGAAATAACTATCGACGACCAACTGCTCGGCAAGCAGCATAAGGTCGAGGATATCCAGGTCAACGTCCCGTTCATCGCGAACCTGCCGTCGGACGTGAACATCTTCGTGCAGCCGCTGCTGCAGATGGTGATCGATGGCAGCCCGATTCACATCGCGGGCGTCGCCAAGCCGTTCACCGCCACGCGCGACTCGGTGGTTGACCTGAAGCTGCACAAGCTCGACCTGCCGCTCTACGTAAGCTACGTGCCGGTGAAGCTGCCGGTGCAAATTCCGAGCGGGACACTGTCGGCCGACCTCTATCTTCATTTCGTGCAGGCCGAAGCGCAGCCGCTGATTCGCATAAACGGCGCGGTGGCGCTCGATCAGCTCGACGTTCGCGACACCGCCAATGCGCCGGTGGTCGCACTCAAGCATGCCGAGGTGAAGCTGAGCGACGTCGAGCCGCTCAACGCGGTGATTTATCTGAAGTCGATCTGGATCGACGGGCTGCTCGCGAATGTGCGGCTGAATCCCGACGGCACCAACAATCTCTCGGCGCTCGCGAGCGGCGGTGCGCCGGCGCCGGCCAGTCCTCCTGCGCAGGTGGCCGCGGCGAGCACTCCAGCGGCCGCGCCGTCGCCGGCCGGCACGATAGCGCAGCCGACTACAACGGTGGCGGGGCCCTCTACCGCGAAACCGCCGATGGATTTTCAGCTCGAGTCGTTCGTGCTTACGAAAAGCGGTGTGGACGTTCAGGACAACAGCGGTCCGGCGCCGGCGACTGACGCTCTGGAGGCGCTCGAGGTCGGCGTTCAGAACCTTCGCACACTTGGGAAATCGCCGGCGACCTTCTACCTGAACAGCAACCTTCACAGCGGCGGCGCGCTCGCCGTGCAGGGCGCACTGAATCTCTCGCAATCGCAGGTCACGACCAACGTGACGGTCGACAAAGTCGATCTGCCCGCGCTGCAGCCGTTTGCGCAGAAATTTCTGGCAGCGACCGTGGCGTCGGGCAAGCTCAGCGCGAAGGCCAGCGTGCTGACGAATTTCGCGAGCGACAAGTTCAACGTCCACGCGGAGCCGGCCAGCGTCGCGATCGATAATTTCGAAGTGGACGCGCCGAAAGAAAAAGAAAAGCCGGTGCAGTGGAAAAATTTCAGCGTAACGGTCGGGCAGTTCGATTTGGCGTCGCATCACGCGACGGTCACGGAAGTGAAGAGCGACGCGATGCATCTGTTCGTGCGCCGCGAGCGCGACGGCAAAATCAGTCTCGAAGCGCTGATGCGCAGTTCGGCGCCGCCGCCCTCGCCACGCCCCGAGCGTACGGCTGCGCGCGAGCGGCGGCGAGCGCCGCGCGAGACGCGGCGCGAAGAGCGGAGGCACGTTCAGCCCGCAGCGCCGCCGGCGCCGGCCGCGCCGGGTTTTCAATTCGAGGTCGCATCGGTCGCGCTGGAAGGAACCGACGCCACCTTTGTGGATGAGAGTGCGCCGAAACCGGTCACGGTCGCGGTCTCACCGCTCAACATCCATCTGAAGGATGTGACCAGCGACTTCGCCAAACCTTTTGGCGTCGATCTCGACGGCACCTTGAATCGCAAGGGCACCTTCAAAGTCACCGGCACGGCTGCGGTCCAGCCGTTGAAGGCCGACCTGCACGTTGCGACCAAGCGCCTCGACCTCGCATTTGCGAATCCCTACGTAAGCAAGAACCTGAACGCGACGATCACGAGTGCGAACCTGACGGTTGACGGCGCGCTCGGCCTCGCGCAGGTGAGCAAGGATTTCCTGGTCAGCTATAAGGGCGACGCGTCGCTCGGCAGCGTGCGGATGCTCGACAAGGTGACCAACGATCTGTTTTTCCGAATGGC
>JBEKLS010000077.1:0-18942 GCA_050010075.1 Binatus sp. (SeqCode) | reverse complement strand
TCGTAGGGCACCCACTCACTGCAGATGACGCCGTAGGTCAGACCGTAGCCGATGTAACCTTCGGGAGTCGTCAACACGGGCTGTGCGATCGACAAGGCGATTTTCTCCGGGTTTCCCTTGGCAAGCTCATCGATCCAGTCGGGCACATGCGGGTAGTCTGCGGTCGTGAAGGACATGTCGACGAGCCAGTTCACCAGCTTCCCACCGTCGATCACCACCTTCACTGGTGGCTTGCCCTTTTCCGCCATCACGCTAGTGGTGACAGGATGGGATTCGAGCTCACGCACCAGGTGCGCGAAGGTCTCGCCGAGGCCAGGTTGACCGCTCCAACAGCCGCGCTTTTGCGCGCACGCGCTGAAGAAGTTGTCGAATCCCTCGCGAGCGTTGCCCCAGTACCTTCCCACGTTTACAACCGACGGCGGTTGCACCGAGTCGAGGATAACGCTGCGGACGCCCTTCGGATGCTCGCGCATCAGCGTGAGCGCCAGGTTGGTGCCGTAAGAAACCCCGAACACGTTCCAATTGGTGATTCCGAGCGCCACGCGTAAGTCGGCGAAATCTGCGGCGTTTTCGGTCGTGTTATATGCGCTGAGGTTGCGACCGGTCGCCGCCCAGCGGCGGTAGCACGCTTGCGCCGCCGCCGCATGGAGGCGTCCGGTCGAAGGATCATCGAGGGCGAGGCCGAGGCTGCGCACGAAGAACTGGTCAACCTCCGGGCAAGTCAGTGCCGGCTCGGAGTATAGAGTTCCTCGCTGATCCATGAGGATAAGATTGCGATCTTGGTTAAGGCCGACGGCGACGGCCAGGTCCGCCTCATTGATAGCGATCCCGCCCGGGCCGCCCGCCATATAGATGATTGGGTCAGGCTTCGGCCGCGGCGAGCGGGCGGGGATGATCGCGACGACGAGTCGGATTGTGCTGCCGTGCGGCTGGCTCCTATCCTCGGGGACGACGAGGTAGCCGCAGCTGGCGTTGGCCAGCGCCTTTACAGGAATTGCCGGGCAAGCCGCAGGTTCGAAGCGCGGCACCATGGGAACGCGTGCGGTGGCTGATTGTTGGCCTGAAGCGACCGAGGCCATCAACAACGTAGAAAGCGCAAGGATAATGGCGCCACGCTTGCCGGTGCGTTTCATTTCCCTGCTTCGCGCGTCATGAGCCCGTGGGCGAATGCCGCCGTGGAACCGCCCGAACGAGCGCGCGGCAATCACACCGATAAGCAGAACCCCCACACCCATGGCGATAACGTGATCCGCGGCATCGCACACTGCAAATGCTGCTGAAACATTACTGGCGCTGGATACCGACCGACGATCTTTCTGCAGAAGAAACGTCCTCGCTGGGGAGCGCAGCAGGAAAAACCCAATAAAACTGGCGGAGAGGGAGGGATTCGAACCCTCGGTACCGGTTACCCAGTACGCCAGATTAGCAACGCTACGCCGGTTCGCGAACGGCGTCACCCCGGCAAGACTGCTCAAGACAGTAGCCACTGTGGAAAGATGGCTCAGTAGCGCGACAGCTATCCCACTTAGTCTCGCCGAGTCTCATTGAGTCCGGGAAATTTAGCCCACCCTGACCCCACCTTGGCGTTTCGGGGACCTGGGAAGTAGCACCAAATCAAAACAAGTTGGGCGCCGCGTCATTCCTCCAGCACACCTGAAGAAGGATCGCGGCTTTCTCACTGATGCGCTGCTATGGTGCCGCGGCAGTGCGCCACGCTGCGATGGCGGCGAGGGCGCGTTCGGGGCGCTCGGTCAACGGCGCCAGCCGGCCAAGGTGAACTGCGCCGGAATTGCCATTCAGCGACAGAAAATCGCCTTCGTTCAGAGTTGTTCCTCCGATCCGGCACTGGCGGTGCTGAACGTCGATTTCCAGGCTTGGGCAGGCCACTAGACACACCTTGCCGAGTTGTCGCGCCACAACCGCCGCATGGGAAGTGCGGCCGCCCGAGCCGGTGAGGATCCCCACCGCTAGGGCCATACCCTCGATATCGGTCGTTACCGTCTCCATCCGTACGAGGATCGCGGGTGTGCCCGCCGCCGTCAGGCGCTTCACTGCGCCAGGATCCAGCGCCACGGCGCCGCTCGCTACGCCGATGCCCGCCACTTGCGCGACTGCCAGCATATCGGGTATCGGCGGCGCGAAGCTGGTGCGGACCACGGAGTTAAGGTCGATGCCTTCGAGCCGCGCGAGCCCGTCGGCTGGCGTCAAGAGTCCTTCCTCAACCATGTCCACGGCGATCGCGAGCGCTGCCCAGTCGGTGCGCTTGGCTCGGCGCGTCTGCAGCAGGAACAGTACGCCGGATTGGATCGTGAATTCGAAATCCTGTGCGTCGCCGAACAGCACCTCGAGCTCGTGGCAGATCTCATTCAGACGAGCCCAGGCGGCTGGCAGCACAAGGCGCAAGCGCTCATTGTCGTGCAGCTTCTGTCGCCCCGCCACGACATCCTCACCCTGTCCGTTAAATTGGAAGTCGAAATACAGCTCGCGCGCGCCGGTTGCGGGATTGCGGGTGAAGGCCACGCCGGCGCCCGACATGCCCCCGGCATTTCCATACACCATGGTCTGCACAGTCACGGCGGTACCGGCTTCGTCGCTGAGGCCGTTCAATTTTCGATAGCTGGCTGCCTTCGGTGCAAACCAGGAGCGGAAAACTGCCGCGGCGGCTCCAGCGAGCTGATCCCTAGGATTCGCCGGAAAGACTCCGCCGGTCAGCGTGCGGTAGCAATCCAGCATTGCAGTCGTCAGAGCCCGAAGGTCGCGATGATCAAGTTCCTGCTCGGTCTCCGCCTCGGCCCGCGCGAGCGCCGCTTTTACCAGCAAGTCGAACGGCGCCGTCGGTAAATTCGCCACCACTTCCGCATAACCCTGCACCAGGCGGCGGTAGCTGTCCCAAGCGAGCCGCGGATTGCCGGTCAGGCGAATTAGGCCGTCGACAGTGTCCTCGTTCAGGCCGACATCCAACACGGTCTCCATCATTCCCGGCATGGAGACAGCGGCCCCCGAACGAACGGAGACGAGCAACGGCCGATGCGTTGCGCCAAATCTCAAGCCGGTCGCGGTTTCCAGCCGGGCTATGCCTTTTGCTAATACCTCCCTCAGACTTTGATCGTCTGCCGGTTGAGGGCGCCGACACCACGCCGTTGGCAGCACGAAAGCGGGGGGCACGGGAAGGCCAACCTGCGCCATCCGCATCAGGTTCCATGCCTTGTTGCCGACCTCATTCGCACCGCCCTTCGACGGTGCAGCTCCAGGCAGAATAAGGTACAGCTCAGCCATTGATCACATCCTCGAGTACATGTTCGCGCAGAACGAGGCTTGCGTGCTTTAAGGCGTCGGATGCCTCCTCGAGCTTGCCGCCGACTGCGGCATACAGATGTAGCTGACGGAAATCTTTGGCGTGCTGGACAGCAGTGGCCGCGAGCGCACGCTCTGCGTCGTCGGCCTGATGCTCGAGTGCGGCGATGCGATCGATGGCCGTGAGGAAGTCCTCCGTTTCGGAACGGCTCGCGTCGTGGCCAATTTGTGTAGCGTGGCCCAACGCCTTGATCCATTCCTGTGAGGCTTCCGTCAGCAGTTCGGCGAGGGTCTGCAATTCGTCCAGTGGTTTGCCCTCAAGCGTATCCAGACTAAGGAGGAATTCCACGGACTCGAGCTCGTCCGCGGCATCATCAGCCTTCTCCAGCAAAGACAGGAATACTGCGTACTCGGGTCGGCGGCGCACGGCCTCCCGCATCGCTATGACCATCTGGTCGGCATCATGCTCGAAGCGGCTGGCGCGCCGGGCGCGTTTGCCGGCACCACTGGGCCCGGCGAGCAGTCCGTCGTGCACTGAACTGGCAATCTCGAAGATTAGACCCGCGTGGTCGCCGGCGAGGCGCAGCAGTTGTCGCTCTTCGTTGCTGAAGTGGGTTACCAGATTCACCCGGATACGATCGCGAATGAGCCTATGCGAGAGTCCGGTCAATAAAGCTTCGGTCGCAGTCCGGAAGACGAAGCGCAGGAACTCAAGCGCTCCAGCATCGCCGAGCACGTCGCACAGCCGGTCGCCGAAATGCATCGACGATCCGGCGGTGGCCTCGATTGCCTGGTTGACGAGGTGCGCGCCACCCAGTTCCAGAAAGCCGCGATGCCCGATTTCAGCAATTGCCGTGGACTGCAACAGGGCCACGCGGTCTGGACCCCGCAAGAACCCTCGCAACTGTTTGCGCGCACGATTCCAGTCGATGAGGAACACGAGGCGTGAGCCGAGAAATTCAAGATTGGCGCGACAGGCATCGACATCGATTGCCTCGATGCGGCCGGTCGCCAGATAGAAGGGTTCGCCGGCGGCAAGCACGGCGGTGCGCGCGCCTTCCCACTTCACCGCCCGGGGTTTCAGCATGTCCTGGAAGAATGCAAGGCGCTCGGGATGCACATCCGTATAGGTCACGTTGACTGCCAGGTCCTGCACATGGATCACAATCACATGCGCGTCGGTGGTGCCGATGTCGTTCTGGATCACCAGTTGACCACCAGTGCGAGTCGCGGTGGTGGCCAAGCCGGGATGAGAGAATTTGAGCTTCGCGGTGCGATTGAGGCCGGCCATGAACGCCGCGACCAATGGACGATCGGCCTCGGCCAGATTGTAGGCAGCTGCTCCGTCTATCGTCTCCTCGGCCAGCTCTACCTGCATGACATTGAGTTGCTTGTGCAAATCCATCACGAGGCGATGCAGACTGTCGGCCCGGTCGTGCCCAATTTGCGTCATTGCAGAAATTGCGTCGGGATCGAGCAGGTCGTTGCCTGCTCTCGGCAGCGCGCCAAGCAATCCATCGAGCCGCGCGGCGATTCCGTCGGGCTTTGTTGCCAGGACGGGCGCTGCCATCAAACGCATGTCATCGGCGATGCGCGCGAGGATTCGGGCACCGCCGGCCACGCGGCACGATTTTCCCATCATGCGCGCTCCGGCCACCGCCGTGTCGAAATCGGGATCGTCGATGCCGCAGGCGATGCGCTCTTGCTTCAGGGTGGCCGCCGCCTGCTCCGGATGCGCGGCATGGTCCGACGCCATCTGTAGTAGAGAGAAAGAGTACTTTACCCGATCATTCGCTGCCAACGCAGCGTTCAGACACGCCGCGGGTTGCAATTCCTTTTCGCCGATTGCCGCAAGAATTTGCGTCTTCATCTGCGCCCACCTACTACCTCAGGCGCCGGCGCACCTACAGGTGCAGCTATGACGCAGTTGCTATGTTGTGTTGTTGTGGTCTGACCGAGCCGCGCGCCCGCAAATCTGAGTCTAAGCGCCGTGGCGTTTTTCAGACAACCGCAGTCAGTTATCCGTGGAACGAACGGGGCTGAAAGAAGTGTGAACAGTCTATGACGTTAGGCGCAGTCCGAAATGCAACTGAACCAGGACATCGTAATTGAACTCAAAGGGGCGACCTACTTGCGCGTGTCCCTGGTGAAGCGGCGGAGTTGCGCGAAGAGAAAGGCAGTGCCTGAGTTGATTGCAAGCTTCAGTTCACTGACACGCCAAGGAGTCGTCCGATGACTGCTGTCACTGCCATCGCCAAGCCACCTCCTATTGTCACGCGCAACGCCGCACGGCCGATCGGCGCGCCACCAAGATAGGCACCAAATGCTCCAAGGGCAGCGAGGCAGGCGAGAGACAACACTGCTATCGTCAGGATGGCCTGGGATCGCGGCGCGATGAGAAGAGCTGCTATGGGTACGGCCGCGAAACACGCGAAGCTAATCGCCGAGATCCACGCCGCTTGCAATGGATGCGCGATGGACCGCGGCTCGATCCCTAGCTCGTCCCGCAGATGTGAACCTAGCCGGTCGCGAGCGCTCAGTTGCTGCGCGACTTTCATTGCCAGCTCTTTTTCAAGCCCACGCCTCACGTAGATCATAGCGAGCTCGTTCAGCTCAGCGTCGGGCGCAGCGGCTAGCTCGCCTTTTTCGACCTCGATGTCGGCCCGCTCCGAGTCTCGCTGCGCACTAACCGATACGTACTCACCGACCGCCATCGACATGGAACCGGCCACCAGCCCAGCGATACCGGCGATCAAGACAGCTTCCTTCGACGCCGACGCGGCTGCGACGCCAATCGTGAGGCTGGCAGTCGACACAATCGCATCGTCTGATCCAAGTACTGCGGCGCGCAGCCACCGGGTACGTCCACTCCGGTGCGCCTCTGGTTGTCGGGATCGATCCACGAATCACATTCGAACCTCGCACAGCTCAATGTACGAGACGGGTTTCGGTGTTTCAGCCCCGCGTGAAGTCCACGACCACGCGTGACGCCACATCGCCATGCTCGAGAATCGATAGCAAGGTGTCGCGCGTTTTATGTCCTAGGTTCAAATATGGACACTATCGTCGAGTGGGTCGCGCTATCAAAGTCCAAAGAACAGATTGACACCCTGCGGCGGCGGATAGGAGTACTCAGGGCCATCTCCATAATAATAAGGCTGAGGCGCGTAGTAGTAGTCCGGATAGCCTCCGCCACCGCCCCAGTAGCCGCTGCCGCCTCCCCAGTAGCCGCCGCTGTGATTATAGCCGCCGCCGTGATAGCCGCCGCCACCTCCATGATAGCCGCCTCCACCCCCATGGTTACCGCCGCCACCTCCGCCTCCGCCATGACTACCGCCGCCACCGCCGCCGTGACCACCGCCGCCGTGGGCGTGAGCCGGTCCTACCCCGAAGCTGCCAATCACGAGGGCAAACGCGACAGCGGCCGACAATCTGGCTATCCTGGAACACAATTCCTTTTTCGGCTTGAGTGATACTTGCATAACCGACAACGCCTCGCGGGATTGATTCCCGCTTTCAGTTTTTGTGGAGAGCCTCGAAGGCGGAAGGAATTTCCTAATTGGGCTTCACATATCGTCGCACTTTGATTTGACTATTCTTCGTAGAATGCGCTTGCCGCGTTCAATCTTCCGGACCTACTTCTAGCTTCTCACTAGTATCGAGGCACTTTCCATCTGCATTCGCCCAAGGACGTGCTCGATAGCACGTAGTGCAGCGGAAGCTTCTCGTTTGATTCTTCTCTTCAGTCCTCCATGAAATCGAGGACTACGCGTGACGCTACATCGCCATGCTCGAGCCGGTTGAAGATTTGGTTGATGGCAGAGAGAGGCTGTAGCTCGATATCGGCCTTGACCTTGCCTTCGGTAGCGAAGGCGAGTGCTTCGGCCATATCGTGGCGCGTGCCGACGAACGAACCGCGAATGGTTATGCAGTTCGCCACTACAGCGAACAGAGGAACCGGAAATTCGCCTGGCGGCAGTCCGACCAGCACACAAGTGCCGCGCTTCCGCGTCATCCCGAGTCCGCCACAGCCGGAGATGGCGATCCACTCGCCGGGCTTCGCTTCGGTCTCCTTGATCCCCTTATAGGTCGTGATGCCCGCGCAGATCAGCGGGGCCGCATCCAAAGGCGCGAGGCCGGCAGGGATGTGGGCGACGTAGTTCGGGTCGGCTAGGAGGTACTCGGCAAAGCCCCGTTCTTGGTATAGCCGCCGAACTGGGCTTCGGGGCAAACCGTCTCCCAAGCCGTCAAACAATACTCGCAATGACCGCACGCCGAGTAGAGCCAGGGCACGCCGACCCGGTCTCCCTCCTTTACGATCGTCACGCCAGACCCAACGGCGGACACAAGCCCGATAGCCTCATGGCCAGGGATGAAGGGGAGCGTGGGTTTCACCGGCCAGTCGCCATGCGCGGCATGGATGTCTGTGTGGCATACGCCGCATGCCTCGGTTTTGATCAGGATCTGACCTGCCGCGGGAGATGGGATTTCCAACTCACGAAGCGCCAGAGGCTTTCCAAACTCCTCGACTATTGCTGCCTTCATCTTAAGGGCCATGGCTACTCCTTTTCGAGAGACTGAAAATCGTGATGGCGGATGCGTCCGTAAATCAGACAGCGCGGTTCGTTTTCGAGAAACGCCTCGCCCTACCTTTAGCTTCTCGGCAGGCCATTGGAGAGCTAACTCCTCGCGCGAAGTGCTGGCTGGAAAATCGGGCTACCGCCGGTCTTCCAGCGTTACGCGATGCCGACGATCGAGTTGTGGTCGGTGAACCGGATGAATTTCCAACACGCCGTGAACCCAACATCCAGGGCGCTGGTACCAAGAGCTTCGTAACTCAATCGTAGCAGACTCGTGTTGCAGCCTTCGCAAACGATCAGAATCGTTTGTTCTTTCGAGAACGAATTTCGTACGGGGCTAAGTGGTCACTAAACGCAACCTCGGCGTAGAGTACTCGGCGATAGGAGCGCCGCGCCTGGAGAAATTCGGGCGATGGTCAGGCGAAACGTGCGATTCGCAGTTGGAGGAGCTGCGATGAGACTCGGGGTGACTCGCCTCAAGAGGTCACGATTCCGAATGCTGGTTGGGGCGACTGCACTCGCGCTGGCGGTCCTGCATGGCGGGACGGCAACCGCGGCCGGGCCATCGCAGGAAGCTTCAGCATCATCGGCGGCGCCGTCGCCTGCTCAGCTTGCAAATTCCCAGGTTCTCGGATCGCGCGCGATGACCGCAAGTTACGTCGGCAGCCAGGCTTGCCAAGGATGCCATCAAGCCTCAACGCACGCGTTCAGCGATACGATGATGGGCAACATCCTCATCAAGCATCCGCGGGATTCCGCCGAGCAGCACGGATGCGAATCCTGCCATGGGCCCGGCAGCCTTTACGTTCCGGAAATGGCAGCGGCGATGGGCAAGGGCGCGACGCCTGAACAGGCCATGCATGGGCCGCCGGCAGAGGCGACGCTGATCACGTTCCGGCCCGACTCGGGCGAATCGCAGGCGCTCGAAAATGGCGCGTGTCTCACCTGTCATCAGAAGGGCGACCAGGCGTTCTGGCAGGCCAGTATGCATGCTTTCCGAGGCGTCAAATGCGTCGACTGCCATGTGGTCATGCACAAGACCTCTGACTACCAGCTGGCGGCCGATTTCCGCGCCAACCCATTTATGTACACGCGGCCCGAAACCCAGGTCTGTCTCAAGTGCCACCTCGACAAGCAGAACCAGATGAACATGCCGTCGCACATGCCGCTGCGCGAGGGGTTGATGGTCTGCACCGACTGCCACAATCCGCATGGCGGCCCTTATCAGCATCAACTGGTACAGCCGACGGTAAATGAGGTCTGTTACACCTGTCATGCCGAGAAGCGCGGACCATTTTTATGGGCGCATCCGCCGGTTTTGCAGAACTGCAGCAACTGTCATGACCCTCACGGCTCGACCAACATGTTTCTGCTGAAAGTCTCGGTGCCGCGGCTCTGCCAGCAGTGCCATGTCGGCACCTATCATCCCGGAACACCTGCTGGAGCGGGTACGGTTTTCGTGTTCGGACATGCGTGCACCAACTGTCACGCGAACATCCATGGCTCGAACTCACCGGGTGGACTGTTCTTCACCCGATAGAGGCGACGGAAGCGAATCGAGGTAGGCACCATGAAAGACTCGATGAATTACGCAGTCGTCGTAACTGTGCTGCCAGTTTTGCTGGTCCTGGCGTTAGTCGCTTCACGCGACGCAGAGGCGCAGACGAGCTTGGGCGCAGTTTCCATGCAGGGCTCCGCGTCGGTAGGCGTGTTCCCGGGATCGGTGCCCGCTACCAACGTTGCCAAGTACCGTGAGTACAGCGACCTGGCGCAGCAAGTCATCGCTCCGGAACTGCACCTGCTCCTTGGTGATAAAAGCGACGACCGGGTTTTTGCCGACTTTCATGCCTACAACCTCGGACAAAATAACCAGATGTACAATCTGCATGCCGGAGTCTATGGCCTGCTCGATATCCAGATACAGTACCTCGACATGCCGCACTACCTTAGCGACGACGTCGGCTCGATCGCGTTCAGTCAGAACGGCGGCAACTTCACCCTCAGCTCGCATCCGGCGCCTCCGACCGGCGGCGAACCGCCTGGGAAGAATATCGGCACCTGGGTAAATGCGGTCGCAAATCCGACGGCGATGAGTCTGCTCAATGGCGTCGCGAATCTAAACATTCGCTACACGCCCGATCCGCACTGGACCTATACCGCCCAGTTCAACTTCCAGAACCCTAGCGGCAACGACTATTCGTTCGGCTCGATGTTCGGCCCCAGTCCTGGAACCTACAACATCTCGCAGGTAACCCAGCCGGTAAATTACGACATCTATAACTATGGCGTCGGCGTCGATTACGCCGCCGATTGGTGGACGCTTGGCGCGAAATACAACGGCTCGTTCTTCGAGAATCAAGACTCGGTCCTGACCTGGTCGAATCCCGATGTCTGGAGCGAGCTTTCGCCGACCGGTGCCTGCACCAGCTCCGCCACCTATTCGCCAACCGGTGGAACTGGGCCATGCACAGGCAGAATGCAGCTCTACCCGGATAACCAGGCGCACACTTTCACGGTGGACGGCGGCATGACCTTGCCTCTCAACACGCGCGCGATGGGTAGTCTGTCATACGGCTGGTGGCTGCAGGGCCAGAGCTTCATCCCATATACCGCAAACTCAGCGCTGCCATCGCAGCGGTTGCCGCAGAGTAATCTCGGTGGCGACGTGCAGCCATTCTTTGCCAACGCAACGCTGGTAAGCAATCCGATTGAACCACTGGAGCTGAGGGGCACCTACAGCTACTACGACTACAACAACGAGGATCCCGCGATCACGTTCAAGGGCATTAAGTCGCTCAATGACATCGCCAGCACTTTCACGGCGACCGCCTTCCCGTTCTCATTCTCGGATCAGAACATCGACCTGTCGGCCAGCTATCGGATTACTCCAACGCTGGCGGCGCGAATGGTGGGACATATCGACACCGAACACAATAGCGGACTGATGGTGCTGCAACAGAATACTACTTCCTACGGTCCCGTGCTCGACTGGACGCCCTCGGACTGGCTCGAATTCCAAAGCAGCTACCAGTACGCAAACCGCGACTCGCCGGGTTACAACAACAACCGCACGTCGCTGGTCGAGCAGAATGCCGGAAGTACCGAGCTTGCCGACCTGCGGCGGTTCGATGAAGCCTCGGTACACGTGAATCAATTCAATCTGTCGGGCTCGCTTCGTCCGTTTCACAGCTCAGACAATGCTCAGTTGAATAGCATAAGCCTTGAGGCGGCGATGGACTACGACGATTACAGCTATCCGTCTTCAGTGATCGGCCTGCAACACTCATCGGACTACACTCCGTCGGTCGGAGTTACCTATCAACCGACCGAGGACTTTAACCTCTTCGTCAATTACAGTTGGCAGGCTACCGACTGGAATATGGCAGGAATGCAGCGCGAGCCTCATGCACCCAGTCCCACAGAGCCTACCTGTCCAGCTGGGCTGCCCGATTCGCAGACTCCCCAGAACTGCCCGGCGCAAGTCTGGACGAGCTATGGCCGCGATCAGGGTAGTTCAGTCGATGTCGGTATCGAGACATCATTGCCACCCCTGGTTCTGGAAGGGTCTCAACTGCTGCGAAATAAATCCAAGTTGAGCATCAAATACACCTACGCGGTTAGCACAAACCTGACGCACGCCAATGGGGACGCTGCGCTGGGACCTGCAACTTCGTTCCCAAACATTGGCACGCAGTTTCAGGAGCTCATCGTCCAGTATTCGTATCCGTTCAAGAAAAATATGACGCTCGAATTGGGTTACTACTTCAATCACTTCGGGGAAAATGACTTCGCGTGGGACAACCTGAAATCCTGGATGGGCAGTGCGTCGCCTAATTCGACCTTCGTTGGAGCAACTTCCTGGACGCCTTATACCGGGAATGCAGGATATATCGCCCTGAAGTATCGCTTTTAGTGGAGAACCGGATCAGCAGGGCCAATATAGGAGATTGAGATGATTATCAAAAGACTTTCCACACAGTATCTATCTATAACGCTTATTTCAGCGGTGACTCTGTTCCTTGCGACGCCCGCGCGCGCCCAATCGGCTGATGCGACCTACGCGCAGAGTTGTGCAGCGTGCCATGGCGATAAAGGACAAGGCGACGGTCCGGCTGGCAAGTACTTGAAGCCGCCACCCTCTGACTTTGCGGTCTCGCTCAAAGGCAAGGGCGATGACTGGATCGCGAAAGCTATTTCGCAGGGAGGACCGGCGGTAGGCGAATCGCCGACAATGCCTGGCTTTAGTCAGTTCAGCGCAGACCAGGTGAAGGCCTTGGTCGATCACATCAAGAAACTAGGCTCTTAGAGATCGAAAGATACCATGAGTACCGGGCAAAAACTGTTGCTCTTGCTCGTGCTCGGTGTCGCCCCAGCGCTGGTGACGCTCGCCACTTTTGCTCTGTCCTTCCAACGAGCAGAACACGTAGCCTTTTGCGCGGATTGCCACACGATGACACCATGGATAGCCGACCTCGAAAATCCGAAAAGCAAGTCATTAGCCGCGACGCACTTCGGCAATCGGTGGATCCAGAACGATCAATGCTACACCTGCCATGCCGACTACGGCTTTTTGGGCCCGATTAGAACCAAGCTCGAGAGTATGGGGCACGTTGCGAGGTATTACGGTTTCATGGAAATGCCGAAGCAAATCACGCTTTACAAACCATTCCCAAACAGCAACTGCTTGCAATGTCACGGCCCGGCTGCAGGTTTCCAAAATAATCCTGCGCACGTTGCAGTCATGAAGCCGATTTTGGCTAATCAGCTAAGCTGCGTTACATGCCATCAGCCGATTCATACGCCGGTAGGATAAAGGATATGCCCAATCTGATCACAGTAGCCTTAATCACAGTTGGCCTCGGATTCCTTCTTGCGGTTCCCTGCATCGTGGAGACCACGCCGATCACGATGTGCCTGTTTTTCTTTTTGGGCATTCCGTTGTTCGCGTTGGGTTTTTTGTCCTATGTTGCCGCGGTCGTTCAGGACTTGCGGCGGCACCAGGTGTTGTAATCTCGAAAGCTCGAAGTCGGGGCGCTCTCTACACGGCGCAAGCTTTCAGCCTTCAGATCCATCTCTTACGAACGAGAAACATCTTCACCAATTGTGTCAGGGCTACGTAGAGTACGAGCGTGACCAGCAATAGTGGCCAATAGAGCGCGGGCAGCGGGACGAACCCTAGCCATGGTCCGATCGGCGAAACAGGCAGCCATGCCCCGACCAGCATGATCGCGGCCGAGGTCAGGATCAGCGGCCAACTCGCGCGGCTCTGCAGGAACGGAATCTTGTTGGTGCGGATGACGTGGATGATCAGTGTCTGTGTCAGCAATGATTCCACGAACCAACCGGTCTGGAACAAGGCCGCCGCATACGTCGAATCGGGATTCATGGCTGTGGCATGTGCAAAGCGTGCGGCGAGTTCTGGCGGCGGCACCAGACCGAGGTGGTTGCACTTGAACAAAAACCACATGATTGAATACGTCGTGTAATCAAATATCGAGCTAACCGGCCCAATGAAAAGAATGAACCGCGCTATCTCGTCCATATCCCATGGGCGCGGCTTGGACACCTGTTCAGGATCCACCTCATCAGTGGGAATCGGCACCTGCGAAAAGTCGTAAAGGAGATTGTTGGTGAGGATCTTTATCGGCGACATCGGCAGGTAAGGCAGCCACAGGCTGGCGCCGAGTACACTGAACATGTTGCCAAAGTTCGAGCTCGCACCCATTCGCACGTACTTGACTATATTGGCGAAGACTCTACGGCCTTCGATCACTCCTTCCTCCAGCACCATCAGGCTCTTTTCCAGCAAAATAATGTCGGCTGCTTCCTTCGCGATATCCACCGCGGTATCCACCGATATCCCGACGTCCGCCATCCGGAGAGCCGGCGCATCGTTGATTCCGTCGCCCATGTAACCGACGACGTGCCCCTTGCTTTGGAGGATCTTGATGATGCGCTGTTTGTCGGCTGGTGAGAGCCGGACAAACAGAGCGGTTTTTCCCGCGGCGTCAGCTAACTCGCTGTCGTTGAGCGTCTCGACCTTTGCGCCAGTCAGGACGGTTTCGAGGGAAAGACCGACCTCCTTGCCTATCTTGCGGGAGACCAGCTCGTTGTCTCCAGTCAGTACCTTGACGGTGATTCCGTGTTTTTGGAGAGCGGCGATCGCAGGTCCCGCGGTTTCTTTGGGTGGGTCGAGAAATGCGATATAACCTTTCAGGATTAAGTCCTTCTCGTCCTCCTTATGATAAGCGGGCTTTGGTTGTAAGTCGCGATAAGCGATTGCGATGACGCGAAAGCCATCCGCAGACAGCTTGTCGTATTCCTCTTTGAGATCCTCAAGCAGGAGCGGATCCATCGGTAAGATCTCTCCATCTAACTCAAACTTTGTACACTTGGCGAACACCGATTCGGGCGCGCCCTTGCAAATAAGCCGGTGCGTCCCGCCGGTCTTGCAGACGACAACGGACATCATTTTGCGACTGAAGTCGAAGGGAATCTCATCTATCTTGACATAATCCGCGGTCGCGAGCTTTTGATGCAGGTCCTCATACGTGAGAACTGCGCGGTCAAGAATGTTCTTGAGCCCGGTTTGGAAATGGCTATTGAGGAATGCCAATTCCAGTACGCCGTCGTCGTCTTTTAGTGCAACGTCGCAATGCTGCTCCAGAATAACGCGATCCATCGTCAGTGTTCCGGTTTTGTCTGTGCATAGGACGTCCATCGCACCGAGGTTCTGAATCGAGTTGAGGCGCTTCACAATTACTTTCTTGCGCGACATCAGGAGCGCGCCCTTCGACAGGCATACACTCACGATCATAGGAAGCATCTCGGGCGTGAGTCCTACGGCGACGGCCAGCGCGAACAAGAACGCCTGGCCCCAATCGTGCTTGGCTAATCCGTTGATCAGAAAGACCGCCGGTACCATCACGCCCATGAAATAGAGCATCAGCCAGGTAAAGTTGGTTACGCCCCGATCGAATCTGGTAGGTGGCGATTCCTGCGTGATAGCGCTCGCCATGCTGCCGAGATAGGTCTTGCGGCCAGTCTCAACGACCGCAGCACTCGCCGAACCGCTCTCGACACTTGTGCCGAGAAAGCAGACGTTCCTCATTTCCAGAGGCGTTGTTGCGGCAACATTGTCGGGAACCTCGAACTTCTCAATTGGGAACGCTTCGCCCGTCAGGCTCGACTGCGTCAGGAACAGGTCCCTGCAACTGAGGAGGCGGATGTCCGCGGGTATCATGTCGCCGGCCGCAAGCCGGATCGCGTCGCCCGGTACCAGTTCGGCTAACGGGACTTCGCGCTCTTTACCGTCCCGGATCACAGTCGCGGTCACATGAATCATCGCCTTGAGCTTGGCTGCTGCGGCATCGGCGCGGGCTTCCTGGAAAAACCGAAGCGAGACACCTAGCACCACCATAATCACCATCAACACACCGCCGGCGTTGTCGGATCTGGTTTGCGCCGTCGCGAAGGTGATTGTCGCGAGCACGGACAGCAAGATGACCAGAGGGTTCAGGCACGCTTTGACAAATAGCTTAAGGCGCGGAAAGTGCTGCTCATCGCCCACCGCATTTGGGCCATACTCCTCGAGCCTGCGTTGAGCTTCCGCTTCGGTAAGACCTTGCTCTCCTGTCTTTAATTCAGCGAACAGCTCAGCGTGATCTGCCGATGCGATTCGCGTCAGCCGGGGCGATACCTCGATGCCTCCAGCGACATGCTTGAAGTTCTTCGGCAGAAGCGAGCTTGACGCCTGAATCATCCGAATACCTCCAGAGACTAACTCGAATCCTTAAACCAACAGAGCTTCTGAATCGGTACCGCAATTCTGCGGTAGATGCGACGGACCTACTGACCCTCCATAAACGCTCGTAAAGCTCGTTCTCTTGGCTGATCGACAACGACGGATTTCAACGAGAGGTTGATAACATATCGCCGATTTCTGAGAGGCTTGGCAAGTTACGGATTTATTATCCTTACAACTATTCGTCAGAAACTGTCGCCCACGGTACCCGCAGTCAACCTCGAACCGCGGCCGCTCTTGCCGCGAAGCGGGCAATGTCGAAATGTAGGTCCAGTACCGGATCGTAGAGCACTTGGAATGCGGGGGGATCTTACACAGCCTATGCTGCGGATAAGATGGCTCGGAATATGACAATGAAAAAAGATGCAGGTGAACTGTCCTCCAAAGTCTCCCGACCTAGCCCCGCGGATCGGAGCGCCGCGCAAAGCGCGGACAGTTGCTATAAGGTTTTGTTTGTCTGCAAAGACAACTCAGCATGCAGCATCATCGCCGAATCCATTCTGAAACGATGGGGTGGCAAGCAGTTCCGTGCCTTCAGCGCCGGAATTCATCCCGCCAGCGAAGTGAACCCGCAAGCGATCGCTGTGCTGAAGGCGCAGCGACTTTGGGGGCAAGGGATCCAAACCAAAGGCTGCATCGAATACCTCAAGGACGATGCGCAGTCCATGAACTTTATCATCTGTATCGGAGATCAGCCGCCCGTTGACCTGCCCGTCAAATGGCCTGGTAATCCAACCATCATTCATTGGCGCATCAGTAACCCGATCGTCGACGGCAAGCTTAAAGAGAAAGCCCTGGCGTTCAGAAAGACATTTCTTGAACTCGAAAACCGCATCAAACTATTTATCCTCATTTACGAACGAGAGCGAGCAGAGAAAGCCGCCGCCTGACATACCATCGCCAGCGGCCGATCGATTCGGAGCCAAGCTTCGTCGGAAGGGAGCCCTATCGGCTATAGATGATCTGCTCGATTTTGCGGGCGAAACGTTAAGGATCGTTCCGCTCATAACGTGCTGGAGGTGGCGTCAACTCGCAGAGCTACTAAATTAAGATCGTCGGCCTCTCCTCCCCCGGAAACCGATGGCACGCTCGGCCATAAGCCCTAGTGCTGAGGTCGAGCGTGCCTTTCTTTTTTGATTAACAGGGACGATGCAGATCCTCTCAAGGTCCGCAGTTGGATCGGATCGATAGGCCGCATTTTAACGCCTTAGCGCCGGCACACAGCTGATCCTCGTTGAAACGCGTATCCCGGATCGCACGAGGCGCCGTTTTAGAAAGAAAAGGAGCGGAGCGAGATGAATACCGCGACTGAAGTGGAGACGACTCCAAGTGCTGCTTCTGAGTCAGGAAGTGTCAACGGCGGTTCGACCGATCCGGCAGTCTTCGCAAAACCGAAGACAACAATGGGAGCGATTTTCGGCGCCACGCCAGGGATGCCGGGTATGTTCAAGTCGAACTTCGACTACCAACTCGTCAGAGGCATGCTGGCCGGCGCCTATGGCGAGGGCGGCGCATTCGGCGAGTTGTATTCGACGGCGCGCCGCGTCGCGGACAGAGATGTAGAGAGCTGGACTGTCGAATGGGCCGGCACTGCCGAGCGGGTCGAGGCCATAGCCCACAACTGCCTGAGCGGCGGACACATCGTCAGTGCGCGCGAGGCCTTCTTGCGAGCATCCCTTTATTGGCGAACGGGTCTCTTCTACCTCGAAAGCAAGGACCCACGACAACTCCTCATGTACCATCGCCACCGCTCATGCTTCAGGGAAGCAGCGGCGCTGTTCGACCCGCCGATCGAGCCCGTCAGCATTCCCTATGAGAACGGCAAGACCTTGCCCGGCTATTTCATGCGCGCTTCCGCGACCTGCGGTCCACGTCCGACCCTGATGATTCTCGGGGGTGCCGACACCACTTGCGAGGAACTGTACGACTTTGGCGGTGGCGCGGCTGCCGTCCGCCGTGGCTACAACGCGTTTCTATGGGAGGGTCCCGGGCAAGTCGGCGCCTACGCCCTGGACCTGAGCCTGACCTATCGCCCGGATTGGGAAGTCCCGACCCGTTATGCGGTCGACTACGTTCTGTCCCGCGACGATGTCGATCCCAAGAGGCTTGCGCTCTCGGGGCACAGCATGGGCGGAAACCTGGCCCCACGCGCTGCTGCATACGAGAAGCGCATTACCGCCGTGATCGCCAATTCGCTGATACCGGAGTTCAAGCCCATCCTCATGGCCGGATTGGGCCTTGATCCGAACGCGTCCTACAGCAACGACACTGAGAACAAGGTCGACCTCTCCGAGCCAATGAAGAAATACATGTCGACAAACTTTCCGGAGCGATTGGGTTTGCCCGTAGGGTGGTCGCTGCCTGCCTATCTCGATGAGCTCGGCCGGTACAGCCTGGCCGGGCTCGAGGGCAAGATCACATGCCCTCTTTTGCACCTAGCTGGCGAAGGCGAGGGACCCTTGATGGTGGGTTTGGGGCACGACTTCTACGAGAAGCTGACCTGCCCGAAGACGGAACGCCTGGTTCGCCTGGTCGATGGCGGCGAGGCCCACTGCCAAATGAACAACCCGAGCCTCAAACACCAAATCGAATTCGACTGGTTGGATGATGTCTTCAAGAAAAACAATAGATAGTCGGCAGTTAATGAATGAATAGCCGGGCGGAGATCTCCCACGAGTATTTAACCAACTGTTAAGGAGGCTACCATGACACTGCCCAACAAGACTGAACGCCGGGCCATCGTCGATACCCACCGGCACCCGTGGGGACAAAAAATGCAAGCCAAGATGGTGGAGCGAGGCCTGCTCGACCCGAAACAAGGATTCCCGCAGACCAACGCTCAGGACTTGATGGGCTATCGCGAGGTTTTCGATCTGGACTACGCCATGCCCATCCAGCGCGAGGGCGGCATCACCTTGAGCCTCATGACCAATGGAGGCGAGGTAGCCTGGCTTGCACACGATCTGCTTAAAGGTAGCACCGGCGATGGGCTCAAGTTCTTCAACGACGAATACCTGGATATCATGAATCACTATCCCGGCGAGTTCGCACCGCAATGGCCGTGAGGAGGCGTGTTAACATCCGGCGTTATTAGAGCGGCGTCTTGAAGTCCGCCAGGAGGCTTATTCGGATGGGAGAGATGCAGTCACTGCCCGGAGAACTGGTGCCGGGCCCCGCTCCCCTCTCGCGGTCCATTGCGCAACCTTCGCGTCACTCCGCTCTGGTTCGCGCCACGCATTGGATCACGGCCCTGTCTTTTCTAGC
>JBEKLS010000076.1:0-19206 GCA_050010075.1 Binatus sp. (SeqCode) | reverse complement strand
ATCGGATCGATGCCGCATGAGTTGACGATGAAGAATATCGACCTGTTCTGTAGCGACGTGCTGCCGCATTTCCGCGGCGTGTGGGACGGCGAATGGGAGAACAAGTGGTGGCCCGAGTCGCTGAAGGGTCCGCGCAAGCAGATGACGTCGAACGGAGTGCATGCGGCGGCTCGCTAGCCCGCGTCGCTCAACCGGAACCCGGAAGGACTGTTATGGCGGCTGCAAAAGATAAAACGCTTAGCGTGTGGGGCGACAAGGTTCATCCCAAGGTTCGGATTCTTGGCGACGGGCCGCCCGTTGTTTATTTGCACGGCGGGTATGGGCCGATCGAGACCGAACTGCTCGATGAGCTCGCGCGGAGCTTCACCGTGTATGCGCCTGAGCATCCCGGAATAACCGCGGGCGACGAGGATTCGTACAAGGCGCTCGACGATATGTGGGACCTCGTCCTCTACTACTACGATTTGTTCGACAAGCTCGGGCTCAAGTCGCCGGCGGTCGTCGGTCATTCGTTCGGCGGGATGATCGCGGGCGAAATCGCGGCGACCGATCCGACCCGCGTCGGCAAGCTGGTGCTGATCAGTCCGCTGGGGCTATGGCGCGACGACTCGCCCATTCGCAATTACATCGTGACGCCGCAGACCGAGCTGCCAGCGCTGCTGTACAAAGATCAGCACCATCCGTCGCTGAAGCGAATTACGCTGAATCCCGAAGATCAGGACGGCTTCATCCGAATCACCTGGGCTCTCGGATGCACCGGCAAGTTCATGTGGCCGATACCGGACAAGGGACTGCGCAAACGGCTGCATCGGATCTCGGCGCCGACGCTGATCGTATGGGGCAAGGATGACAAGCTGTTGCCCGCGGTTTATGCCGATGAATTCCGCAAGGGTATTCCCGGCGCGAAGATTCATCTCGTCGATGGCGGCGCGCACATGATGCCGCTCGAGGAGCCCGCGCCACTCGCCGCCGCAGTCGCCAAGTTCATCAAGGGCTAGTCGCGACCAGCCGTTCATCACTTGCGGATTGGCGGCGCGTCGAATACTTCCATACAGGACTGTCGGACAGGACTGCTGGACAACCCCGGTGCATGGACGTTTGATTGTTCGTGCGAATGCGAGTGGATAAAATGAAACGCAACTCCTTTAGAATGTCGTGTCTTGCCGTCGTCGCGGTGCTCGTGCTCGCCTCGGCCTGCAAAGGCGCAACGGATGGACTCCCAGTGAGAAATACAGGTCATTACGCAATCATCGAGACCGAACACGGCACCGTCGTGATCGAGCTATACCCCGAAGCCGCGCCTCAGACAGTCGCGAATTTCGAGAAGCTCGTGAACAAGGGCTTTTACAACGGCCTGACCTGGCATCGCGTCGTGCCCGACTTCGTCGTGCAGGGCGGAGATCCTGACGGCACAGGCGCTGGCGGCCCTGGCTATACGATCCCGGCCGAGATCAAAGAGAAGCACCTGCGTGGCAGCGTCGCCACTGCGCGCACCGGCGACGACGTCAATCCGACCCGCGCCTCCAGCGGCAGCCAGTTCTACATCTGCCTCGAGCCGCAACCGGGACTCGACGGCCAATACACTGTGTTTGGCGGCGTGATTAAGGGCATGGACGTGGTCGACCAGATTCAGAAGGGCGACCACATGACGAAAATCACGCTCGCGAAGGAGCCGCCCAAGTAACCGCGGCGCGTCGCAAATGGCGGATTCACGAAGCGGGCACCCCCAGCCGGCGGGGCCCTACTTCAGCGTAGACCTGCATCTCCACACCAATCGGGGCAGCTCGGACTCGAACCTGGCGCCGAAAGACCTGGTCGAGCGGGCGCGCGCAATCGGAATCGGCGCGGTCTGCATCACCGAGCACGACAACATGTGGGACTCGCGCGAAATCGCCGCGATGGCGGGCGACTCAGGCGTAATTTTCCTGCGCGGGATGGAAGTGACCACCGACATGGGGCATGTCGGCGCGTTCGGGCTCGAGCGCTACGTCGGCGGGATCTACAAGCTGGCCGAGCTGCGGCGCGTGGTGGACCTTGAAGGCGGCGTCCTGATCGCGAATCATCCGTTCCGCTACAAACTCGACCCACGCTTCTCGTTCATCAACCCCGACTCCGAGCCGATCGATCCGACGTTCCCGGACCGCGCCGCAAAGCTGAAAATCTTCGAGCTCGTCGATGCGATCGAAGTGCTCAACGGCGCATGCGGCGAGGACGAGAACGTTTTCGCGCTGAAGGTCGCGCGTCATCTCGGGATGGCCGAGGTCGCGGGCTCAGACTCGCACTCCGCCGGCTCGGTAGGATGCGTGACGACGCTGCTCGAAGGTGCAATCAAGGACGAGCGCGGCCTGATAGAAGCAATCCGCGCAAAGCGATGCCGCGCCGGCCGCGGCCTGACAAAAGGCACACTGACACCGTTCGAGCTGCCGACGACGGACGGCTTAGTTAATGCGGTCGAAAAAGCCTCAGAATAAAGCGTTTTCCTTTCATTCGTGGACATCGAGTAGTTTGAAAGGAAATCTCCTGTTCCAGCCCGACGGCTTCGTCCTTTGCCTCTCCCGATAACGCGCGAGGGAATTCGACAAAGACTTATTCGCAGTACTAAACGCTGACTCATTTCGCGCTGACGTGGAATAGAATCTCACAGCGGCATTGTTTGCGACGCGACCGATCCGATAAAATTTCCGCGCCCCTGAGATTTCTACAATGAGTGCCAACCACGATCGCCTCGCTTTGATCGAGCATCTCTCGTCGATTGGCGGTGAGCATTCCGACGATCTGCGCGAGACGCTCGACCGCGTTGCCTTCGCCATAGCCGCCGGCATGGAGGCTGAAGTCTGCTCGCTTTATCTGTTCGATCCCCAGCGCGAACGGCTCGTGCTGCGCGCCACCGTTGGTCTCGATCGCGAATCGGTCGGCAAGGTTTCGATGCGCCTCAGTGAGGGACTGGTCGGGCTGGTGCTCGAGAAAGACGAGCCGGTTTACGTGCCCGACGCGATCAGCCACGAGCGCTACAAGTATTTTCCCGAGACCGGCGAGGAGCGCTTCCATACTTTCCTCGGCGTGCCGGTGCATGACGGGCGCAAGAAGCCGCTCGGCGTGCTGGTTGCGCAGACGCTCGAGCGGCGCAAGTTCAACAAAAACGAAATCCGCCTGCTCAGCACCGCCGCCAACCAGGTTGCGCAAATTCTATCTCATTTCAGGCTGCGCGAATCGCTCGCCACCAAGGAGAAAGAGCGCCTCGAATACAAGCGGCGGATGATCGAGGCCAATCGCCAGCTCAAGGACTACGAAAAAGTCGGCGGCAAGACGCGCCATGCCGCGCCCGCCAAGATTCGACGGCCGCGCCTGGCGGGACTCTCCGCGTCTCCCGGATTTGCCCAGGGCAACGCGCATGTCGTCGGTACGTTCCTGAGCAGTGTCGATCGTCATCAGAAATCCCGCGACCCCAAGGTCGAGGGCAAGCGCTTCGAGGAAGCTCTCGCCCGCTCGCTGTCCGAGCTGGCCACGCTGCGGCTGCGGATGGAACCGTTGATGCCCGAGTCGGACCTCAAGATCTTCGACGGCCATCGCATGATTCTCGAGGACGACGAGTTCGTCAGCCGTATCCGCGACACGATCGCCAACGGCTACACCGCCGAGAGTGCGCTGTTTCGCGTGATCGAGGAACTCAGCGCCTCGATGCTCGCCGTGGCCGACAATTATCTGCGCGAGCGCGCGACCGACTTCCGCGACGTCGGCCATCGCGTGCTGCGTCATCTGCGCCAGGAAGAAAAGCGCGCGCCCTTCAGCAAGCCAACGATTATCGTGGCCGAGGAGCTTACGCTCTCGCAGTTGACGATGGTCAGTCACGACAAGCTGGCGGGAATCGCGCTGCAATCAGGCGGCGTCACCTCGCATGCGGCGATCCTTGCGCGCGCATTCGAAATCCCGACGGTGGTCGGCGTCGAGCATCTGATGGAATCCGTGCTCGAAGGCGATCAACTCGTGCTCGACGGCAACGCGGGCGTGGTTTACGTCAACCCCGGCACCGAGATCGAGCGCGACTACGTGAGCCTGTCGCGTCGCTACGAGGCCTTCAAGAAGGAGCTCATCGACGAGGGCATCGCGCCGACCGCGTCGCGCGACGGTCATCGCGTCATGATGCTCGCGAATATCGCGCTGCTCGCCGACGTCCAGCTCGCGCTGCGCTACGGCGCCGAGGGCGTCGGGCTGCTGCGCTCGGAATTTTCGTTTCTCACCTACGAGGATTTTCCCGACGAGACTCAGCAGCTCGCGCTGTACAGCAAAATGCTCGAGAGTTTCGGCAAGCGCCCGGTTACGATTCGCACGCTCGATATCGGCGCCGACAAGTATCCGCCCTACATGCGGGTGCCGCGCGAGGACAATCCGTTCCTCGGCTGGCGCTCGATTCGTATCTCTCTCGAAATGTCGGGGCTGTTCAAGGTTCAGCTCCGCGCGATTTTGCGCGCCGCCGCCAAGCACAACGTACGCATCATGTTCCCGATGATCTCCAGCCTCGAGGAATTGCGCCGCGCCAAGGAGTTGCTGGCCGAGTCTCAGGCCGAGCTGTTCAAGGAGGGGCTCGAGCACAATCCCGATATCGAGGTGGGAATCATGGTCGAGGTGCCGTCGGCCGTGTGGCTGGCGCCGCGCCTGGCGCGCGAGGTCGATTTCTTTTCGATCGGCACCAACGATCTCATCCAGTACCTGCTCGCCGCCGACCGCAATAATCCCAAGGTCGCCCACCTGTACGAGGCGCTGCATCCCGCGGTGATTTCCGCTATCGCCGAGGTCGTCAACGTCGCGCGCGCGGCCGACAAGGAGGTCTGCCTGTGCGGCGAGATGGCGAGCGACCCGCTGGCGACGCTCCTGCTGGTCGGGATGGGCCTCGACGAGCTGAGCCTTAGCCCTCTGTTCATCCCGGTCGTGCGCAAGGTCATCCGCGAGGTGGACTACCAGACCGCCCGCCTCATCGCGCGCGAGACTCTGCAGATGGCCAGCGTGCAGGAAATCAAGGGTTACCTGGTCGAGCGCTATCGCGATCTGGGATTGATCAATCTTGTCGAAATGTACCGGTAGTTACGCCCCGTCCCGATTATCCCCGCTAATACTCGACTTCCGTGCTATAATCATGGTTCAATTAACGAGTTGACAGTACCGGTTGGAATTTTTTACTGTGTTCTCTGACCGAGCGGTTAGAAGCGGTCTGACCCCGGATTCGGCTGTGCTATGATGAGGATGGTGGGCATGCCAGGTAGGCATCAAAAGTAGAGGATCTATTCATGGTATTTCTTGTATCTCTAGTCGGATTTCTGATTTTCGCGTCTGGCATCCTCTATTGGCTGCTCGGGACCTATCGTTACGGCGGCGACCGGCCGGCCGCGACGCTTCAGTTGACGGCGCGCGACGGTGTCACGGACCCTGCCGCAATCAAGCCTGAGCCTTGTCGGACTATTAGAGTCTATTTCATCAAGCCGTCGCGCTACGACGAGGACGGCTTCGTTCAGTATTTCCGCTACGGCGTCCAGCCGAACAACACTTTAACCGTCATGACGGCGCTCAACGAGGCGTTCAACAAGCGCTACGCGATCGAGCGCAACGTTCGCCTCGACACGGTCATTTGGGACGAAATCTGCGACGGCATAGTCAGCCCCGAGACCATTAAGGCCATCAAGGATAAGGCGCGCGAAGACGGCGTCGAGCTGCTCATCGGGCTTGCCGGCGTCCAATCGAATCAGTATCCGCGCGGACGCGACCTCGCGCTTCAGTTCGTCGCCGAAGGCATTCCCACCATGATGGGCGGCTTCCACGTGAGCGGTTTCCCGGATTCGTGCAAGTTCCTCAACGAATGCGGCGTCACGACCGTGGTCGGCGAGGCCGAGAACATCTGGGGCGATATCGTCGAGGACTTCCTGCGCGGCGAACTGCGCAAGAGCTACTCGGTCACGCAGGGAATTCGCGCGAAGACCGGCCAGGAGGACATCATCGTCCCACTGATCACCGAGTCGCTGCTGCCGGTGCTCGACGATCGTTACCTCACCCGATTTTTCAACGACACCATGACCACGCTCGACACTTCGCGCGGATGCCCGTTCACCTGCTCGTACTGCAGCGTGAAGAACGTGATGGGCCGCACGATGCGCTCGCGCGAGCCCGACGCGGTGGTGAGCTGGGTGCGCGACGCCTGCCAGCATCATGGCATCGAGTCGCTGTTCCTCGTCGATGACGACTTTTTCCGATCGCCGCGATGGGAAGAGATTCTCACCGGCCTGGTCGAAGTGAAAAAGGAATATCCGAAGCTCTCCTTCATGATGCAGGTGGACGTCGACGCCTCGTGCTACGCCAATGTCGCCGAGGGCGAGACCGAAACCGCCAAGCATCGGCGCAGCAAGCGCTTCACCGAGCTGGCCGCGGCGGCGGGATGCTACCAGGCATTCGTCGGAATCGAGTCGCTGAATCCCGACAACCTGAACTCCGCCACCAAGTACCAGAACACCGACGATCGCCAGCACAAGGGCAAGCTCGAAGCGGTGCGCGCGCACGTTATCGACAAGTACCGCCGCGTGGTCGAGAACTGGCACAAGGTCGGCGTGTCGGTGCACGCGGGCTACATGCTGGGATTCCCGTTCGACGGTCCTGATTGCGGACGGGTGGCGGCGGCGACGCTGAAAAAGATCGGCTTCGACATCGTTTCGTTCTTCATCATGACCCCGCTGCCGGGCACCGAGGACCAGGTGCGCTTCACCAAAGAAGGCGCCATCATCGATTGGGACTTCAACCAGCTCGACTCGCAGCACGTCACGCTCAGGCACGACAAGCTCGACAAGGAGAGCTGGCTCGGCGCGTACAAAGACGCGTTCACCGGCTTCTACTCGATTCCGCGCTTCCTCCACACGATGCTGACCGTATGCGCCGGGCGCGGACTCGACGCCGAGGCGCGCAGAGCGGTGCTCCGCCAGTTTACGTACTACTTCTTCAGCTATCGCCAGGGACGGCATCCGATGGTCGGCGGGATTTGGCCGATTCGACGCCGCGACGTCCGCCGCGCCGCCGTGACCGACGACGAGGCGCGCCGTCTATACCTCGGCAAGCGTTTCGACGCGATTCTGCGCGGCGACAGCGGCGAAGGTTTTGCCGCCGCTCCGGCGTAAGCCACGATAATTCATCTGCCTGACATGCGATCGGCGCGATCCCAACCGGATTCGCGCCGATCTACTTTTAGGATGCTATCTGCTCCTAAAGGTAGCATTGCGCCGAAATGATGCGCGCCCCGCTTGCACCACCTGCGTAGAAACGGCTAGGCATTCCAACGGGGATTTTATATGAACACGCAGTCCGAAGGACTTGTCATTGCCATTGTCGTACTCGCGGTGCTGCTTTTCGTTCCGCCGCTGCGCCGAATTTTCTCGCTCTTGGTCCGTCTCGCGATCTTCGTCGTCGCCGTGGCGATAATTGCCGCCGGCGTGACGATGATCCTGAACGACGAAACGATTTTCGAGCGACCCGGCATCGGACAGCGCGTCGTGCGCTTCGTCACGATGAACTCCGCGGCTGCCAGCTCAACCGGCTCCAGTGCGGTGACGTGCGATCCGACGAAACCGCAGGGGGAACCGGCCGGCACTGCGCCACCCAAGCGGGCAAAAAAAGAGCAGGAGCCCGCCGAGCCCCAGATGACCCGTAACGTTATCGATGGTGCAAAGCCGGCGCCGCTGGACGACGTCTTCCCCGAATTGATTCGACGCGGCTATCCGGGCATCCCGCGCCAGGAACTGTTCAAGCTGTCGCAGGATACCGTCAACTCGCTCGGCGGCTGGAGAATCGTCAACGCTGATTCCAACGCCTACACCGTCGATTGCATCTACACGCCGCGCTACTTCAAGTTGGAAGACGACGTGAGGATTACGATCGACCCGTCGGGCGATATCGAAGTGTGCTCGCGCTCGGGCCTCGCGCGTCCCGACAATACTTCCCTAATGCGCTACTTCCCGGGTGACCTCGGCTCCAACATCGGGCACATCAAGGAATTCTACGAAGCCCTCGAGCCAAAGATGGACGAGGTCTACCAGCAAGAGCAGGAAAAGCAGAACGCCAAGAAGCCGCAGCATTGATCGAATTGAATTGCCTCCCCCTAAGTGGGGGGAGGCCGCCACTCGTCTTCGAGCGGCGGGTGGAGGACCTTGTTGTTCTGAAATTCTGCGACGCGTCGGAAATGCCGCGCACCAATTATCCGCGCGGCAAATCGTCCGCCACCCTAACCCTCCTCCCATCTGGGAGGAGGGAATCAGAAGAGCGAAGACCGAATCTATTCTGTTCTTTGTCCGGGTGCTCTCACCGCTGCGGGCCTTTCTTCCTCATCTCCTCGTCGCGGTAGCGCTTGTAGAGCAGCGTCCACTCATTCGAGCCCTCGACGATGCCGCGTTTGATCGAATTGATCTTGCGCCGCACGATCGCGTCGATCTCGTCGCCCTGTTCGTTGAACTGCGCGACGATTTCGCGCGCCTGCCGCAGCGCGAGCGGAAAGTTCGCTATCTCGGCCAGGCCCTCGTCGCGCAATTTTGCCAGCGATTCGCGCGCCAGGTACAGAACTCGTGCTTCGGTGAGTTTCATCGATACTTCAGAGCGTGAAGTTCTTCTTCTCGGCCAGCCGCTGCCGAATCAAATTGCGCAGCCGCGTGACGTCCAGGCGCGTGTCGCGCCGCGCTTCCACCTCCGCCATCTTGTCGGCCTCTTCGTCGATCTGCGCCTCGGTCTCGAAATTCGCCGACATCAGCTCGACCACGCACGCAACGAGATCTTTCACGTCGCCCTTGGGTTTGATCAGGCCGCGATCGATCAGTCCCTGCACGAGATGAGTCGCCAGCGCGTCGATCTGAGCTTCCCGCATCGCCATACGATCACAGCTTGACCTCATCGCGAGTGTCTTGTCAAAAGCAGAAGCGATTTGCCCCTGCCGCGCGGGGTTGGCGGTTGATACAATTTCAATATGGACGACAACGAATTTCGCGAGCGTTCCGACGCCGCCCTGAGCAAGGTCGCGAAGTGGCTCGAGGATTTCGATCCCGACGAAGTGGACTACACGACGGCTGACGGCGTCGTGACGATCGAGTTTGCAGCGGGCGCGAAATTTATCCTGTCGCGCCAATCGCAGATGAAGCAGATGTGGCTGGCAGCCGGGTCGCACGGATACCATTACGGTTGGGACGCGGCGCGCAGTCTGTGGCTGGACGACAAGGACGGCCACGAACTGTTTCCCCGCCTGGCAGAGGCGATATCCGATCAACTCGGCCATCCGATCGATCCTCTGTAGTATCCATCCGGGATGAATCTCGACGCAGACGTTATCGTAATTGGCGCGGGGCCTGCCGGCTGCGCGGCCGCTATCAGGCTCGCCGATGCGGGTCTCGACGTGCTCGCACTCGAGCGCAAGGAGTGCGAGGACGGCGAGGATATCACGTCGGGCGAGGTGCTGGTCGTACCGACGCAAAAAGAATGCGACCAGTTGGGCGTCAGGTTCGAAGGTGAATGGGTGCTCGACCGGATCACCGGCTTCCGCAACGTCTATCCCGATCTGTCGTGGACGTACCATCCGATTCCGAGCGCCACTTGTCCCGTGCAGGTCGATCGCGGCGGCTTCAACGCCGCCTTGCGCCGTCGGTTGGTCGAGGCGGGCGGGCGCTTGTCGTGGAACGCGCGGGTGGTCGACCTGGAATTTCGCGGCGATGCGGCAATAGCAATCACCGCCGACCGCCAGCCGCATTCGGCGCGCATGATCATCGACGCCGGCGGCCGCTACGCACCGTCTCTGCGAGCGTTGAATCTCAAGTCCGAAGATCCGGAGTTCTCGCAAATCGGCGTCGCGGTTTTCTTCAAGTCGTTCGACGGCACCCCGCTGAATACGTGGGACCGCCATCTGTACGGCGCGCGCGGCGCGATGATCAGCGGCTCGCGCATTCGGGACGGCCTGTATCGATACATCCTCGAAGCGGATCTTGCCGAAAAGCAGACCGACCGTCTTGGCGCGATCGAGTTCTATGAATCGATCGCGCAGCAGCACGATCCATGGCTGTACGAGCGCGTGATGCGCGAGCCGCGAGTTGGGCGGCAATGGTCGATGGCGCCGTTGGGATACCGGGTCAGCGCAGTAGCGCGAGACCGTCTGCTGCTGGTGGGAGACGCGGCGGGATATCTCTCGCCGATAACAGGGCAGGGCAATGAATTCGCGCTGAGAACGGGCCGGCTGGCAGCAGCCGCCGCGGCTGAGGCTCTGCACGGCGGTGATCTTTCCGCCGAAGCCTTCGCATCGTACGTCGAAGGCCGCCGCTACGAAGTCGAGCGGCAGGTAGATTACGTCCGCGCGCAGCTTAGAGTCCTGCGCGACCTCGAAGCACTGCTGAGAGCCTCGCGCGAAGACAACTACCGCGCCGAAGTCTTCGGCCCCTACGGCATCCCCGCCACAGAACGCGGCTCTCTGCGATGAAAAGCCCGTTCGAAAATAAGTTATCTGCGTAACAGCAAATACTGATATTTCTGCGCCCTCGACTCTGCTCGCGCGGCGGTGGCGAGGCTTGGTTTGTGAATAGGGCAGGGGGTTGATACTTTCGAACGATTCTTGCGCGCGGCTTGGGGGCTTCGTGCATAGGGGAAAAAATAGATGCGAAAGATCATCATGTCGGGGCTATTCGCGATCGCGGTGGTGGGGCTCGCGTACGCGGCTGATCGCGATCGTCACGCCGACTTCAGCAACCCGAAGACGCCTACCGCCGCGCCTGGATGCAAGGGCTTCTACGGTACGGACGACAATCTGACCGCATGCACCGACTTCTGCGGGCAGTGGCGTGCCGACAACCAGGGCGCGACTTGCGATTGCTCCGACGGCAAGTGCGCGGCCGATGAGCATAACCCCTAGGTCGTGCTGAAATTCGCGCGCCGGCTACGCGGCGTCGTGAAAGATGATGCCCATCGCGTAGCGGACGCCCGATTTGATCGAGCTGACGCCGTGACGCAGGTTCACGCGATGGTATCCCTTTGCGCCGGCCGCGGGACGATAGCGGTTGGCGAAGATTATGCCCTCGCCCGCATCGAGTGCGATCGCCTCGCCGCGCGACTGTGCTCGAGGCCGCTGCTCGACGAGCAATAATTCTCCGCCCTCGAAGTCACGCCCGCGCCGGCTGAGTGCGCAGGTGAATTGAAGCGGGAACGCAACCTCGCCGTACAAATCCTGATGCAGGCAGTTGTAGCCACCCTGTTCGTAGCGAAGGATTAGCGGAGTCGGCTTGGTCTGCCCGTGATCGGCGCATATTTTCAGAAATTCCGGCAGCGATTGTGGATACGAATCGCGCGTGCGCATCCGCTCCGCCCATCGATTCGCCGTCGCCGCGAGCTCGCGATAAATCGTCGCGCGCATCTCCTCGACTATCGACGGCATCGGGCGCGCGAAATACTTGTACTCACCCGCGCCGTAGCCAAGGCGTTCCATCACGACCCGGCTGCGAAAGCGATCGCGCTCCGGGTAGAGCGCGATCAGCTCGGCGCATTCATGCGCGCGCAGTACTCCGCCGGTCGTCGCGTAGCCTTGCGCGTCGAGATCGCGCTCGATGCGCGCCCAATCCAGCGCCGCGATGCGATCGCCGATCGACGCCCCAGTCTTACGCGGCGTTGGCGCGGACGAACTCCCCGATTTTGTCGATCGCCTGCTGCCCCTCTTCGAGCATCGGCGCGAAAACCTGGAAGACGTGAATCATGTTTTCCCACGGCTCGAGCGTGACCTTGACGCCCGCCTTGCGCGCGCGTTCGGCCAGCCGCGTCGAGTCGTCGAGCAGAGTCTCCGCCGTGCCGACCTGGATAAGCAGCGGCGGCAGGCCTGCAAGGTCCGCATACAAGGGAGCCGCCAGCGGACTGCGCGGATCCTGCTTGGCCAGGTAGTGCGCAGCCATCTCGAGCAGCCCTTCCTTTTGCACCATCGGATCGACCGCCGCCTTGGTCTTCATCGAATCGCCGAGCCCTTCCAGATCGGTCCATGGCGAGAGACACGCGCCACCAGCAGGCGTCGGCAGCTTGGCGTCGCGAATCGCAACCAACGTCGCGACCGTGAGACCGCCACCGGCCGAGTCGCCCGACACCACGATGCGCGAAGCCTTCAGCCCTTGCGCCAGCATATAGCGATACGCGGCGACGGAATCCTCGACCGCGGCAGGAAACGGATGCTCGGGCGCGAGCCGGTAATCGATCAGCAGAACGCGCGCCTTTGCCGCGCTCGAAATTCGCCCCGCCAGATCGCGATGCGTATTGATCGATCCGATCACGTAGCCGCCGCCGTGCAGATAAAGCACCGCGCGTCCCGCGTCAGCGCCGGGCGCCGTCACCCATTCCGCCTTCACTCCGCCCGCATTCACGGGCTCGCACTTGACGTCGGCCGCGACCGGAAACAGCGCCGCCATTTGCTCGAAATTCGCGCGCGTCTCCTGGACCGTGGGACGGCCCGCGATCGGCTGCGCCTTGAGCATCTGGATTATCTGCTGGAGTTGCTGTTGCGACATCGATGTAACCTCCGATGGCGGCGACTATAGCGCCGACGCGCGCGGATCGGCAAAGGAAGAATCTAATGTGAAACCCCTCCGTGGGTTTCACGCTTCCTTGGGCAGGGGTGACCCCTGCACCCAGTATTAAGAAAAGATGCGGGACTTCGTCCCTGTTAGGAAGTTTTAACGGAAGGATCTCTCCATCCGGTTCCCCTTCCACCAGGGGAAGGGGTTAGGGGTTAGGTTGCGCGTTTGCCGTTTTCTATCGAGGAGTTCTACAGTCGGGACGCGTCCGCGGCGCGCGAGGTGTTTATGAAAGTTTCGCTCTTCTATCTACCGTCGGTCGGCAACAAAGCCGACATCGAAAAAGGGCGCGTCGGCTTGCAGGGCCACCTGTACGACCAGATGCTGCACGACATCACCGGGCAGGCGCGCCTTGCCGACGAGCTCGGCTACGACTCGATCAGTTTCACCGAGCATCATTTTCACGTCGAAGGCTTCGAGCTGTCGAACAATCCCGTGCTGCTCGACCTGTACATCGCGATGCAGACCAAGCGGCTGCGCGTCGGCCAGCTCGGCATCGTGTTGCCGTCGCAAAATCCGCTGCGCGTCGCCGAGGATATCGCGATGCTCGATCATATGAGCGGCGGCCGCGCCAACGCCGGCTTCGCGCGCGGCTATCAGCGCCGATGGGTCGATATCATGGCGCAGCAGACGCACGGCATTCACGGCGCGCTACCGCATCAGCACGACGAAATCGACAATGCGAACCGGGCGGCCTTCGAGGAAAATTTTCGCATCATCAAACAGGCATGGACGCAGGATTTTTCTTCCTACCAGGGCAAGTATTGGCGTATCCCGCCCGGCGAAACGCCATGGCAGCTCAACGCGACCGCGAAGTGGGGCGGCGGTATTGAAAACGGGATCGTGCGCGCGGTCTCGGTCGTGCCCAAGCCCGTGCAGAAACCGCATCCGCCAATTTTTCAGCCGTTCGCGTCGTCCGAGCGCAGTATCAGATGGTGCGCGCAGGAGGGCGTCACCGCGATTCTGCCGCCGCTGCATCCATCGCTCGAGCATCAGCTTTGCGAGGTGTATGCGGAGGTCTCGCACAAGCCGCTCGGCGAAGGGGTTGGCGTGCTGCGCGATATCGTGATCGCTGACAGCGACGATGAAGCGCGCCAGATCTGGCGCGAGAGCGGTTACTTCTGCGGCCATGAATGGTTCGAGCCGTTTGGATTTTCCAAGGGCCTCGACGATCCGAAAACCGGCGAGCCCGCCGACCTGTGGAGCAACGGCCTGGCGTTCGTCGGCACCGTCGACACCGTCACGCGCCAGGTCGAGCATCTGCTCAAGCGCCTGCCGATCAGATGGGTGTTCGCGTGGATGTACAACGGCCTGATGCCGCACGATCGTCTGATGAAAACGATCGAGCTGTTCTGGACCAAGGTGATGCCGCGCGTCGCGGACATCGCGGCCTGACCCATGAGCGCCATGCGATTAGCCTTCATCTGCATCTTGGTGACTGCTTTGCTGCCGTCGATCAGCCGGGCCCAGGGAGTTCCTGTCTTCGAGATCACGCCGGTAGAGAGCTCGATTTTGTTCGAAGTCGATGCGTCGGTGGCGATCAAGGGCAAGTTCGACAAGTGGAACGCGACGCTGACATTTGCCTCGCCCGAAGTGACGAGTGGGGTGTTGGCGGTCCAGATTCAGGCCGCCACCGTGGATACCGGCAGCGGCTTGAAGAACAGCAAGCTGAAGGGCCCGGACTTTTTCGACGTCGCCAACAATCCGTTGATCACCTTCAAATCAACGAAACTTGTGCAGACCGGTCCCAACACTTTCGAGGTGGACGGCAACTTTACGATCCGCGGAGTTACCAACACCGAGAAGCTGACGCTTACAGTGTCCGGCAAGGGCACCGGCTCAGGTGAGATCAGGGGGGTAATGGCCTTCGACCGCAAGAACTACGGCATGAACAGCGGCATTCCGTTCATCAGAATCGCCGACCGCGTCCAGGTGACAGTCGCGCTGAAAGCAAAGCGAGTAAGCGGCCCGCCGGTGGTGTTCAAGCAGTAGCACCGGCCTCGGACCGAAAGGTCATCGCAATCGCCTATTTGCTCGTCACGCACTCCGGGCCCGACCAAGTGCTGAACCCGTCCGCCCGGCTTCCCTGGATTAGACCTCGAATATGCTCTGCGATGCCGGAACCGTAGTGGTTCAATTCGTGGATATCCCTCTTGCCGAGGCCACGATCTGATCTCTCAATCAACGACAGCAGTTCTCGATTCCTTGCGATGAGCCGTTCGACGCAGAAGTCGGGAGGCGTTTGCTCTCCTTTGGCCGCACTGCAGGTATCGCAGTTGAGAACCAGATTCCAGAAGCGGTCCTGATAGACATACATAAGCGGGATTGCGCGACCAACCGCGAGTGGAGCCTCAACGGATGTCCGCCCGCAATAGAAGCAGACGGCGCCCCAAAGTTCGTCCAAAATTTGCGAGTACTTTCTTCTCTGATTCTCGTTCCAAAGTGCAGAGGTTCCTGGGTTGTCGCCTCCGATCTTGTAGTACAGTCTGGGCGACGACGTTAACTGTTCCGTGAAGGAGACCCAGTTGCCGATTGCGAGCTGCGCGACGGTTTGCTGATAGCGAATCAAAAATTCGACGGCGCTTTTCTTTAGGTGAATATCGCGCCCACGTACCTCGAAGAGCTTCGGATCAATCGGATAGTAAGTCACTGTGTTCAGACGGGAAATCGTTTTGATAAGAGAACTGCGCGGATCACAACATCGCGCAACCAAAGAATCGTGACGTTCTGGATACTCTTGCAGATAGCGCCAGTACTCGAGATGCGGTTTGAGAGCCAGATCGGCGTTCTCGTCCCTGATTAACTGCATCACATTCGGTTCATCTACGGGGTCTATGCTCTGCCGCAGTCTGAAATCCGTGACGATGTGCCAATAGTAGCCGACGATACGCTTGGCAATTTGTTCGAAGGAAACGACCTCGGATTTAACCCCGCTGACTATCGGATCATTGCCCGAAAAACGGCGTCCGAGCACGCCATCGGCAAGCGCGCGAATCACCGCGAATTTGTAGGTATTCGGCGTGGGTTTCCTGGTGAGGATCGTCACGACCGAGCGCATATACGCTTCGTCAGGGTTGATGTTCCATTCTTCGCGCAAGGCTGGTCGGGACTTTTTCATTCGATTTTCAAAGATCGCCGATTTATGTTCTTGCAGAGAACCCACCGTCAAGCCACATCGTCATCGCCAGTCCGCAAGTTCTGAGCATCGCCATAGTGCTCTCGCGTGCGCACTCTGCTAACGGCTAAAATGCGCCGACGACGCGGTTGTGCTGGCAATAACTTCACACAATTTCCTTGAAGATCTCGCGATGGTGCTGTGCGTTGCCGCCGTCACCACCATCATCTTTCAGAAGATTCGACAGCCCGTCGTCGTCGGCTACCTCATCGCCGGCATGATCGTCGGCCCTCATCTACCGATTCCTCTGCTCGCCGACTTCGATCGTATCCACACACTCTCCGAACTCGGCGTCATCCTGCTGATGTTCGCGCTCGGGCTCGAGTTCAGCGTGCGCAAGCTGATTCGCCTCGGCCCGACCTCAGGCTTCATCACTGCCGTGCAGGTCGGCTTCATGATCTGGCTCGGCTACGTATGCGGCCGCGCGCTCGGATGGACGCCGCTCGAGAGCATCTTCACCGGCGCGATACTTTCCATCTCGAGCACCACCATCGTAGCCAAGGCATACCAGGAAACTCCCGTCTCCGATCGCCTGCGCGAGCTCGTCTTCGGCGTTCTGCTCGCTGAAGATCTCACCGCCGTCGTCGAGCTCGCGATTCTCACCACGCTGGCATCGGGCGCGAGCGTGTCGGCGTCGCTGCTGACGGTGACGATGGCGCGCCTGATCCTGTTCCTGGTTGCCTTCGTCGGCACCGGCCTCATCGTGGTACCGCCCGTAATACGATTCATCGTGCGGATGGGCCGGCCCGAGACAACTCTCGTCGCTGCGGTCGGCCTCTGTTTCGCCTTCGCGATCCTGGCCGAGCACGCTGGCTATTCGGTCGCGCTCGGCGCGTTCCTGGCGGGGTCGCTGGTAGCGGAATCCGGCGAGGCCAAGCAAATAGAGCATCTGGTCGAGCCGCTGCGCGACATCTTCGGCGCCGTGTTTTTCGTCTCGGTCGGCATGATGATCGATCCTCAGCTCATCGCGGAGCATTGGCAGGCGCTGATCGTGCTGACGGCCGCCGTGCTCGGCGGAAAAATCGTTGGCGTGACGTTCGCCTCGATTCTGAGCGGCGTCGGCACCAAGACCTCGATCGAAGCCGGCATGAGCCTGTCGCAAATCGGCGAGTTCTCGTTCATCATCGCCGGCGCCGGGCTCAAGACGGGTGCGACCCGCGACTTTCTCTACACGCTGGCAGTCGCGGTCTCGGCCGTCACCACCTTCCTGACGCCGTACATGATTCGCGGCTCGATTCCGGTCGCCGAATTTGTTTCTGCGCGAATGCCGCGGCCGCTCAAGGTGCTCGAAGCGCTCTACGACTCATGGTTCGAGCGCATCCGCAACGCGGGACAATCCACCCGCGACGCTAATTCCATCGGATGGCCGATCGCCGCCATCGTGTCGAGCGCGGTTGTGATTGCAGGGATTCTGATCTTCAACGAACTCGATCCGCTCGACGTGACGACCACCGTCTCGAGCATGGAGCATCTGACGTACTTTTCCGCCGGTCTGTTCGTGGACGCGTTCGCGCTGCTGCTATGCGCCGCGCCTGCGGCCGGGTTGTATTTCGCGTCGCGCCGCCTCGCGACGGCGATGGCGTCGCGCGCCTTCGCTGATCTCGCGCCGCATGGAGCGCCCGCGGTCGGCGCGCTGATCGAGTTGCTGCAGATCACGATTCTGCTGGTCGCCGCGGTGCCGTTGCTCGCAATCGTTCAGCCGTTCATGCAGCCGGTCGAGGGAATCGGAATCATCGTAATCACGATCGGGCTGTTGATAATCGTCGTGGGCCGAAGCGCGCGCCAGATGCAGGGCCAGATTCGCAACGCCACCCGCCTGATGGGCTTTGCGTTGCGCGGCGCGCACGCCGGCGCCGAGGGCGCGCAGTCGTACGAGGTTCCCGGCATCGGGATGATCACCCCGGTCAGCCTGAACGCCGACAGCGAAGGCATCGGCAAAAGCCTGGCCGAGCTGGACCTGCACACCAACAGCGGCGCGGTGGTTGTCGCTATAGAGCGCGGCGATTCTGAAGTCGTCGTGCCAACCGGCGAGGAAGTCCTGCGCGCCGGCGACATCCTGGAACTGGCCGGCTCGAGCGACGCCGTCGCCGCCGCCCGGCGAATGATTGAGAGGCCGCGCTCGTCGGACTCCGAGCAGGCAGCAGCGCCGTAATTCCGGCGAGTTGCATAATCGCGCCTGCAATCATAACGTTTTCGCGTTTGCAGCATTCACTTTTCGCGAGGTTGATTTATGAATCTCAAAAATGCGGTGGCGCTGGTGACCGGTGGCGGCTCGGGACTTGGCGAAGCAACGGTGCGCGAATTCGCCGGAGCGGGCGCAAAGGTCGCGATTCTCGATTTGCCGGCGTCGCCGGGCGCGAAGGTTGCCGAGTCGCTCGGCGCAAATGCGCTGTTCGTCGAGGCCGACGTCGCCTCCGCGGACCAGGTGACTGACGCGATCGCAAAAACGGTCGCGAAGTTCGCATCGATTCATATCGCTGTGAACTGCGCCGGCATCGGGCGTGCGATGCGCACGGTCACGAAGGACGGTCCGCATCCGCTAGACCTGTTCAGCAAGGTGATCGCGGTTAATCTCATCGGAACTTTCAACGTGACGCGACTCGCCGCCGCGCAGATGGCGAAAAATCAGCCGGGTGCCGACGGCGAGCGCGGCGTGATCATCAATACGGCGTCAGTCGCGGCGTTCGACGGACAGATCGGGCAGGTCGCCTATTCGGCGTCGAAAGGCGGCGTCGTGGCGATGACGCTGCCCATCGCGCGCGACCTCGCGTCGCTCGGCATCCGCATCTGCACGATCGCGCCGGGAACTTTCGAGACTCCGATGCTGGCGGGATTGCCCGAGCCGAATCGCAAGGCGCTCGCGGCGCAGATTCCGTTCCCGCAGCGCCTCGGCAAGCCGTCGGAGTACGCGGCGCTCGCGCGCCACATCGTCGAAAACGAGATGTTAAATGGCGAGACAATTCGGCTGGACGGCGCGCTGCGAATGCCGCCGCGGTAGTACGTGGGCAGCGCGAAGCTCATCTCTCATTTTGATGGAGCGAGCGACGCGAGACAGATCCGTCATCCTGACGAAGCGAGCAACGCGAGCCATGCTGTCATCCTGACGACCCGAGCATCGCGAGGGGAGGAAGGACCTCGGACAGCTTCGCGTCAGCGAAGCCGGTTCCGGTTTCGAAATCGCGCAGCGCTCCATTTCTGATCTCGACAGTGCAGGAATCGCGAACGATGCGGGCGACCTAACTGTGATGTTTCAATAGGTTGTCCCTCCGGGAGGACGCTGGGAAGGTGAAAGGTGCGAACTCAACAGCGACTCAGGAGGTCTCCCCGGATGGACATTCATCACAATGCGCGCACCACCCCGCATAGTCGAGCCGCACTGGTCAGGCGGGTGAGAGCGGGCGAACTGCCAAAGATCGTTGCGGCGGGCGT
>JBEKLS010000075.1:0-19330 GCA_050010075.1 Binatus sp. (SeqCode) | reverse complement strand
CTTCCCTCCATCCGGTTCCCCTTCCACCAGGGGAAGGGGGAAGGGGTTAGGCGCTCGGATCGTTCGTTCGCAGAATCTTGAATCGCGCGCGAAAAATGCGCGCTGGACAAGGACCCTCACCTTCATCCTCTCCCTTACAGGGAGAGGAGACAGAACCTCGACCAGGTTACGCAAACGCCTTGTATAATAGGGATGAACTGTTCAGCCTTATGGATAATTCCGGCTATTCTCGGCCAATCGAACCCGCAGAATTCCACCTTTCGCATGGCTGCGAATGGGGCTCTCTATCCGCTACAATCGAGACCACCTTGTACGAAGCTCAGCCCATTGGCGACAAGATCGAACTTGCTGTTACGATTGTAGCCCGTGAGCACTACCACCATGGGCGCTAGCGCAACCAATCAAAATTACGTCGAGCGTTTGAAAGAACCCGGCACCGGCCCCGCCATTCTCATCGCGGACGACGATCCCGCCATTCGCCTCGTCCTGCGGCATCGGCTCGAAGCCGACGGCCATCGCGTCGAGGAGGCAGTCGACAGCGGCGCCGCGCTGGCCGCCTTGCGCACCAACAAATTCGACGTCGCGCTGCTCGATATCATCATGCCGGGCACCGGCGGACTCGACGTGCTCTCCGCCGCGCACAGCGAAACGGTCCGCACGCTCATCATAGTGATCACCGCCGCGAGCACGATGAACAACGCCGTCGAAGCGATGAAGCGCGGCGCGCACGACTACCTGACCAAGCCCTTCGCCAACCTCGACCTGGTCGCGGCAGCGGTCAAACGCGCGGTGGAAGTCGGCGTCCAGGCCGCTGATCTCAATCGGCTCAAGGACGAGGTGAATCGTCAGCTCGTCGGCGGTGAAATAATCGGCCGCAGCCCGGCGATGCAGGAAGTCTACAAGTTGATCGGGCGAGTCGTCACCAACGACGCGACCGTATTGCTCAGCGGCGAGAGCGGCACCGGCAAGGAGCTGGTGGCGCGCGCAATCCATTTCAAATCAGCGCGCTGGCGGTCGCCGTTCGTGGCCGTCAACTGCTCCGCAATCCCTCACGGCCTGCTCGAGAGCGAGCTGTTCGGGCATGAACGCGGCTCGTTCACCGGAGCGTCCGAGCGGCGCGCCGGCAAATTCGAGATGGCCGACACCGGCACCATCTTCCTCGACGAGATCGGCGACCTGCCGGTCGAGTTGCAGCCCAAACTGCTGCGCGTGCTGCAGGAGCGCGAGTTCAACCGCGTCGGCAGCGTCGAGACGCTCAAGCTCAAGGCGCGCGTCATAGCGGCGACCAATCAAAACCTCGAGACGCTGGTCGCCGCGCGCAAGTTCCGCGAGGACCTGTACTTCCGGCTGCGCGTGATTCCGATCCAGATGCCGGCGCTGCGCGAGCGGCGCGAGGATATCTCGGAACTGACCGACTACTTCGTCTCGAAGGCGGTCCAGGAGATGGGCGCGCGCGCCAACACCATCAGCCCCGAGGCGCGCGTCAAGCTTGAGTCCGCCGAATGGCCGGGCAATGTGCGCGAGCTCGAAAATGCCGTGATGCGCGCGGCACTGCTTGCGCCGGGATCGACGATTCGCGGCGACGATATCGAGCTTTCACGCCCGGGCGGCGCCGGCCCCGGCGCGGTCGCGACGGCTGATGGCGCGTCGCTTGGCGATATCATCTCGGTGCGCATCGCGGGATGGTTCGATTCGCCCGGCGGCGAAGAGCCGCGCGACCTCTACCATCGGCTGGTCGCGGAAATCGAGCGCCCACTGGTCGAACTCGCACTCAAGCGGGCCGGCGGCAACCAGGTGCGGGCGGCGCGGATGCTCGGGCTCAACCGCAACACGCTGCGCAAAAAGATCACCGACCACAAGATCGTACTGACCAAATTCCCGTCCGCATGACGCGGCTGCCCTCGCACTTTTACGCGATGGTCGATACGGCCGGCGGACATGAGCCGGTCATGCTCGCAGAAATCCTGCTCGACGCCGGCGCACGAATCATGCAACTGCGGCTCAAGGACGCGCGCGGGCGCGATTTTCTCGCAATCGCACGCGCAGTTGCCGATATGTGCCGCAAGCGCGGCGCGATTCTCATCGTAAATGACCGGGTCGATATCGCGATGCTCGCCGAGGCGCACGGAGTCCATCTCGGGCAGACCGATCTTCCGCTCGAGGCGGCTCGGCGAATCGCCGGCCCCGGCATGATGATCGGAATCTCGACCCACAACGTCGAACAGGCGCACGCAGCGGAAGTCGGCGGCGCGGACTACATCGGATTTGGCCCGATGTATCCCGGCGGACTGAAGAACAACGCCGCCGGCATGGGCCTCGACAATCTTCGCGCGATACGCGCCGCGGTGAGAATTCCAATCGTCGCGATCGGCGGTATCACCGAAGCGCGCGTCGCGGAGACTCTCGCCGCCGGCGCCGACGCCACCGCGATCATCACCGATGTCGCGAACGCACCGGACATCGGCGCAAAAGTCCACGCGATCCTCGCCCTCGGGCGCAATTGACACTGCGATTCGAAGTCGCGATTTTAGCTCCAGCAGTATTTTTTCAGCAGGCTTCTTGGAATAGTGCCCGCATGAGTTTGCAATCAATCAAGCGTTGGCTGGTTGGACTGTTCTTCGAGATGGCGCCGACGGTGCTCTTCTTCTTCGTCGCTTTCATGCTGGTGGGCGTGCTGTTCAAGCTCTTCGTCTCGCGATACCAGATTGAATTCTCCGCCTTCGCCCGCGCCGCCATTGCGGCCCTGGTAGTCGGCAAAGTGATTCTGCTGGTTGATTGGGCGGAGTCCGGCCACAACCTCAGCTCTCATCGGCGCATCGTGGCGATCGCAGGCAAAACCTTCATCTACGCGTTCGCGGTCCTCGTCTTCGGGATTGGCGAGAAGGTCTTCGAGGCGGCTCGCAAGGCGCACAGCTTCAGCGAAGGCGTCGACAGCCTGATCGCCAACGCCAACATGGACCGCTTCATCGGCCTCGTGCTGCTCATCAGCATGGTCGTGTTTTTCTATCTCCTGATGCAGGAGATCGAGCTGGCGCTCGGCAAAGGCGGCCTCTACCGGCTGCTGTTCGAACTCCCCGAGCCGACGCCGGAGAGCAGTCCGTCACGCAAAAGAAGTTCTATGCGGTAGCGGGCACGGCGGCGCCGGTCTGCCGCGACTGCTCTGCTTCCAGCGTGCGGCATGAGATCGAGACCGCTGCGCCCAGCAGGCACATGACGACGAAGACCTCGAATGCGGGGACGTAGCTGCCGGTGAGATCGTAAATCTTGCCCGCGCCGACCGGCCCGACGAACGCGCCGACCGTGTTGAACATGCCCGAGATGCCGCCGATTGAGCCGAAGCGCTTGAGCCCGAGCGACTCCGCCACCAGCATCGGAATCAGCACCAGCGGCGCGCCCAACGTCAATCCGCAAATCAGCACGAACGGAATCAGCACCGCGGTTCGCGCGGCGCCGAAGATCAGCAGCATGCCGACGCAGGCGAGCAGAAAATTGCACGTGAGCGCGATTCTTGCGCTCACGCGATCGGCAAACAGGCCCATCGCGAGCTTGCCGACGGCCGCGAACACCAGCACGAGGCTCATCATGCCGGCCGAGAACGACGGCGTGTAGCCGAGCTCGGTGAGGTAGGTGATCAGATGCAAGCCCGCGCCGGCCGAGACGGCGGCGAAAAAGAATTGCGCCGCGGAAATCATCCAGAACGATCGCGATCGGACTGCTTCGCGCAGCTCGAATCCCGGCAATGCGTCGCTGGCGCGCGCGACGCTGACTCCCTCGGCCTGCGGCGGCCGCGTCCGCACGACGATGATTATCAGCGGGATGACGACGATGAACATCGGGACCGCGAGTGCGATGTAACCGGCGCGCCAGCCGCCGCGCGCGATCGCGAAATTGCCGACCATCGTCATCGCGGCGCCGCCGAGCGAGGTGCCCGCGAACGCGAGCCCCATCGCCAGTCCGCGCCGCGCACCAAACCAGTTTGCGATCACCAGCGAACACGGCAGCAGCGTCGATGCGCCGATGCCGACGCCGAGCAGGACGTACGCGCCGAATAGCGGGCCGAAAGAATCGACGCGGCTCGCGATGAGAAACGACGTGCCGGTCATGATCACGCCCGCCACCATCACGACCCGCGCCTCGACGCGATCGAGCAGCCATCCGATCAGCGGCGCGGCGAGGCCCGCGGAAATCGGCAGCGCAAGGCCCTGGAGGGTCGAGAGCTGCGCGCGCGGCCATCCGAAATATTTCAGCAGGTGCGCGAAGAACAGACCGCCGGTGTTGTAGCCGGATCCGAAAATGAAAACGAGCACGACGAAAAGGCTCGCGACGATGACCCAACCCTGTCGTTCCCGCTCCGTCATCAAAATGCTCCCCAGCTGAAACTTATAGCGACACGGCAGCGGATCGTCGAGCGCGAATTATTCGGGGGCGCGTTCGAGGGAGTTGCGGTTACTCGAGCGCGGTCGTCGGGATGAAGCCTTGCAGCCCGCTCTTCATGCGGATTTGCAGGTAATTCAGCGAGATGCCGACGACGTGAACGTTATGGCCCTGGTGCACCTCGTTGAGTTTCTTCGACCATCGATTCGGCTTTTCGAGCACGGCCGCGTCATGCGTCAGTACGAAAAGCTTGTCGGCAGGCTTGACCAGTTCAACCGACGACGGATCGATGTAACCGGTCTGCCCTGACTTCAGATTCACCTGCAGGTAATAGTGAGTGGTTCCCGTCACCTCGACGAATTTTCCGGGCGTCAGCTCTTCGATCTTTTTGCTGGCCTTCGTCGGCGCGGAATAGACCGGCGCGGCCTCGAGCACCTTCAGCCGCGCCTGCGCGGGTTCGACTTCCATTGCGTGGCTCGACGCGTGATGCACCGCGGATCTTGGTTTCGCGGGAACAGCAACCGCGCCCTCGGCATGAGGCTCCGGCGCAGGACTCATCGACGATGGAGCGCTCGCACTCGGCGCGCCGCTCGGGACCTCGGCGGGAACGATCGAAGTCGAGGGAACGTCTTCATCGCCATTTCCCGCCGCGAACGACGGCGCCGCCGACCACGCGAGCATCGCCACCGCCAGGGCCACCAGCCCCGTCATCCGCACTGAACGAAAATTGCGACGAACCATCTTCCTCTTCCCTCCGCTCCTCAGCTTGGCAGGCTCTATTCTAGCAGGCCCCGCACACAGTGCATCGCTCGACGTCGCACGGCGGGCTCTGATGCTCGTGATGCGCCTTCTTTCGCTCCGCGAGCAGGAACCATTTGTGAATATGATGATCGATAAAATCCCACGGCAGCAGCTCGTCGCCGGCGTAATGGCGAGTGACGAAGAAGTCGGGATCGGGCAGCGAAGAGTTTTCGCCCGCCTCCACCTCGCGATGAATCTTCGACAGCTCGTGCCAGATGGGCCCGGCGCTGTCGCAGCCCGCGGCCTCGAGCCGTTCGAGGATACCGCTGACGCGCCGATCGCCGCGCGAGACCATCGTCTGGAAGTACGCCTCGCGCGGCGATTCCGCGTCGAGCTCGACTTGTCCCAGCTTGGTAAGGCGACTCCGCAGCAGCGCGACCTTGTGCTTGATCGCGCGCGCGTCCTGCATCGGATCCCACTGAAACGGCGTCCACGGCTTGGGCACGAACGGGTTGAGCGACACGGTCACCGAACCAATCCGGGTGCGCCGCGCGCGCGCGCGTTCGAGTACCTTGGCGACCAGGTCGGCGATCGCGAGCACATCCTCGTCGCGCTCCTCGGGCAGGCCGATCATGAAATAGAACTTCAGGTTGCCGACGCCCTCGCCCAGCATCATCTCGGCCGCGCCGAGGATTTCCGCCTCGGTAAGATTTTTGTTGATGACCTTGCGCATCCGTTCGCTGCCGGCCTCGGGCGCGACCGTCACGCTTTGATTTCCGCCGCGCGCCAACGCCGATGCGAGCGCGGGCGAAATGCAATCGGCCTTGAGCGACGACGGCGACAACCGCCCGCCGCGATCGACGACCGCCGACGCGATCTCCGCGACGCCCGGCACGCTCGCCATCTCGGCGCCGACGAGGCCAATCACCTTGCGCTCGCCAAGTCCGCGCTCGGCCTCGGCGATCAGCATCTCGGGCGCGCGATAACGAATCGGCCGGTACATGAAACCGGCCGCGCAGAAGCGGCATCCCCACTGGCATCCGCGGCTCGCCTCGACCAGGAACATGTCGCCGAAGACGGATTCCTCGGTGAGAATCAGCGACGAAGTGGCGAAGCGGTTGAGGTCGCGAATGAGGCGACGATTGACGTGCGCGGAACCGGGACCGGTGTACTTCACGGTCGCGAGGCGGCCAGCGTCGTCGTAAACGGGCGTGTAGAACTCGGGAAGATACGCGCCCTGCACGCTCGCGAGCTGATGCAGTTGATCGGTCGATCCGCGCGTCGCGTCCCAGCGCTCGATGAACTCGGGCACCATCTCCTCGCCCTCGCCAATCAGAAACAGGTCGATGAAATCGGCAATCGGCTCGGGATTGAGAAAGACGGCGGAGCCGCCCGCGATGATCAGCGGAAAGTTGCGGCCAGCGCGGTCGGCGCGGCGCGCGGGAATCCCGGCCATCCGCAAAACGCTCAACACGTTGAGATAGTCGGTCTCGAACGAGATCGAAAATGCGAGGATGTCGAAGTCGGACAGCGGGCGGCCTCGCTCGAACGAGACGAGGCGCTCGCCGCCCTCGCGGAAGCTGTCGCGCTCGTCGGCGTCGGGCATGAATGCGCGATCGGCGGCGACTGACGGATCGGATTCGAAGATGTGGAAGACGGCCTGGAAGCCGAGGTTGGCCATCCCGAGCCGGTAGGTGTTGGGATAGATGACGCAGACCGAGATATCGCCGCCGGGCTGGCGTGCGTAAAGCACTTTTTCGCGCGCGATGCGCTCGAGGGCGCGTTTGCGCGGGTAATTCGCGGACAGCGACATGATCATACAGAGTATCGCCGCGCGGACAGCACGCTCAAGAGGAGCGTCGAAGCCGTTGGGAGTCAGCGCTGCCAGGCCATAAACGCGAAAAACTCCGGCGGTTCGCCGCGCAGAATGCCCGACGGCTCGACGGCCAGCACGGCCTCGCGGAGGTCGCGCTCGAAGGCGTCGACGCGATCGCCGAGCACGCGCCGGCTGCAGTACGACATCGAGAAAAGGTTGCCGATGATCGAGTCGACGGTCCATTCGATGTCGAAGGATTCCTGGTAGGCGACGAGATCCTTGAAGCGCGAACGCGCGATGTACGCTTCGTGACGCTGCTCGGGCGGCGGCCCCGGATACTCCCACGACTGCTCGCGGTCCGGGAGATAGCGCTTCAGCACGCGGTTGATCGCGGCGCGCCACGGCGTCGGAGGTGGACGTGGAATCGGAGCGCCCTCGCCCACCACTGCGACCCCTCCGCCTGCCGTCACCAACGGATAGAGTGCGTCGAGTGTGGCCTCGCGATCCATCCAATGAAACGAATTGCCCATCGTGACGAGGCGGAACTGGCCGAGCGCGGGCGACAGATCTTTCGAGCCGCCGAATCGCCATTCGATATTTTTGACGCCGCGCTCGCGTGCGATGCGCTCGCCCTCGGCCCGCATTGCGTCATCGGGATCCATCGCCACCACTTCGTCGAACAGATGCGCCAGCGGGATCGCGACGGGTCCCGGCCCGCAACCGAGATCGAGCAGCCTGCCCGTGCCGTCGAGTCGAAAATTCTCGCGCAGAATCCTCACCAGCGACGGCGGATACACCGGCCGATAGCGCGCGTAGTACCACGCGGTCCCTGCGTAAATAGTCAGATCGTACTTTTCGGTTTCACTCACGCGCGAGGATTCTGTCGGGGCGCGTGTAGATGTTGAAGCTGCCGTCGCGCAGGAAGCCGATGAGCGTCGTGCCGATCTCTTCGGCCAGCTCGACTGCCAGCGACGACGGCGCCGACACGGCGGCCAGAATCGGCACGCCGGCGGCCGCGGCCTTCTGCACGATTTCGAAGCTGAGGCGCCCGCTCACCATCATCATATGATGCTTCAGCGGGACCATCGCGTTGGTCAGCGCGAAGCCGATCACCTTGTCCACGGCGTTGTGACGCCCGACATCCTCGCGTATCGCGAGCATAGTGCCGTCCAGTGAAAAGATCGCGGCGCCGTGAAGGCCGCCCGTCGCGGCGAATACGTACTGGCCTGCGCGCAATTTCTCCGAGAGCCCGAGCAGTGTAGCCGGTGCGACGCGCGCGGAATCCGAAGCAGGCGTGACGCGTCGCAGAATCGAGTCGATGCTGGTCTTGCCGCATACGCCGCAGCTCGAACTGATCACGAAGTTGCGCTTGAGGCGGGCGCGCATCCCCTCGGCGGGCACGTTGAGGATGATGTCGATCGCGTTGGGTTCGGGCGCGCCCTTGCGTCCGCGCACGCGACGAATCTCGTCGAGCTCGCGCGCGTCGTTGATAAAGCCCTCGGCGAAAAGAAAACCGGCTGCCAGCTCCTCGTCATGCCCGGGCGTGCGCATCGTGAGCGTGAAGCGCCGGCCTGCAAGCCGAATCTCGAGCGGTTCTTCGACCGCGAGCTGCTCGTCGCGTTCAGAAGTCGTTCCGCGATTCCATTTCAGGGCGCGATGCTGACGGATTTCGTCGCGACTGGTCTCGCTCGACTCGTCCTCACGCTGGATGTGGATGGGGCCGGTCTTCATCCTTCGCCGACGTCTTCCTCAACCGCGTGCGTCGCACCGATTGCGCGGACCGCTTCGCGCGCGAGCGGAGTGAGCTCGGCGCCGCCGTTTTCGACATAATCGATGATGTCGGCGCGCATCCGGCGTTCCCAGAAGTTACGCAGATGGTTTGCAATTCCTTCGACGGCTTCGTCGTGGGTCGGGTAACCGGCGAAGTAAGCGCCGATATCATTCGCCATCATAACGAGATGATGAATGTCCGTTGCGTGATTGTCTTGAATAGCTACCTGGTTCGCGCCGTTAGAATATCCATTAACGTGGTGCGCCTGCACCGAGCTCGCTTCGGGCGCGACCTCGACCGCGGTGACCTTGAACTCGGGACAGTTGGTCGCCCAGTCGGAGCGATCGGTCATCAGGTCGTTGGTGCGCGATTCCGGATGATGAAACGTGGTGTAGACGACGCCGGGCTGCATGCGTTCCGTCACCAGCGCGCGCAATCGCGTCGCACCGCGGCGCGCCTGCACCTGGAGCCAGTCGCCGTCGTTGATGCCGCGCAGTTCAGCGTCGCTGGGATGTATCTCGAGGCGATCCTCCGCATGCATCCCGGCGTTCAGCGTGCGTCGCGTCTGAGTACCGACATTATACTGACTGAGTATTCGGCCAGTAGTCAGTATAAGTGGATACTGCGAGTTAGTGCGTTCCTCAGTAGGTACATACTCGGTAATCGTGAACTTGCCTTTGCCGCGCACAAAGTGATCTGCGTGCATGGTCGCAGTGCCGGCGGGTGCATTGTCGTTGCAGGGCCATTGCACCGAGCCGAGCCGCTCGACCTTTTCATAGCTGACTCCGGAAAAGGTGGGCGTCAGCCGCGCGATCTCGTCCATGATTTCCGACGGATGCGAATACTTCATCGGATAGCCGAGCGCGGTCGCCAGCTCGCAGGTGATTTCCCAATCTTCCTTGCCCGCCAGCGGCGCCGCGACTTTGCGCACCATCGAGATTCGCCGCTCGCTGTTGGTGAAAGTGCCGTTCTTCTCGAGGAACGACGAGCCCGGCAGAAAAACGTGAGCGTACTTCGCCGTCTCGTTGAAGAACAAATCCTGCACCACGACGCATTCCATCGCGCGCAATGCCGCCGCGACGTGATGGCCGTTGGGCTCGGACTGCGCGACGTCTTCACCCTGCACGTAGAGGCCGGCGAAGCTGCCTTCGAGCGCTGCGTCGAACATGTTGGGAATTCGCAGCCCGGGGGTGGGATCAACCAGCACGCCCCACGCCGCATCGAAGGTCGCGCGCACGGTCTCATCGGAAATGTGGCGATAGCCGCTGAACTCGTGCGGGAACGAACCCATATCGCACGAGCCTTGCACGTTGTTCTGGCCACGGAGCGGATTCACGCCGACGCCCGGCCGCCCGATGTTGCCGGTCGCCATCGCAAGGTTCGCGATACCCAGCACCATCGTGCTGCCCTGGCTGTGCTCGGTGACACCAAGGCCGTAGTAGATGGCGCCGTTGGGCGCGCCGGCGTACAGGCGCGCGGCCGCGCGAACCTGGTCGGCGGGCACGCCGGTAATTTTCTCCGTCGACTCAGGCGAGTTGCGCGGCTCGGCAACGAATTTTTTCCACGCCGCGAACTCACGCGGGTCGCATCGCGTCGCGGCGAACTCTTCGTCGGTAAGTCCCTCGGTCACGACTACATGCGCGATCGCATTAATGAGCGCGACGTTGGTGCCGGGACGGAGCTGCAGATGATACGACGCCGCAACGTGTGGCAGCCGCACAATTTCGGTGACGCGAGGATCGGCAACGATCAGCTTCGCGCCTTGCCGAATCCGGCGCTTCATTTGCGCCGCGAACACCGGATGCCCCTCGGTGACATTGGCGCCGATGACCATGATCACATCGGCTTGCATCACCGATTCGAAATCCTGCGTCGTCGCCGACGTGCCGAACGCGGTCTTGAGCCCGTAACCGGTCGGCGAATGACAAACGCGCGCGCAGGTATCGACGTTGTTGTTGCCGAACGCAGCGCGCACCAGCTTCTGCACAAGAAAAGTTTCCTCGTTGGTGCATCGCGAGGACGTAATCGCGCCGACCGCGCCGCGCCCGTGCTCTTCCTGGATGCGCCTGAACTCCGACGCGGCATAGTCGATTGCTTCGCGCCACGAAACCTCGCGCCAAGGCTCGTCGATCGATTTGCGAATCATCGGGCGTGTGATGCGATCGGGATGCGTCGTGTAGCCCCACGCGAAGCGGCCCTTGACGCATGAATGGCCGTGATTGGCCTGACCGTTGGGGTTCGGCACCATCCGCGCGACGAGGTCGCCCTTCATCTCGGCCCTGAACGAGCATCCGACGCCGCAGTAGCCGCAGGTCGTGACGACGCTGTGATCCGGCTGGCCGAGTTCGACGACAGATTTTTCCATCAGTGTCGCGGTCGGACATGCCTGCACGCAGGCGCCGCACGAAACGCATTCGGACGCCGAGAACGGACCGTTCTGTCCCGGCGAAATCACCGACGAAAATCCGCGCCCGTCAACCGTCAGCGCGAACGTGCCCTGCACTTCCTCGCAGGCGCGGACGCATCGCGAGCACACGATGCATTTCGACGGATCGAAAGTGAAATACGGATTCGACTGATCCTTCTCCGCGTGCAGATGGTTGGCGCCGCCGCTGCGGTAGCGCACCTCCCGCAGGCCGACCGCACCCGCCATGTCTTGCAGCTCGCAATTGCCGTTGGCGGGACAGGTCAGGCAGTCGAGCGGGTGATCGGAAATGTACAGCTCCATCACGCCGCGGCGCAGACGCGCGAGCGCGGGACTCTCGGTGCGCACCTTCATTCCGGCGCGCACGGGAGTCGTGCACGACGCCGGGTAGCCGCGCTGGCCCTCGACTTCGACCAGGCACAGGCGGCATGAGCCGAACGGTTCGAGCGAGTCGGTCGCGCACAATTTCGGGACGTGGATGCCGGCCTCGGCGGCGGCGCGAATCACCGAGGTGCCTTCAGGCACGGCGACCGCGCGGCCGTCGATCTCCAGCGCAACCATCGCGGCGCCGGGACGAAGCGGTGTGGCGAAATCGCTGTCGTTACGCGAGCGCATTGCTGCTGGCGGCTCCTGAGGTCGAGATCGTCAAGTCCGCGCCGATGAACTCAACGTCACGCGGCGTCAGACCGAAGTCCCCGGGAAAATATTTGAGCGCGCTCAGAACCGGCAGCGGCGTCAGACCGCCGAGCGCGCATAGCGAGCCAAATTTCATCGTGTCGCACAAATCCCGAAGCACTTCTAGATTCTCGCGCGGACGGCGGCGATTGACAATGTCGTCGAGCACCTCGGCGCCGCGAGTCGAGCCGATTCGGCAGGGGGTGCACTTGCCGCACGATTCGAACGCGCAAAATTCCATCGCATAGCGCGCCATGCGCGCCATATCGACGGTGTCGTCGAAGACGACGATACCGCCGTGGCCCAGGATACCGCCGCGCGCCGCGATTGATTCGAAGTCCAGCGCCACGTCCAGCATCGAGTCGGGAAAATATGCGCCGAGCGGCCCGCCCACCTGCACCGCGCGAACCTGCCTGCCGCTGGCGGTGCCGCCGCCGTAGTCGTGGATAATTTCGCGCAGCGTGACGCCCATCGAAGTCTCGATCAGGCCCGGGCGCTTCGCGTTGCCGGCGAGCTGAAACGGTATCGTGCCGCGCGAGTTGCCCATGCCGTAGTCGCGGAAACATTCGCCGCCGCGCTCGACGATGATCGGAACGGTCGCTAACGAGACCACGTTGTTGATCAGCGTCGGCTTGCCAAATAATCCTTCGAGTGCGGGAATCGGCGGTTTGAAGCGGACCAACCCGCGGCGCCCCTCGATGCTTTCGAGCATCGCGGTTTCCTCGCCACAAATGTACGCGCCGGCGCCGAGCCGAATCTCCAACTCGAACGATTTGCCGGTGCCAAGAATGTTCGCGCCCAGATAGCCATTCGAATAGGCAATCGCGATCGCCTCGCTGAGTGCGCGGCGCGCGTGCGGATACTCGGATCGCAGGTAGATATAACCTTGCGTCGCGCCGACGGCGAGCGCCGCGATCGTCATCCCCTCGAGCAGGACGAACGGGTCGCCCTCCATGATCATGCGGTCGGAAAAGGTGCCGGAGTCGCCTTCGTCGGCGTTGCAGACGACGTACTTTGGCGTAGCCGGAGCGCCCGCCGCCGTCTTCCATTTGATGCCGGTCGGGAATCCCGCGCCGCCGCGGCCGCGCAGTCCCGACTTCATGATTTCGTCGATCACGGCGCTCGAGCCGATCTCGATTGCGCGCGACAGCCCGCGGTATCCGCCGTGCGCGATGAAGTCGTCGAGCGACACTGGGTCGCTCACACCCGCGCGCGCGAACGTCAGCCGGGTCTGCGATTTGAGCCACGGTATTTCGCTGGCGACGCCGAGACGCAAGCGATGCGCACCGCCGTCGAGAAAGTTCGCGTCGAACATCGAGGCGACGTCAGTTGCCGCGACCGGACCGTACGCGATGCGCGCGCCATTTGCGGCGACCTCGACCATCGGCTCATGCGAGAACATCCCGCGCGAGCCGTTGCGGACAATCTTTACGTCGAGCTTGCGCGTCGCCGCTTCATTCCGAATCGCCTCGGCGACGGAATCCGCGCCAAGCGAGACCGCACTCGAATCGCGGGGAACATAGACGACGGTCATCGCGACTGCCTCATCGGCGTGACGGCCGACAGAATCTGGTCGAAGCGATCCGGATTGACGCGTCCATATATATCGTCGCCGACGATAATCGCGGGCGAGCATGCGCAGTTGCCGAGGCAGTAGACCGGCTCGAGCGTGAAGTCGCCGTTGGCGCTGGTTGCGCCGAAATCGATTCCAAGGCGCGCCTGAATATGCGCCGCGAGCGCAGCTCCGCCCATCGCCTGGCACGACTCGGCACGGCACACGCGAATGATTTTGCGGCCGGGCGGCTCGGTGCGGAAGTCATGGTAGAAGCTGACGACGCCGTGGACCTCGGCGCGCGAGAGATTCAGCGCGCGTGCGATAGCAGGCACGGCGTCGGGCGGAATGTAGCCGAAGCGGTCGTTCACCGCGTGCAGGACCAGCATCAGCGCACCGGGCTTGCCGGCCAGCGGCGCGACTATTTCGTCAATCGTGCGCGGGTCGAAGGGGGCGTTGCCGTTGGTGGAATTAGTCGCAGTCACTATTGATCGCTATACCACGATTGGCGCCCGTCCTCACGCGGCGGGTCAGGTACAAAATTCGTGAATTCTCATCCCAATCTTGCCGCGCCGTGGGAAGTTCTTAGGCGGCTGCTGGCATTCGCGACGCCGACGAAAATCGCGATTCGATGCGCAACATGGTAAACCGAGCGTATGAAGCTCCGCCACGCTGCCGCGCTCGCGCTGGTCGGTTGGTACCTGATGATGCCGCCGCCAAGAACCGTCGGGGATCATTTCGAGACCAACTTCTATGCGCCCCTGTCCAAATGGCCGAAGGTCCGCACGTTTGACCTGCAATCGCAGTGCGAAACCGCGCGCGAGGCTCTCCAGCAAAAGCCCACTGGCAACCTGGTCATCATGCTCGGCGCGGCGGAGGCGAAGGCGACCACCAAAGCCTCTCGATGTGTTGCGACCGACGATCCGCTCCTCAAACCAAATTAAGCGACTCGACCTTTCAAACGACGTCACTTGCGCCCGAGCTGAAATGACGCCAGCCACCGCCGAAAACCGGGTGCCCGGCGATCTTGATCCCCGCGGTTGCATATCGCAACCTGAGAACTAGACGCCGCGTCGGAGATTACAATGATCCGCAAATTCAAATTCGAAGACGAGATGCATGAGAGTTTGCAGTGCGTGCCGATGGCCGTGCGGCGCAAGCTTGATCGCGTCGGTTTGAAGATAGGACTTGAACAGTGGAAGTCGCTCGGCCGCGGCGAGCGGCTCGCGATTTGTCATCTGCCGGTCGATTCGGCCGAGGAATGCGACGCGCTCGGCACGTTCATTCGCGAGGCGATGACACACAGGTTCGGCGTCGAGCCCAAGAGCCTTACCGATGCGCAAAGAGCCTCGGCGGAACCGCCGGCCTCGGCGCCGGATCGCGTCGTGATGCACGCGCGCGCGGCGGGCTTCGACTTGAGTGCCGCAGTCTGGTCGCAGCTTGATGCCGACGAACGATTCGCGCTGCTCAAGATGGGCGACGCGGAAAAGCCTAGCCATAACCTGGGCGCGGCGCTGAAAGAATTTAGTGTGCCACGCGATCGTGCGAGCTGATCAGCTGCGCGCGAAGTGATCGAGGAGCGCCCGTCCCTTCCCCAGCTTGAAGCTATTCTTTAGCGCCGCAGTCACGAAGCGCTTCGCACTTCGGACCGCGTCCTCGAGGCTCGCGCCGCGCGCCAGATGCGCCGCTATTGCCGCCGAGAACGCGCACCCGGTACCATGCGCGCCGCCGCCAGCTATGCGCGGGGCCTTGAGCACGATGAAGCGGCGGCCGTCGTAAAATAAATCAGTCGCAAACGCGTCGTCCTTGCGATGGCCGCCCTTGATGACGACCGCGCGCGCGCCGAGCTTGATTATCTTGATTGCGGCCTCGCGAATCGCCGCCTCGGAGTCGATGCGAATGCGCGACAGCACTTCGGCCTCCGGAATGTTGGGCGTGACGATGCGCGCGATCGGAAGCAGGCGTTTTCGAATCGCGCGCTCGCCCTTCGGCCCGATCAGCAGGGCGCCACTGCTCGACACGATTACGGGATCGACCACTGGCGCCGGCATTTTCAGGCGTTCGAGCGTGCGCGCCACCGCCTTGACGATCGCGGCGTTGGCGAGCGCTCCAGTTTTCACCGCGCGCGGTACGCATTCCAGCGCCAGGATGTTGAGCTGCGCCTCGACCATTTCGGGTGACACGTTTTCGACCTGGCCAACACGGATGCTGTTCTGCGCGATGACTTCGGTGATGACCGAATAGCCGTACACGCCAAGCGCGGCGAAGGTCTTCACATCAGCCTGGAGACCGGCGCCGCCGCCAGGATCGCTGCCCGCAATAGTCAGTGCGATGGGATGTTTCGAGTTGGAAGAGGCCAAGAAATGGGCTCTGTTGCGTTCCAAAGATCTTACCTAACCGCGCGGCAAAGCGAAAGATCCACGTTTAGTTGATCCGCCGTTCGCACGCGCGATACTTTGCACCTGAGATGCAACTAATTCTGCGAGGGTTATGGCGGTAAGAGGCGAATCGGAATTTCTCAACCTGCCGTTCCAGGAGAAGCTCGAGTTCCTGTACGGCCTGCCCGCGCGCCAGAAGCGCGACCTGATTCTGTCGGCGCCCGAGGCTGAGCGGCTGGTGCAATCGTTCTCGCCCGAGACGCTTTTCTACACGCTGAAGGAAATCGGCAGCGCCGACGCCGGCGACCTGCTGAGCCTCGCGATGCCCGAGCAGGTCAAGTCGCTGTTCGATCTCGATTGCTGGAATCGCGATCGTCCCAACGTCCATCGCATGCGCGAGTGGATCGAGGCGATGGCCGACGGCGGCCGGCGCAAGCTTGCCGACGCGCTGATGAGCCTCGACATGGAGATGATGTCGCTGCTGCTCCGCGGCTACATCAAGGTGCATCGAATCGACGACGCGGCGTCCTCGCCCGACGCGACTGCCAATCGCTTCGCGCAGTACGACGAAAATTACCTGATCGAGTTCATCCGCCACGACGCAATCTCCCAGCACATTTCAGACTTCATCGAAGAAGCGTTCGAGCGCGACTACAACTACTTTGCCGGCCTGATGGAGGAAATTTACTGGGGCGTCGAGGCCGAGCTCGAGGAAGAGGCTTACCAGTTTCGCCGCGCGCGCCTGAACGACCGCGGCTTTCCCGATTTTTTCGACGCGCAGAGCGTGTTCGCCTACCTCAAGCCGGAGCAGTTTCTGAAGATTCGCGCCGAGTACGAGCCGCCGAGCCGCGCCGACCTGCCCGACGATAACGAAGTGATCGCGCCTGAGATGGCGCCTGCGATTGCCGACGGCGATGTCTCGCTGTTCAACACCGCGCTGACCGCGGGATTCGCCGCGCAAGGCAAACGCCAGCTGCGCAGCGAGATGGCGATGGTCAGCAACCAGGTGCTGGTCGCGCGCGCGGTGGACTTCGGCGACCTGGAAGCGGTGCGCGTCGCGGTCGAGATGACGCACCATTACCTGAACCTCGCGCTCGAGCATCTGGCGGGCGGCGACCTGCAAAGCGCGATCGAGCATCTGCGCGACACGCCGCTGAAGCTGCTGTTTCGCCTCGGCGTCAGCTTGACGATCGATCTGCGCACGAGCACCGAACTGACGCTCAAGAAACTCGGGCTCTCCAGCGTCAAGGTGCGCGAGATTTCGTACCTCGATTCTCCCTATCGCGAGGCGCTCGCGGGCTTCATGGCGCGACAGCCGCGATTCTACAGCGGGCTGGACGGCAGCGGCGCGGTCGAGATGCGCGATTTCGCGAGCATGCGCGACCTGCATCTCAGCTACGCGATTCTCGATCAGATCGATTCGGCCGCGGAACTGTTCCGCGCGATGTTCGCGATCGATATCTCGTCGCCGAACTTCCGCGCGCAGATGGCGTCGCGCGAAATTCGCCTGAGCCAGCTGGTGTTGACCGGCCTTGCGCGACTGGCGCTCGACGACCGCCTGACGATCGATCCGATCGAAGGCGGCAGGCTGACCGCGATGCGCGCGGCGATTATGACCGGCCAGCCGGGCGTGCTCAGCGACGATTTCCGCGCCAAGATAAATCACGCACTCGCCCAGCGGATGGACGAGACCACGCGCAAGCGCACCTCGGACTTCCTGAACTCCTGCCTGAACCTGCTCGAAGAGGAATTCGCCCACCTCGGCGGCGAGCGCGAGATCGATCCGCGATTTATCGAAAGCGTGCTCGTGCGAATCGGATAGGAGGAACGCGTGGCGCTCGATTCAGCAAAGGCCGAGTGCAAGCAGGACGCCGGAGTCTTCGCGCCGGTCGTCGACCGCACGCGATGCGAAGGCAAAGAGGACTGCGTCGAGGCGTGCCCCTACGACGTCTTCGAAATGCGCAAGCTGAGCGACGACGACAAGCGCGCGTTGTCGCTCGGATCGCGCTTGAAGGCGTGGGTCCACGGCAATCGGCAGGCGTTCGCAGTTCGCGCCAATGAATGCCACGCGTGCGGGCTATGCGTCAGCGCGTGCCCCGAGCATGCGATCAAGTTGGTACGGGTAGCGAGTCCCGCCTAGCGGGTGCCGTCTGCAGCAAGCGTGACGGTGTAGTTCGAGCCGCCGCGATCCAGCGTCAACGTCACGCTGCCATTCTTGACGCTCGCAGCCTGCTTGCTGAAGTCGTCGAGCGCATCGACGTCGCGAGCGCCGACTTTGGTCACGATGTCGCCGCGCGCTACGCCCGCTTTCTTCGCCGACGAATCGACCTCCGACACCAGCACGCCGCGCGCGTCGCTCGCGCCGAATGCATTCGCCAGCTCGGGGGTCAGTTGTTCGACCGTCAGCCCGAGCGCGTGCGCAGTGTCAGGAATCTTGCGGCCGACGCTGAGCTTAATCGCGGGCGCCGACTCGAAGAGCTTGTCGTTCACGTAGATCGGCACGTTCATGCCCATCGCGAGCGCGATCGCGTCGCTCGGCCGGCTGTCGATCGAGTAGCGGCCGCCGTCCATATAAATCGTCGCGTAGTAAATTTCGTCGCGCATGTCGCCGATCACGATCCTGTCGACGCTGTTGCCGGTCTGCCCGATGATCGATCGAATCAAATCGTGCGTGTACGGGCGCTCGGGCTTGATTCCGTGCAGCGCGAGCAGGATAGCCGTCGCCTCGCTCTCGCCGATCATGATTGGCAACACGCGCGACTGGCTCTTGTCGAGCAGCAACACGTAGTTCGAGCCGGTCTCGTCATCAAAGCCCACGCGCGCAACCTGAACTCTGACGTCGTCGGGAGAAAGTTTCGCGGATGCGGCCGGATCGGACGACGAACGACCGCATGAGCAGGCCGCCACCACGGCTGCCAGGAGCAGCACGCAGAGATGCCGTCCGTCTACAGCCTTCATGCTGAAACCTTACGCGCGTCGTGCGCTTGATGCCAAGCACCCATCAGCCGTGGAACCCGCGCGCCACGATATACAGCTCCGACGAGCCCGGGCGGCTCGCCCTGGTCCGCGTCACTTCGACGTTTTCGAAATGCCGCTTGAACGAATCGACGATCTCCTTGAACTGCGCACCCATGAAGAGCTTGGCGACCATCGCGCCGCCCGGCTTGAGCATGGTCGCAGCGACGGTCAGGGCGGTATCGATAAGTTCGCGGGAACGCGCCTCGTCGCGCGCAGCGATCCCGGTCAGCTTCGGCGCCAGGTCGCTCGTCACCAGGTCGGCGCGTCCGCCGAGCTCGCTATTCACCCGCGCGGCGACGGCTGGATCGAGAATGTCGCCGGCGATCGTAATCGAGCCGGCCGGCGGATTCTTCACCTGCGCGAGATCGACGCCGACGACCCGTCCGCTCGCGCCCGCCGCCGCCGCGAGGATCGCCAGCCATCCTCCGGGCGCACATCCCAGGTCGACGATTCGCGCACCGCCGCTCACGAGCCGGTTGCGCGCGATGATCTCTTCAATCTTGAAAGCCGCCCGCGACGGCAGTCCCATCGCGCGCGCCTTGCGGTAAAATTTGTCGTGCGGTTCGTACTTCGCCAATAT
>JBEKLS010000074.1:0-19370 GCA_050010075.1 Binatus sp. (SeqCode) | reverse complement strand
ACCGATCTTACAACCGCCATCGAAGCATCGGTTTCCGACGTTGAGTTCGAGTTGATGCTGACGGTCGGACTCGTCGTGCTGGTTATCTTCATCTTCCTGCGGAGTCTCCCTGCCACCATTATTCCGAGCGTGGCGGTGCCGCTGTCGCTGGTCGGCACCTTGGCGGCGATGTACGTCCTTGGCTACAGCCTGGATAACCTATCGATGATGGCGCTGACCATCTCGACCGGATTTGTTGTGGACGATGCCATCGTCATGATTGAGAACATCTCGCGGTACATCGAAGAGGGCGAGCTACCTCTGGATGCGGCGCTCAAGGGTGCGGAGCAAATCGGCTTCACCATTCTGTCGCTGACCGTGTCGCTCATCGCCGTGCTGATTCCGCTGCTATTCATGGGCGGCGTGGTCGGGCTGCTGTTCCGCGAGTTTGCCGTGACACTTGCCGTCACGATCGTCCTTTCGGCGGTGGTCTCCCTTACGCTCACGCCCATGATGAGTGCGCGAATCCTGCGGCACCAACCCAAGGACCAGCAGGGGCGCATCTCCAGAGCTACGGAGAATGCTTTCGAACGGATGATCGCGTTCTATGGCCGCACGCTGAAGTTTGTCCTTGGCTACCAGACGATCATGCTGTTGGTCGCCGCGACGACACTGGTGCTTACGATTTTTCTGTACGTCATGATCCCGAAAGGCTTTTTCCCCGTACAAGACACGGGCGTCATCCAGGGAATCTCGCAGGCGCCGGCGACGATCAGCTCAAAAGCGATGGCCGTGAAGCAGCAGGAGCTTGCGAAGGTGATTCTGCAGGACCCGGCGGTTGCAAGTCTTTCGTCGTTTATCGGCGCGGACGGCACGAATACCACGACCAACAGCGGTCGCATGTCGATCAATCTGAAGCCGCTCGACCAGCGCAGCCTCAGCGCATCAGACGTTATCCGCAGGCTCAAACGGAAACTGCGCGCGGTGGCGGGAATCGATCTGTACATGGAACCGGTGCAGGACATCAGCGTCGACGACCGGGTGAGCCGCACGCAGTACCAATACACGCTCGAAGATTCCAGCGCCGCCGAGCTGAATACCTGGACCAGCCGCTTCATCGACCAACTGAAAGATTTGCCGGAGCTGGAAGACGTCGCGACCGATCAACAACTGGGAGGGCTGGCCGTAGCTCTGGTGATTGATCGGGTCACCGCCTCGCGCCTGGGCATCGCGCCTTCGACCATCGATAACACTCTGTATGACGCCTTCGGCCAGCGGCAAATCAACACGATGTACACGCAGGTGAATCAGTATCACGTTGTGCTCGAGAGCGAACCGCAATTTCAGAAAGACCCGAACAAGCTGAACCACCTTTACATTCAGTCCAACGCGTCAACCGGCGGGAGCGGTGCGGCGGCGGCTGCCACGTTTGCGTCTTCCGCATCACCCTCCGCGGGATCGAATGCGCTGACGAGTTCAGCGCTCTACACTCCGGCGGCAAATACCCTCACTCCTCCCGCGAACGCGCTGTTCGCCAGCATCTCCACCGCGACGTCCAGCAAGGGAGCCACTTCCGCGGGTGCCACCAGTTCGGCCACGAGCAACGCCGTGCCGCTAAGTGCCTTCGCGCACTTCGTGAACACTACAGAGCCGCTCGCCATAACCCACCAGGGTCAATTTCCGTCGGTCACGGTGTCGTTCAATCTCGCATCGAATGCCGCCCTTGGCACCGCCATTACCGCGGTCAACAAAGTGCAGAAGGACATGAACATGCCTCCCAGCCTGCAGGCGGGCTTTCAGGGCACGGCGGCAGCCTTCACGAGTTCGCTGGCCAGTGAGCCTTTGCTCATCCTCGCAGCGCTGGTCACGGTGTACATCGTCCTCGGTGTTTTGTACGAGAGCTTTATCCATCCGGTTACGATTCTATCCACACTACCGTCAGCGGGCGTCGGCGCTTTGCTGGCATTAATTATTTTTCGCCAGGACTTAAGCGTCGTCGCGATCATCGGCATCGTCCTGCTGATAGGTATCGTGAAAAAGAACGGCATCATGATGGTCGACTTCGCGCTGGACGCCGAGCGCAATCGCGGCAAGAACGCGACCGATGCAATTTATGAGGCGTCGCTGCTGCGCTTCCGCCCTATCATGATGACCACCATGGCCGCGCTACTGGCGGGACTGCCGTTGGCGCTCGGAACTGGTTTCGGTTCCGAATTGCGCAGGCCGCTGGGCATCGCGATGGTCGGCGGACTACTGTTGAGCCAGGCGCTCACGCTTTACACGACGCCCGTCATCTACATCTTCTTTGATAATCTGGCGCATCGCTTTTCCCGCAAATCGAACAAGCCGAGAACTGGAGGCGCAGAACCTGCAGGGCCGGCATGAACATCTCCGCACCCTTTATTCACCGGCCGGTCGCGACCACGCTGCTCACGCTGGCGATTTTCCTGGCCGGGGCGACCGCGTTTGAGGTGCTGCCGGTAGCGCCGCTGCCGGAGGTCGACTTTCCGACTATTTCCGTCAGCGCAAGCTTGCCGGGAGCCAGCGCCGAGATCATGGCGTCGTCCGTCGCCACTCCCCTGGAGCGGCAGTTCGGTCAGATGGCGGGTGTGACGGAGATGACCTCTGCCAGCACACTCGGCACCACCTCAATCACGATTCAGTTTGATCTCAGCCGCGACATTGATGGCGCGGCGCGCGATGTCGAAGCCAGCATCAATGCGGCGCGAACCTATCTGCCCGCCAACCTGCCGGCCAATCCAACCTATCGTAAGGTCAATCCCGCCGATGCGCCGATCATGATCCTGGGTCTTACATCGGACAGATACGGTGCCGCCGTTTTGTATGACACCGCCTCGACGATCGTCGAGCAAAAGTTGTCGCAGATACAGGGCGTAGGACAGGTCAGTGTCGGAGGTGGCGCCGCGCCGTCCGTGCGGGTGGACGCAAATCCCACGCAATTGGCGAGTTACGGACTTACCCTTGCGAATTTGCAATCAGTGCTGAGCCTGCAGAATGCCGACCTGGCCAAAGGTCAGCTCTCCGACGGCATCGTGACTGCCGACATCCTCGCCAACGACCAGATCTCGAAAGCGTACCAGTACCGGCCGCTGATTGTCGGCTATAGCAACGGCGCGGCCGTTCGCCTGTCCGATGTTGCCACGGTGACGGACTCCGTGCAGAACGTCCGGTCGATTGGATATTTGAACGGCAAGCGCGCGATTCCGATCATCATCTTTCGCCAGCCAGGCGCCAATATTATCGCCACGGTCGATGCGATCCGCGCACAACTTCCGTTTATTCAGGCGTCGATTCCGCTCGGCATCAATACCACCATCGTGCTCGATCGCACTTCGACCATCCGTGCCTCTGTCAGCGACGTCGAGACGACGCTGCTCATTTCCATCGCCCTCGTCATACTGGTGGTGTTTGTCTTCCTCGGCGACGGTCGCGCAACGCTGATTCCCGGCGTCGCCGTGCCGGTCTCGCTGATCGGTACGTTCGCAGTGATGTATCTGTTCGGATACAGCGTCGACAACCTGTCGCTGATGGCGTTGACCATTTCAACGGGATTCGTGGTCGATGACGCTATCGTCGTGATGGAAAACATCACGCGCCACGTGGAAAACGGCATGAAGCCCTTTGCCGCGGCGCTGAAGGGCGCGCAGGAAATCGGCTTCACTGTCTTATCGATCAGCATTTCGTTGATCGCCGTCTTCATCCCGCTGCTGTTGATGGGCGGAATCGTTGGCCGTCTCTTCCGCGAATTCGCGATCACGCTCTCGACGGCCATTCTCGTGTCCATGGTTATCTCGCTGACCACCACGCCAACGATGTGCGCCTACCTGTTGAGTAACCGGCGTACAGAAAAGCGTGGCCGCATCTTCACCGCTATCGAAAAGACTTTTAACGGAATGTTGTCGTTGTATCGCAGCAGCCTGGAGTGGGTGCTGGAAAATCCGACTCTAACCCTCGTCGTACTCTTCCTCACGATCGCGCTCAACGTGGTTCTGATCGTCTATATACAAAAGGGCTTTTTCCCGGTGGAGGACACCGGCGCGATCTCCGGTTCGGTCCAGGGGCCGCAGGATTCATCGTTCCCGGCGATGAATAACGCCATTCAGCAGATCGGCGCCGTGATCAAGAAGGATCCTGACGTCGCCAATGTGATTGCGTTCACCGGCGGCAATGGGGCCACTAATACCGGCTCCCTTTTCGTCGCGCTCAAGCCGCTGGCGGAGCGCACCGGCGGAGCGACCCAGATCATCAGCCGCCTGACCCCTCAATTGAACCGTCTGCCGGTGGCTTCCGCGTTCCTCCAGGCCGTGCAGGATTTGCGCATCGGCGGACGGTCCAGTAACGCGATGTACCAGTACACGATTCAATCCGACAGTGAACAGGAGCTTGCCAAGTGGGGACCGATCCTGCTCGGGGCGATGAAGCACCTGCCCGGTCTGGAGGCCGTAAGCTCAGACCAGCAGAACGGCGGTCTTGATGAGCTGTTGAACTACGACCGCGTCACTGCGGCGGAGCTCGGCCTTACCGTGCAGTCGCTGGACTCGGGGTTGTACAGCGCATTCGGCCAATCCGAAGCGTCGATCATCTACACGCAGACAAATCAGTATTACGTGGTGCTCGAAGTTGCTCCGCAGTATTGGCAAAGCCCGGAAGGATTGAAGGACATCTATTTTATTACGTCCAGCGGCAACAACATCCCGCTGCGAGCGGTGGCTAAGGGCAAAACCAACACAACGCCACTGGCAATCAACCATACCGGCTTATTCCCGTCGGTCACCGTGTCCTTTAACCTCGCGACCAACGTGTCCTTGAGCGACGCCACTTCGAGCATCAACCAGATGCAAGTGAAGCTGGGCGCGCCTTCGACGCTGCTTGGCTTTTTTGCCGGCACCCTGCAGGCCTACCAGCAGTCGCTCAGCACCGAGCCCCTGCTGATCGCGACAGCGCTGCTGGCGGTGTACATCGTTCTCGGCATTTTATACGAAAGCCTGGTCCATCCACTAACGATCATCTCCGCGCTGCCGTCGGCGAGCGTGGGCGCGATGCTTGCGTTGATGCTGTTTGGAGAGGATCTGAACATCATCTCGATCATCGGCATTGTGCTGCTGATCGGGATCGTAAAAAAGAACGCCATCATGATGATCGATTTCGCTCTTCAAGCAGAGCGCGAGGAGAGAAAGAGCCCACACGACGCGATTTTCGAAGCGTGCATGTTGCGCTTCCGTCCCATCCTGATGACGACGATGGCTGCGATGTTGGGTGCGCTGCCATTGGCGCTGGAAACGGGCATGGGCTACGAGCTTCGCCGGCCGCTTGGCATCACGATTGTCGGCGGATTGATCCTGAGTCAGTTGCTCACGCTCTACACAACGCCAGTCGTTTATCTGGCGTTCGATCGACTGCGGCTGCGGATGCAAGCAAGGCACGCGTTACCTGATCGGACTGGACCTGCTCCGAGCGGCGCGGAGCCATCAGGGAATGCATAGGACGATGACTCCTTACCGTCCAAGAGCCGCTATCTGTCTCGCGGTAATGGCGTTCCTCCTGGCAGGCTGCCTGCTGAGCCCGAAGTACCACGTACCGTCCACTGAAACTCCTGCGGCATACAAGGAACTCACGCCCGCCGATTTCAAAACTACGGAAGGTTGGAAAGTAGCGCAGCCGAGGGAGGATGTGCTTCGCGGCAATTGGTGGGAGATTTTCAACGATCCCCAATTAAATGAACTGGAAGAGAAGGTCGACGTTTCAAACCAAACGATCGTAGCCGCAGCGGAGAATTATTTTGCGGCGCGCGCCCTGGTCGTCGAAGCTCGCTCACAGCTTTTCCCCACTGTTACAACCAGCCCCGCCCTTACCAGGGAGCGGCTATCGGCCACATTAAACCCTGGCGGGGGAAATACCTCATCGCCTACGTTTACTGATTATCTCCTGCCGTTTGATCTTACCTGGCAGCCGGATTTTTTCGGCCGCATCCGGGAGACGGTCAGATCTGCTGAATACGGAGCGCAGGCCAGCGCGGCCGATCTCGAGGAAACCCGCCTCACTCTCCAGGTCGACCTTGCTGCGGATTACTTTCAACTTCGCGGACAGGACGCGCTCAAGGAGTTACTGGATTCAACGGTGATCGCATTTCAACAGAGCCTCGATCTCACGAGGGCGCTGTTCGAGACAGGCATCGGCGCGGAGGAAGCGGTGGCGCAAGCCGAAACTCAACTCGAAGCCACGAAGGCGCAGGATACCGCTCTTGGCATCGAACGGGCGCAATTTGAACATGCCATCGCGATGCTGATCGGCCAACCGGCGTCGACATTTTCGATTCCGTACGAACCGCTCAAAGCAAGTCCTCCGGCGATTCCCTTCGGCTTTCCGTCTCAGCTTCTTGAGCGCCGTCCCGACATCGCCGCAGCGGAGCGCCTGGTTGCTCAGGCCAACGCACAGATTGGCATTGCGAGAGCAGCATACTTTCCGACGGTCACGTTAAGCGCGGCGGCGGGATTCGAAACCGTTATGTTCGCGAGTTGGTTCACATGGCCGAGCCGCTTTTTCTCCGTCGGCCCAACGGTTGCGGAAACCATTTTTGACGCGGGATTGCGCCGGGCCACGGTCGAGCAATTCAAAGCCCAGTACGAGGAGACGGTCGCCGACTATAGGCAGACAGTGCTAACGGCTTTTCAACAAGTTGAAGACAACCTCGCGACATTGCGGATCCTGTCTGTGGAGATTCAGCAGCAGGCCGCGGCGGTCCGATCGGCGCAAAGAGCCAACGAGCTCGCCCTCGAGCGCTATAAACTAGGACTCGATCCTTATCTCGACGTGATTATCACGCAAACCACCTTGCTATCGAACCAGGAAATTGCGGTCAGTCTACGAATTGATCAGATGACGGCCAGCAGCGAGTTGATCGACTCACTCGGCGGAGGTTGGGATTCTTCGCAACTCCCTTCGCCTGCGCAACTGTTCAGCCAGGGACCATACTTCTAATGCCTCGTAGCAAAGGAGGGTGCCAGATCTAAAATTTGGCGAAGCCTTCTCGGCGCACGGTCGCTCACGACGCGCAAAACTGAAGCGCCTTCGCCTGGGCCGCGATGGCGCTGTGGTTCGACGTGAAACGCCGTAGTTGCTGGTCTTAAACGCGCTCGATCAGGGTGCCCGTGCCCAGTCCGCCGCCGCAGCACATCGTAATGATCGCGCGCTTGCCGGCGCTGCGCTCCAGCTCGTTGAGTGCCTTAGTCACCAGCCCGCATCCGGTCGCGCCGAGCGGATGCCCGAGTGCGATCGCGCCGCCGTTCGGATTTACCCGCTTCATGTCGGGTTCCAGCGTTTTCGCCCAACCCAGGACCACCGACGCGAACGCCTCGTTGATCTCGAAGACGTCGATATCGGCGATATTGAGACCCGCTCTTTTAAGCAGCTTGCTCGTGGCCGGAATGGGCCCTTCGAGCATGAGCACCGGATCGCATCCCACCAGACACGTTTCGACCACTCGGGCGCGGGGACGGCAGCCGAGCTCACGCGCCTTCTCCGCCGTCATCAGCAGCACGGCTGCCGCGCCATCCGCCACCTGCGAGGATGAACCTGCGGTGTGGATTCCGTCAGGACGGGCAACCGGCTTGAGCGCGGCGAGCGCCTCGAGGCTGGTCTGCCGCGGAACCTCGTCACGCGTCACGACCCGCGTTTCGCTGGTGCGCTCTCCGCCTTCCTGGATGACCGGAACTTCGACGGGCACGAGCTGAGCGTCGAATCGGCCCTCGGAAATCGCACGCGCCGCACGCAGCTGTGATTCGAGGCCGAAGCGGTCGGTGTCATCGCGCGTAATCCCGTACTTGGTGGCGATTCGCTCGGCGCCCTCAAACTGGCTGGTGAACTCAAAGTGCTCGCGATACTTGCGCGTGATCGGCTTGCCCATGCCCGCCTGCGCTCCCGCGATCGCGTCCGAGCCGATCGGTAACAGGCTCATGTTCTCAACGCCGCACGCCAGCACGACATCCTCCGCGCCCGACGAGATCATGTTTGCTGCCAGGTTTACGGCAAACTGGCTGGAGCCGCACTGCGAATCGACGGTCGAGGATGCGACGTCAGGTGAGAGACCGGCGGTGAGCCACGCGGTCCGGGTCACGTTGAACGCCTGCGCGCCGACCTTGTTGATGCATCCGCCTATCACCTGGCCAACAGCGGCGGATGGGACCTTTGCGCGTTTCAGGACCTCGACTATCACCTGGGCGAGCATTTCCGTGGGATGAGCACTCGACAGTGAGCCCTTCTTTTTGCCGATCGGCGACCGGCCAGCTTCTACGATCACGACTTCGCGCATGACGTTCCTCCGTTAACACCGAGCCGAGGCCCGGTCTCGAATCTTCTGTATCGGTCAACTCCCCAGACTAGCGCAGATATAACAGACGTGTGAATTAACCCCAACTGAGCCTCGAGCCACTGGCCAAAGTCACGCCCGCTTGACTTCTTTTCCACATCGGCTACTCACCAACGTAGAGGAATCACAGAAGGAGATACGCCGTGTCTGAGCTTGCCTATTCGAGTGCAGTTGCGATCGCGGACAGAATTCGTCAGCGCGAGATTTCGAGTAGAGAGGCCGTCGACTATTTCCTCGCACGCGTCGAAACACTCGACAAGCGCATCAACAGTGTCGTGACGATTGACGCCGACCGCGCTCGAACCGAGGCCGACGCTGCCGACGCCGCCTTGGCGCGCGGCGAGGTGCGCGGCCCCCTTCACGGCGTGCCGATGACTATCAAGGATTCCTTCCAAACCGCAGGGATGCGTACGACTTCAGGTGCGCCTGAGCTTGCCAGCTTTGTTCCGACCGAAGACGCGTGGCCGGTGGCGCACCTGCGTGAAGCGGGAGCGATAATCTTTGGCAAGACGAATCTGCCGATCTATGCGGGCGATCTTCAGAGCTACAACAAGGTCTTTGGCACCACCAACAATCCTCACGACGTCTCCCGCACTCCGGGCGGCTCCTCCGGTGGCTCGGCTGCGGCTCTGGCTTGCGGTTTTACTCCGCTGGAACTCGGAAGCGACATCGGCGGCTCGATTCGGCTGCCATCTCACATGTCCGGAATTGTCGGACATAAGCCGAGTTACGGAATCGTGCCGGCACATGGTCAAATTCCCGGTCCTCCGGGGACCCTCACTCTCGCCGATCTAGCGGTCGCGGGACCAATGGCGCGGACGATTCAGGATCTCAAGCTCGCGCTGGACATCATGGCCGGTCCCAATCGATGGGAGAAACCTGCCTGGCATCTGGAACTGCCCCCGCCGCGTCGTCCAACTCTCAAACAATACCGTGTAGCCGCGTGGCTCGACGATCCCGCCTGTCGAGTGGAACCGGAAGTAGGTGAACTGCTGGCAAGCGCGGCGCAGAAATTAGCTGCCGCCGGCGTAACAGTTGATCACGACGCGCGGCCCGAGTTCACGCTTGAGAAAGTGGCCGACACTTTCTTCGCGCTGCTGCAAGCTGCACTGGCAGGTGGCGTGCCGCCTGATCGTCTCGACGAGTACGCCGCAACGGTCGGCGACATGCCCGCCGCACACACGCGAAGACTCTTGGCGATGCGACATCGCCAATGGCTCAGCTACAACGAACGGCGCCTTCAAATGCGCAAACGTTGGGAAGAGTTCTTCACACAGTGGGACGCCATTTTGCTCCCCGTCATGCCCTGTCCGGCGATGCCGCACGATCATTCCGAACCCATGGCCAGCCGAATGGCCTCGGTCGGCGGCGAAAGGCGGCCGTATTGGGATCTTACAATCTGGATGGCGCCGGCAGGCGCTTGCTACTTGCCGGTCACCGTAATTCCCGTCGGCCGCTTGAAGAACGGACTCCCGATCGGCATTCAAATCGTGGGAGCGTACCTGCACGATCGCACGACGCTTGATCTGGCCGAGCATTTGCTCCCACTGGTGGGCGGCTGTCCGAGACCTCCTGGCTTCTAAATGGTGAAAATTTTTTTAACCGCAGCTCATGAATCTCAGTTTGTAATTTCAGTCGTGAAGCGGAGGACTGAGTAGATAAAAAATGCCTAGCCTGATTTCCGATGCGCAGAAAAAAGAGTTTCGCGACAACGGTGTCGTGTTTATCGAGCATGCGCTCAACGCCGAAGCGCTCCGCCTCGCGCAAGCTGCATTCGATTGGAGTCTCGAGCATCCGAGTCCGATGGCCGCGAACTATCCGAGCAAGGACGATGCGGCCGCGACCTTCTATCAGGATCTGGCTAATCCGAACGCGGTCGCGGCGTATCGCCACACGCTCGAGGAGTCGCCAGCCGCCGATATCGCCGCGGCCATATGGGGCACGCCGGATGTTTGGTTCATGTACGAGCAGGTATTTCTGAAGCAGGGCGGAAAAAGTCGGCGCACGCCGTGGCATCAGGACTCATCGTATCTTCCCGTTGACGGCGAGCAGCTTGCCGTCATGTGGATTCCGTTCGAGCATTTGAAAAAAGAAAATTCGCTCGAGCTGGTGCGAGGCTCGCATCGCGGGACTTTGTACAACGGCTCGCGTTTCGACCTGGTCGACGACACCGCGCCCATTTACCCTGAAGAGACTTTGCCGCGCCTGCCGAATATCGAGGCCCATCGCGGAGGGTGGGACATCGTGTCATGGGCGATAGCGCCGGGCGACATCCTGGTGTTTCATCCGGCCATGCTCCACGGCGGAGCGCCGACGCTTCCGAGCCAGCGCCGCCGGACTTTGTCGCTGCGCTTCTTCGGCCCGGACGCGGTTTATACGCCGCGAATGGCCGGTGGCTTGACTCCAGCCGAACTGCCGCGCGAGGACGCGGGCGACAGCTCGGAGCCGGTCTTCAGGAAACTTCCTCGCAGCCTCGCGCCCGGCGATCCGTTCAGGCATCCGGATTTTCTCAAGGTCCGTCCTCGCAGCTCCAATGGTCGCAACTAGCCTTGATCCCGCACCGAGATCGATGAACCGAACACGCAGTCAAATCGAATCGAAGAGGACAGTATGAAACTTGGCCTGCTCTACGAAGTTCAAATTCCGAAACCGTGGACTCCCGGCATCGAAGCCAGAACCTATGGCGAAGTGATCGAGCAGGTCGTTCTGGCCGACCAGCTCGGATGGGGATACGTGTGGGCGGTCGAGCATCATCTGCTCCCGCAATGGTCGCACTGCCCGGCGCCGGAAGTGCTGTTTGGCGCGCTCACTCAGCGCACTTCCAGGATCAGGATTGGTCACGGCATCGCGCTGCTGCCGCGGAATTTCAATCATGCGCTCCGCATCGCCGAGCGCGCCGCGGTGCTCGACATCCTGAGCGGCGGTCGCGTCGAGTTGGGCACCGGCCGCGCTGTCACGCTGCAGGAGCTCGACGGTTTCGAAGTGAACCCCGATGACACGCAGGCGATGTGGGCGGAGGCGATCGAAATTCTGGTCCGCAGTTGGAAGGACGAGCCGGTTCAGTTTGCCGGCAAGTTTTACAACATACCGTCGAGTTACGTAGTCCCGAAACCAATCCAGAAACCCCATCCGCCGTTGTGGCTGGCCGGAACCAACCCTGCCACCTTCAATCTGGCAGGCCAGAAGGGACTCGGGATGCTCGGTTTCGTGACGGGCACTCCCGAAGAATTGGCGCCGCGAATCGCCGGGTACAAGGAAGCGGTCAAGCATGCCGAGCCGGTGGGCGGATTCGTCAACGATCAATCCGCGGTGCTGATTCAGACCTACTGCGCCGAGACTCGCAAGCAGGCAATCGAAGACGTTACGCGCCCGCTTGAGGTTGTCGCCGGGCTTGCCGCCGAGCTCTTTCTGCCCTGGGCCGAAAAAGGAAGCGAGCGCAAAGCGGAGAGCTACAAATATCTAACTCAACAACCGGCACAGGCGCGCGCCGGCGCTGCCTCCTCGATGACAAGCGACGTCGAACAGCGAGCGCGCGACGGCATCATCGCCGTCGGAACGCCTGACGATCTGATCAAGCTGTTCCGCACTTATCGCGAGATGGGCGTGGACCAGATGCTGACCTGGGTTCAGTTCGGCGGACTCGAACACAACAAAATCATGAAGAGCATGGAGCTGATCGGCAAGCACGTAATCCCGGAGCTCAACCGCTAGCGTTAATTGAAGCGCTCCTGGTCAAGGCGGGCGGCTAGTTGCCCTTGGGCAGACCCAACACGCGCTCGCCGATGATGTTGTGCTGGATTTCGTTGGTGCCCGCCGCGATTGTGCCACGCCGCGCGGCAAGCATCCGATGCGACCATTTGCCGCGATCGATGGCGCCGGCCGCCTGGTATTCAAACTGGCTGTATGGTCCGAGCAGCTCCATCGCGAAGGTCTGAATCCGCAGGTTGAGATCGGTAGTTCCCAGCTTCAGGATAGATCCTTCCGGGCCTGGCGGCAGTCCGCGCAATTGGCGGGTCAGTTGGCGCATACTGGTGTACTTGAGGGCCTCGGCCTCGCACGCGAAACTCGCGAGTTTCTGTTGGACGTATTTGTCTTCCGAAGCCGGCCGGCCCGCGCGATTTACCTTCTTCGCCAAATTGACGAGCTGCCGCACTTCCACCATCATCTCGCTCCGCCCGCCATGGATTGTCCGCTCGAACATCATATTCGTCATGGCGACCATCCAGCCCTGGTTTTTCTGCCCGACCAGATTCGACCTGGGAACCTCAACGTCTTCAAAGAACACCTGATTGAAGCCATGTTCGCCGGTGATCTGGACCAGTGGTCGTACGGTCACACCCGGACTCCGCATATCGACCAGCAGATAACTCAGACCCCGATGCTTGGGCAGAGTCGGATCGGTGCGGCAGAGCAAGGTCGAAAAATCCGCGTGATGCGCGTTGGATGTCCACACCTTCGATCCGTTGACTACAAAATGATCGCCGCGATCCTCCGCGCGGGTTTCGACCGCGGCGAGATCCGATCCGTGATTCGGCTCAGATAATCCCTGGCACCAGATCTCCTCGGCGGAAGGAATCCTCGGTATGTAGCGCTTCTTCTGTTCCGGCGTTCCCCATTGCATCAATGTCGGTCCGACGCGCGCGATGCCCTGGAAGTTCACGGTCGGGGGCGCCTTCGCGCGGTCAAGCTCTTGACTATAGATGAACTGCTGAATCAGCGTGGCGCCGCGCCCGCCGTATTCTTTCGGCCAGTTGATGCACATCCAGCCGGCGTCGTAGAGCGTGCGATGCCACGCGCGGCGCCGTTCAAATTCGGTTTTGGTATCGGCCTCGAGTTCGCTGTCATCGCGCCAATCGCGCGGTAGATTCGTCTCAAGCCAACTTCTGAACTCGCGCCGAAACGCTTCATCCTCTTCGCTGAAATTGAAATCCATCACGCCTCCAGAAAACAGCTGGGCCGTGTCCTAATGCTTGTGCTGCGTGATAAAACAAATCTCACCTACGCAACGATGCGCACTGTACTTTCACTCCGCCATCGACACCTTTCCCTTATCGCCAATAGCCAACAAGTGAAAGGTCCTCTTCCCAAGATTATGAGCGGCGGAGTTACAACTAGACCACCGCGCATTCTGGTTCCAGCGACATCAAAAGCCTCCATGGAGTGACACTCGCTGGATCGGGCTTAGAAGGCTTTGTTTGTGAAGGAGAACACACCATGCCTGAACCTATGAAGGAGTCTGTAGTCTGCCGTCGATTGCGGGCGGCGCGGAGGCGATCGCAACGTGGCGCTAAAACACATGCTGATGCTTGGCGTGATCGGTGCAATGCTCGGCGCGTTGCTTTTAGGTTGCAAAGCGGGCGAGCAGCCATCCCACGAGGAAACCAGCCTGGCCAATGCGGCTAAAGACGTTGTCATTCCGTTGGAGGCAGGGAAGATGAACAACCCGCTGCCTGAGACGGATGAGATCGTGAGCCAGGGACAGGAAGTGTTTCTTGGGTCTTGCGCACAGTCCACGGTGCGGATGCTCGCGGAGACACGTACGTCGGGCGCAACATGTACCCGCCTGCCATGGACCTGAGCTCATCCCACGTGCAGCACTGGAGCGATGCGGAACTGTTCTGGATCATACAGCACGGAGTTCGCCTCACAGGCATGCCTGCCTGGAAGTCGAGTATCTCTGATAACGATACCTGGAAGCTTGCACGTTTCATCCACAATCTTCCCCGCCTCAGCGCTGCCCCGCGTCCACAGCAGTCCCGTCGCAGGGACCAGCCGCCGTTTCCGCGCAGGACAAGTACGCCCTCAAAATACCGAATGGCCTCGCGTTCTTTGAGTTCAGAGGATACGAAAGCTGGCCGGTGATCTCTCTCAGCCATAACGGAGATAAGCTCGCGGCGATCCTGGGGAATCCTGTGATGATCAACGCCTACAAGGCGGGCATTCCCGGTAACGGCCAGCCCTTTCCGGATGGCGCCATGATGGCGAAGGTCCATTGGAACGCGAAAGTGAATGTCGGTGAACCCGGTGGACCGACGGTGCCAGGCACCCAGCATGACGTTGATTTGATGGTGAAGGACAGCAAGAGGTTCGGGGACAGCGGCGGATGGGGTTACGGCGTATTCGAGTATGAGCCCGCCTCCGATAAGTTCAGGCCGGGCAACTTAACGGACAAGCCACCACAGGGGAACGACGCCAAGTGCGGGTTCGCGTGCCACACGGCAGTGAAGACAAAAGATTACGTTTTCACGAATTACGGGCACCGGTGAAGCGCGATCAGCAGAGGCTTGTTAACGGCTCGATCACAATGCCGTGGATGCGCCGGGACCCGTCGGAACACGATGCGTTGTTCGTCGCGCACGGCTGGGTTGATCGACCATCCGTACCGCGCGGAGGATGTCGGTCTTCGTCACCACTCCCTGCATCGCACCGGCGTCGTCAATCACGAGCACCATCTGTGGGCCGCGCTCACGCACCAACACGCGCAGCGCCTCGCTCAGGGGGCAGTCGTCGGTCACACGAATCGCATCACGGTCGGCGAGTTCACCAACAGTAAGACGGTCCCAATCGGCGGGCGGGACGCGGGCAACGTCCGCAATGGAAATTGTTGCTGTCGCGTTGCCGTCTTCATAAATCGGAAAGATATGGTGCTCATGTCGAACCGCGACACTCTGCACGAACTCGCGAATGGTCGAGGTGGCCTGCGCAGCGATGACGTCGTGCTGCATCACGTCGCGCACGAACATTCCGGACAGCTCCGCAAGTTTTGTGGTTTCGTGAAGATGCTGATCGCCGGAGACTGACGCCTCGCCCGAGATAGCATACGCAACCGCCGCGCCGATGAGACTTGGGATGATGAACGAATGCCCGCCCGTCGTCTCAGCGACAAACACCACCGCCGTGAGCGGAGTCTTATAGCCGGCCGCGATGAACGCCGCCATCCCGACGGCAGCGTAGAGATCGTGCGTGGGCGAGTGAACTACAGATTGCGCATAGGCGTTGCCCAGCGCGCCGCCGACCAGCAGCAGCGGCACGAACATCGCGCTGACTCCTCCCGCGCCCAGCGTGAAGATTGTCGCGAGCAGCTTCAGCACCACGAATACCAGCAGCACCTCAGTCGGAAGCGGATGCCTGAGCACGTAGCGCACGGCTTCGTAGTTGGGACCGATTGGGATCAGCGGTCCGTCGTAGATCGTTACGAACGCGAGACCGCATAGCGCCGTACCGAGTCCGCCGATCGTAAGCTTCAGCCAGTGCGGCATCCGGCTCGTAATGAAAAAAACGCGCACCCGCCGAAACGTGATGTCGAACACGATCGCGATCAGGCCGATCCCTGCGCCGAGCAGTGCCGACCACCAGATGTCCGTTGCCCGAAAACTGGTGCTGCCGGCGAAGCCGAACAAAGGCTGTGCGCCGACAACAGACACCAGGGTCGCGTATGCGACCACCGATGCTATCAGCGATGGCAGCAATGCTTCGTGCGCGAGGTCGTCCTTGTACGGCATCTCCAGCGCGAACACGATACCGGTGAGTGGCGCGCGAAAGACCGCAGACATGCCGGCAGCCGCGCCGCTGATCAACATGATGCGCCGGTCGCGCGCCTCAAGCCCGAAACGCCGCAGCCTGGTCCATAGCCACGATCCAATTGCACCGCCGCTGTAAATGCTCGGTCCCTCGAGCGCCGCGCTGCCGCCGGATCCGACAGTCGTCACGGCGGCGAGCAATTTCCACCAGAACGGGCCGATGTCGATGTCGCCCTGATGCTCGTGGTAAGAGCGAACGATTTCTTCGGTCGAGTGTTCGTCCGGATCTGGCGTGCAGAACTGCATTATCAAGCCGGTCACAAAGAAGCCTGCGACGAGCCCGACTACGATTGCCCAATGATGGCCGAGATAGTACGGAAGCAGTGCGCCCCAGATGACGTCGAGAACGAGCACGGCGATCCCAGTGATGATGAGGCCGTCGAGGATACCAATGATAGGTGCGACCAACAGCCACTTCTGGATGTCGCGCGAGTACGTTGCCGTCAGGTCTTCATAGACGAGCGCGGTGTACTTTCTAAGTAACGGATGTTTGAAGAATCTCGAATCGAGGAAGTTCGCGAAGATTCCCAATGCTACGATCCTTTACCCGCCAGCAATCGCCTCGGCGAGCCGAAAACGCGAGATCGACGATCACTATCCGCGGCAACCAGCATAGCAGATTTTGTCACAAGGAATCGGCTACTGGACCGTTCAAAGGACCGTCTCCCGGGGCGGCAGCGAGCTGTTACTCGCGGCCGCCCCGTCATTTCATGCGATCAGAACGCCACTATGATGTTCGGCGTGAACGAACACCGATCGAGGACGACTCGGACGACCCTCGTCTTGAGCTTCTTGCCGACCTTGAGCCGGACCCTGATGCGGTAGGTGCCGTCCTTAAGCGCCCCCGGATTCGAGATGCCGCCAAATTCCGCCTGGAACTGGAACGACGGGCATGGCGCCGTTCCGGTTACCGTTTGCAACAACGCATCCTTCACCGTCTTGATTGTTTTGATTCCCACTGACTGCGCCGGTGAGTAGGCGTTCTGTATTTCGATCCTCTTCACCTTTGCCACCGGCACTCCGCCCAGAGTGACCAGCACTCGCACGCCGCGATGAACAGCCTCGCCACAGAACGGCACCTGATCGGTACTGGTGGCCCCGGTGATCGGGTCGTTAACGAAAGTGATGTTCACCGTGCCCGTGCTCTCGCGCGCGAGAGTGAACGGCTCGAACACGAGGTCAAAGTCGCCGGCGCCCAATTCGTCGCCCGCGCCGAGTTGCAGCGGCAGGCCGGGGAGTCCGCTCAAGGTGTAGTCAAGCGGTGAGCTCGACTGGGTGAGATCAACGCTGTTGATCTGCACCGGGCACATGCCTCCGTTCGTGATCGCAACGGTCATCGGGTCGGGACATGCGGCCTCCTGCTGAATGATAGTCGGCGGGAACGTGAGCCCGGCCGCCGGAAGAGTCAACGACGCGGAACCCAAAGGCGTCGTCGCCGTGAGAGGAATATTCACCACGGGATTGACCGGGTCATTGCTGGTGACCGTGAGAGTACACGCCTTTGGCCCCGCCGAGGTCGGGGTGAAGTTGACCCCGACGTCGAGCTCGGAGTCGGCACTGATAGTCGCCGGGAACTCGCCCGGGTTCACAAGCGTGAAATCGGCGCACGAGATGACCGCCGAGGTTACGATGAGACCGCAGGGGCCGACGTTGTTGAGTTTCAGCGTTTGCGGTGGCGCCTTTCCGCCGCAAACCGCGGTGCCGAAGTCGCCGCTGCCGGTTACGTTGATCGTTCCGCTGCCTTCTTGACCGCTGAGAGGAATGAAGACATCCGGGTTGACCGGGTCGTCGCTCGCTATCGTGAGAGTGCACGTCTGCAGGCCCGTCATGGTCGGCGAGAAATTAATTCCGACGCCGAGACTCGAGTCCGCACTGATAGTCGCCGGGAACTCAGCCGGGTTAACCAGCGAGAAGGCACTCGAACAACCGGTGAGCGTGGCCGACGAGACGTCGAGGTTGCAGTTACCGACGTTGTTGATTTTCAGCGTCTGCGTCGCACCGGTGCCGCCGCTGCAGACCGTATTGCTGAAAATCCCGGTGCCCGTCACGTTCTCGGTCCCATTTCCTTCGGTGCCAGTGGCCGTCAGAACGGTAGTCGGCGCCCCCGGATCGTTGCTGCTGATTGCGATCGTCGCCGTCTGAGGTCCGACGATGGTTGGCGTGAACTGGATCGTGAAATCGACTTCGGCATTCGGACTGATCGTCACCGGCGTCGTCGGATTCGGCGCCACGGTGAAGTCGGTTGAACCAGCCTGTCGCTGAACGCTGTTGATTATCAGGTCGGTGGTGCCCACGTTGAAGACCGCGAGGTTAAGCGACACCGTGTCGCCCGCGCAGGTCGTGCCGAATTGCAGATTGTTCTGCGGGTTGACCGCAATCACCGGCCCAGTCGCCGCGCCAAAATCGAAAACGCCACGGCCAAAGGTCGACGCGCGCAGAACTCCGGCTTTCGGGTTGATTTGCAAATCGGAGACCACCGCATTGGGGAAGTGCAGGGGATCCAGCGTCGTCCAGGTGACGCCGCCGTCGACTGATCGCAATACACCGAGGTCGCTGCCCGCGTAGATGGTAGTAGGTGTCGTGCCGCCGTCCAGCGCGAGTCCGTCGAACGGAACGTTCAGCGGCGGTGAGATGTCCGTCACGGCGCCGGGCACCACAACGCCGCCCGAAACCGTAAACTTCTCGTAGAAGACGTGGCTGCCGGAAAATCCCGACGTCACGAAATACAGCATGGTCGGGTCATTTGGATCGAAGGACAGTCGCGTCATCTGCGACGATGGCGTGCCGGGGATCATGGTAAAGCTTGGCGACACCGCCAACGCGTCGACGGTGATGTAGAGAGTGTTGCCGTTGAGGACTGCCAGGTAGTTGGAATTCGCGGGCGCGACTGCCGTAGGACCCGCACCCGCAAAGGCCGTGAAGTTCGTCATCTGCGTCCACGAGGCGCCGAAGTTCGTGCTCTGCCACAGCTGACCCGGAATGTTGGTCGACGGCGGAGGCGGCATCGTTGAGTTCGCGGCGCCGCCGAAGTACAGGTATCCGGCCTTGCTGGGATCGACCGTGATCGAATTTGCGAAAGTCTGTATCTGTCCGTCGGTATGCGAGTTGTTGGGAATGTTGTTGGTGATGTCGGACCAGGTGCCGCCGCTATTGCCGGACATCGCAGGCCCGCCGTCGCCCATCCCGTACGCATCAGAGGTGTCCTGCTGGTCGAAGATCACGTTGCAGCCGTCACCGCCGTAGGTGTTGGTCCATTCCGGCGCGCCTGTCCATTGGTTGATTCCGTTATCCTGAAACGCACCCAGCGTCACGCTCGCTGTCGCGTCCTGTTTGATGTCCATGTGATAGAGCAGCCCAATGCTGAGACCGCCCGCGTTGATCGTCGGCGTCGGACCACCGGTGCCGGTCCAGGTTGCGCCCATATC
>JBEKLS010000073.1:0-19629 GCA_050010075.1 Binatus sp. (SeqCode) | reverse complement strand
TACGTCTTCCCAAAATACCCTTCGACCTAGTCAAATTGCGGGAGGTAATGGGGCGCCTCGAAAACTTTTTTAGAGCAGTTGACAGAGATTTGGACCGTCTCTGCTCGGCAATCGATGAATAGCAGTGCACCTGAGCGTTGTCGGTCGCGCGGCAGTTTGCTAGCTCCACAGCGATGAATTTCCGCCACGCCGCGACGCTTGCGCTTGTCGGATTCACAGTCGCGTGCTTGTTCGATCTCGACAGTTGCTACGGTCCATTCGTGTCAGAGGTGCATGTAGATAAAGCGTCTGCGCAAACTCTTGAGGATGAAGTGCGAATGTACAAACCCGCCGACCTGACTGGCGTTGATTATACTAGCCTCGGGGACGTCGCAGCGGTTTCGTGCAAAAACAAGCTTTGGGATCCGTCCCCGACTGAGGCAGACGCGATTTCCCAGATGCGATTTAAAGCATTTACACGGCATGCTAACGGTTTGATGCTTTGGGGCTGTGAAACCTACGGAACCGAACTTTCCAAGAACTGCTGGTCATCAGTGACCTGTCGCGCGACCATGATAGAAGTGGCCAAACCGGTCACGGAGTGATCGAAACTAATGGTGACAAATTGTTTTGTGTTTTTTTCTCCTGAACTTTCCTGCCCTAACAAAAACGTTTCACGTGAAACACTTTCGCCTTTAACGCCAGCATTCACCCCCGCTTTCCCGAAATAGGCGAACGTTTCACGTGAAACATTCGCGGCTGAAACCCCTGCAAACCTGTTTGTTCACGGATTTGCCGCAACCAGCTCCAGCACTTGATGGGCGCGCGCGGACCGTGCGATGCTCCGGGCCGACACGACTGCCTGCAAGGAGCGAACGAGATGGCCGAGGAAGTTCTCAAAGTCACACGCCACGGGAATTATGCGGTTCTGACCCTGAACCGTCCTGAGAAACGCAATGCGCTTAATCAGCCGATGATCGAGGCGCTCGATCAGGCGCTGCGCAAGTTCGAAGGCGACCGCGAGGTTCGAGCGCTGCTTCTGCGCGGCGAGGGCGCGAGCTTTTGTGCGGGGATCGATCTCAAGGAAGTGGACGAGACCAGCGGCGTGCATAATCCGACCTCGCTGGAGTCCGTCTTCGGGCGCTTGGAGCGATTTCCGGTGCCTACCATCGCGGCCGTTCAGGGCGCGGCGCTGGCCGGCGGACTCGAACTCGCGCTGCATTGCGATCTTCGAATCGCGTCGGAGAACGCCAAGCTCGGCATGACGCTCGGCCGCGTCGGCCTGATGGTGCCGTACGACTTTACCCGCAAGCTGATCGAGGTTTGCGGCTCGGCGAACACGGCGTGGATTCTCTACACTGCCGACCTGCTCGACGCCGAGCGCGGCCGTCACATGAATCTGGTTCACGACGTCGTCGCCGACGCGCGGCTCGGCGAGGCTACGACTGCGCTGGCTGAGAAGATCGCCGCTAACGCCCCGCTCTCTCTGCGCGCGATGAAGGCGACCGTCCGCCGATGCATGAGCGAGACCTTCGACGCGTGGCACGACGACATGCTGCAAATGGCGCGCTCGGTGCGCGAGAGCAGTGACGCGAAGGAAGGCGTGCGCGCGTTCCTGGAGAAGCGCAAGCCGGTCTGGAAGGCGCAGTAAGCACCTTTGTCATCCTGACGACGCGAGCATCGCGAGCTGAGGAAGGACCTCGGACAACTTCGCGTCAGCGAAGCCGGTACCGGTTCCTCGTCGGCCTCAATCCGAGTGTCTGCCGAGAGCGTTGCGAATCGCGGCGGCGCTCTGCAGCAGCGTGCCCGGCAGGTTCAGCGTCCCCGCGACATTTGAATATGGATACAGCCGCGCGTTGAGATGCGCATGCAGCGGCAGCCCCTCGCCCTGGTGAATTTCGTAGTCGAGCGGCAGCGGCCCGAGGATCATCAGTATCCGGTAAATCGCATTGGCAAATTGCCGCATCTTTTCCGGCGCCAGGTCCGACAGCAAGCCGCGATAGTCCGGCATCACGACGTCGTAACTGCGCGGGAACAGGCCAATCGGGCTCGCATAGCTGACGACAGAGTCGCCGCGATCGATCACGAGCTTGAGACGCTCCATCAGCGCGACCAGCTCATGCCACAGGTGCGGATTCTCGCGCTCGGCGCGCGCCTCGGCGAGCACGGCCGGGAACGGCTCCGGCGATCCGATAATCTGCTGATGCAGATGCGGTTGCGAGGCGCCTGACTCGCGCCCCTGGTTCTTGCGGATCACGATCGAGCAGACGTCGGGATTTTGCAACGCGAGGCGCATCACGCGCGCATCGGCTTGCATCAGATGCAGGAAGTGGCCGCCGCCGAGCGTGCCGGTGAACATCAGATCGGACTGCGACCGCGGCGCGTCGATAAAATGACGCGAGTCTTCGATGACGATGTACGACTCGTTGCGATTGCCGGTCAGCTCGGCGGGAATCCGCGGGAAGAGATTATTGATGACGCGCACGACCCATCCCGCGCCGTCCGTCGTCTTGTCGCCGCTCCATTCCGGAATCTCGTCGCGCGTCATCCGGAACAGCTCGCGCGTCGTCTGACTTTCGTTCCCGGGACAGAACGGACACGCCTCGGTCGCGCGTCGAATGGCATCGGGATTCAGCAGTGCCGTCTCGGAATCGACGCTGTCGCGCCCGCTGAGCGTGAACGCGAAGCTCTTGCCGCGAACATCGACGACGTATGAAATCACGCCAGTAATCGGATTTTTGATCCAGACCAGGGAGCCGTCGCGGATTTCACATTCTATCGGCATCAGGGCGTGATCACCTTTAACAATTGGCGCCGCGTCATTACAACGCCGGCTCGAAACCAGCGCCGCCGCGGGTCACCTTGACTCTCCCTACCGGCTCCGTTATCCCAAGTGGTGAGGACGTAACCCGGTAAAGCCGGGACAAATCGGGTCTGGCGATCCGCAAACGCGGGCACCAGCCTTTTTTTTGGCTGTCATATCGAATCGACTGCGTCCCAGTGAAAAAATAAGATAGTCAGTTATGCCGCAAATAAAGAAATACCTGTTCACGCCCGGGCCCGCGCCGGTACCGCCCGAGGTGCTGCTCGAGATGGCGCGCCCGATGATCCATCATCGCACGCCCGAGTTCAGTTCCGCGCTCGACCAGGCGCGCGATCGGATGAAGCCGCTGTACGGCACCGCCGGCGAGGTCGTCCTGCTCGCATCGACGGGCACCGGCGCGATGGAAGCGGCGGTGATAAATCTGCTGCAGCCGGGCGATCATGCGATCTACGTCAACGGCGGCAAATTCGGCGAACGATGGGGCAAGCTGCTCGCGACCTTCGGCATGATCGGGCATGAGGTACGCGTCGAATGGGGCCGCGCCGCACGTCCCGGACAAATCGAGGATGCGCTCAAGGCGTTTCCCGAGTCGCGCGCCGTGCTCGTGCAGGCCAGCGAGACTTCCACTTGCGCGATCCATCCGGTGGCCGAGATCGGCGAGGTCACGCGCAAGCGCGGCACGATGCTGATAGTTGACGGCATCACGTCGGTCGGCGTGTTCGAGCAGAAGATGGACGAATGGGGCGTCGACGCGTTCGTCACCGGCAGTCAGAAGGCGCTGATGCTGCCGCCGGGACTCGGCATGGTCGCCCTGTCGGCGCGCGCCATCGACGTCGCGCAGAAGAACAAGACGCCGCGCTTCTATTTCGATTTGCTGAAAGAATTAAAGGCGCAGCGCGACGAGCATACCACCGCGTGGACGGCGGCCGTGTCGCTGATCTTCGGCCTCAACAAATCCCTTGAGCTGATTCACGCCGAAGGCTTGCCGCAGGTCTACGCGCGTCACGCTCTGATGGCCGAAGCCACGCGCGACGCCGCTGCCGCGCTTGGCTTGAAACTGATCGCGCCGGACAACCCCGCGCCCGGCGTCACCGGCATCCTGGTGCCCGAAGGTCTCGACGGCGGCAAGCTGGTCAAGTACCTGCGCGACAACCTGGGCGTGTCGGTTCAGGGCGGCCAGGATCAGATGAAGGGCAAACTCGTGCGCATCGGACATATGGGATTCCTGAGTCCGTTCGATACGCTCATCGTGGTCAGCGCGCTCGAGCTAGGACTCAAGCAGATCGGCGCAAACATCCAACTTGGCGCCGGCGTCGCCGCTGTTCAGGCGCGCCTGGCACGGAGCATCTGAAAGCAAAATGGCGGAAACCTTCCGCGTCCTTCTAAGCGACTCGCTTGCGGCGCAGGGGATTGAAGTCCTCAAGCGCTTCCCGCAGCTGCAGTTCGACATCAAAACCGGGCTCAAGCCCGAGGAGCTGGCGAAAATCGTCGCGCCCTACGACGCGCTGCTGATTCGCAGCGGCACTCGCGTCACGCGCGAGGTTATCGACGCGGCCACATCGCTCAAGGTGATCGGGCGCGCGGGAGTCGGGGTCGACAACGTCGATATCGAAGCGGCGACGCGCCGCGGAATCGTCGTGATGAACAGCCCGACCGGCAACAGCGTCACGACCGCCGAGCACGCGGTCACGATGATGATGGCGCTGGCGCGGCACATCCCGGCGGCAGACGCTTCGATCCACGCTGGCAAATGGGAGCGCGGCAAATTCACCGGCACCGAGATCTGCAACAAGACGCTCGGCGTGGTCGGCCTCGGCAATATCGGGCGCATCGTCGCCGACCGCGGTATCGGGCTCAGGATGCGAGTGATCGGCTACGATCCGATCCTGACGGCTGACGCGGCCGGGCGAATCGGCGTTCACCTCGTCGGTCTCGACGAGCTCTTCGAGCAATCCGACTTCATCACCGTTCACACTCCGCTCACCGACGACACGAAGGGACTCATTGGCGCGGCGGCGTTCGCGAAGATGAAGAAGGGCGTGAGAATCATCAACTGTGCGCGCGGCGGCATTGTCGATGAAGCCGCATTGATCGATGCGCTGAAGTCCGGCAAGGTCGCCGGCGCCGCGCTGGACGTGTTCGTCGAAGAGCCGCCCCCTGCGAATCATCCGCTGCTGCATCTCGATACCGTGATCGCGACTCCGCATCTCGGCGCCGCGACCGACGAGGCGCAAGTCCAGGTGTCAGTCGATATCGCGCACCAGGTCGCAGAGTTTCTCGTCGACGGCACGATTCGGCAGGCGGTAAACATTCCGGCGCTATCGACCAAGGAGCTCGAAATACTGGGGCCGCATCTCACGCTCGGCGAAAAGCTGGGGCGGCTCGCCGCGCAACTGATCACCGACGCGCCCATGCAACTGACGCTCGCGTTTGGCGGTGAAGCGGCGAATCTCAAGCCCGACGCGATCACTGCCGCAGTACTGAAGGGATTGATGAGCGGCTTCCTCGATACGGATCTGAACTACGTCAACGCGCCGTTCATCGCGCGCGAACGCGGCATCAGCATCATCGAGACGCGCTCGCGTGAGATCACCGACTACCTCAACACGCTGACGCTCCGGGTGCGCACCGGAGTCGGCGAGCATGAAGTCTCAGGCGCTGTGCTGGGGAATCGCGCGCTGCGCCTGACGAGCATCGACGGCTACCGCGTCGAGTCGGTGCCCGAAGGCTACTTCCTGATGCTGCACAATCGCGACGTCCCCGGGGTGGTCGGCGCGGTGGGCACGATGCTCGCGCAGGCGGGAATAAATATTGGCGGGTTGGAACTCGGCCGCGACCGTGTGGGCGGGACCGCGCTCAGCATCTTCGAAGTGGATGAGCCGGTGCCGGCCGAAGTTCTCGACAAGCTCAAGACGCTGCCGGCAATCACCGCGGCGTCGCTGCTCAAGCTCTAAATTTATTTCGCGCACGGGAAATTTCACCGACGCCGACGTGGTGGTGCGCTTTGGCGGCGGCATCCACCCACGTCGGAGCGAGGTACTGTCTTAATTCGAGGCTGAGTCTCTTAATTTCGATCCGCTAGTGGCTTAGTCTTCCTGCAAAGCGGACGAGCTGGAGTGCCAAGTTTTTAATTCGGTTCTGGCTTACCCGGCGATGCGACCGCCTTGTAGGCGTCACTCAGCGGGAAGTCCTCGCCCTTGTTGAGCTTTGCGCTCAAGCGTTCTATCTGGGTGATCTTTCTGTCGTACCCTGCCTGCGTCAACGGTTCCGTCGAATATTGTTTGCGCGCCCGCTCGTCACGTTTCTTGGCATCCTGAAGTGTTGTGGCCAAAGCAGCCTTGTCCGACGCCGACAGGCTCGACGCCATCGTCTCGGTCGCCACTGCGGCCGGTGCGTGCTGCGCAAATGACAACCCCGGCGGTACATTCAGCGCGGCTATCGCTATGAGAGCTGCAATCGCGGTCTTCCGTATGGCCATTTTTTCTCTTCCCTCCCGATGGTGGCGTCCGAATGACCGCGACCGTGGTCAGTCCTGCCAAATCGACGTTACCGAGACATTAACGGCTGGTTGAAGGCGGGTGAATTTGAATGCTCTCACGGGAACGCGAGCGCGGCAGCGTGCGGGGCTTTCCGCGCTGAACGTCTTTATTCAGCCATTACCGGAGCAGCGTAGCCGTTTGACTGTCGAAGCGCCCGCCCGTTACTCTGCCCCACTTGTGGCCGCGCAATTGAATCGCGGGCGGTGCGAGCCAAGCCGTGGAGTTGGCGACTTTTTTCGGAGCGGTGACTTGATGGTGACTTTCGGGACTGGATCGCTGAACTCCTTCTGCCAGAACCACTTCAGGACTATCTAGACAGATATGAAGACAGTTGCCGTGGTCGGCATGCAGTGGGGAGATGAGGGCAAGGGCAAAATCGTCGATATGCTCGCGGCCGACGCCGACGTGGTGGTGCGCTTCGGCGGCGGCAACAACGCTGCGCACACGCTGGTCGTCGGCGGCAAGAAGTTTGTGCTGCGGCTGGTGCCGGCAGGCGCGCTCCATCCCGGCAAGGCCTGCGTCATCGGCAACGGCCTGGTCGTAAATCCGCTCGCGCTGCTCGGCGAAATCGCGGACCTCAAGCGCAGCGGCCATCTCGCCGACGACAGCCTGTTCAAGATCAGCTACGAAGCGCACATGGTGATGCCGTATCATCTCGCGATCGACCGGGCGCGCGAGGCGCGGCTGGGGAAACGCGCAATCGGCACGACCGGCTTCGGCATCGGGCCGGCGTATGAAGACAAGATGGCGCGGGTGGGACTGCGCTTCGAAGATTTGCTCGACTTCAAATTTTTCGCAGAAAAACTCCGCCGCAATATCGTCGAGAAGAACGCCTACCTGAAAGCGTTGCTCAAGACCAAGCCGATCAAGGCCGACGAGACTATCGACGCGATGAAAAAAGCGCGGCGCCGGCTGCTGCCGTATCTGTGCGACACCGGCGCGTTCGTCAGCGATGAGATCCAGGCCGGCAAGCGCGTGTTGTTCGAGGGCGCGCATGGCACGATGCTCGATATCGATCACGGCACCTATCCGTACGTGACCTCGTCGAATTGCGTGGCGAGCGCAGTCTTCAGCGGCGTCGGCATCGGGCCGGGTAATCTCGAAGCGGTGCTCGGCATCAGCAAGGGCTACACGACGCGTGTCGGTGCCGGGCCGTTTCCCAGCGAGTTCACCGGCTACCTGGCGGATTCACTGCGCGAAGAAGGCGACGAGTTCGGCAGCGCCACCGGGCGTCCGCGACGAATCGGATGGTTCGACGCGGTGCTCGCGCGGTACACCGCTCGCGTCAACGGAATGTGGGCGGTCGCGCTGACCAAGCTCGACGTGTTGACGGGAATCGATCCGGTGAAGATTTGCGTCGGCTATATCGTGAAGGGCAAGCGCTATGACGACATGCCGCCGTCGCATCGGATGCTCATCAACGCAAAGCCGGTCTACGAAGAGATGCCGGGATGGAGCGAAAGTCCGGCCGGCGCGCGGACACTGGGCGAACTGTCGTCGAACGTGCGCCGCTACGTCGAAAGAATCAGCGAGCTGGTGGGTGTGCCGATTGCAATGATCGGCGTCGGCAAAGAGCGCGAAGCAACCATCGTGCTCCGCAACCCATTTGCCGATTAGCTCGTTCGCTAAGCGTTTAGCAGTTCGACGAACTGCTCAACCGTCATCCCCGCTTTTCGGATCAGGCTACCGAAGAAGGCCGGGACCGAGCTCTCGATGTAGTGGAACCGTGAGGACCACTATTGCCCCGGATTTAATGAGCGTCACGTGGCTCCCCTTCTGGGACGCGCGTGACCACGCGGCACGTTCAAAAGACCGAATCGCGTCAGCTCCCGAGCAGACTGGCAGTTTGGCCATCGATTCTTCGGAGCTATTTTGAAGGAAGCCTTAAGAAGCTAGCGAGGGGAAATTGATTCCCCCTAGCCGAACCTAGTCATCAACCGGTTGCGTTTTTATTTCAACTTCGGCGACTTCAATTTGCGTTGGGAGCCCGTACTCTCTCCGGGTGTCCAAGCTCGCTTCGATTGCTTCGCGAATGTTCGCGAGAGCTTCGGCTTCTGTGCGGCCTTGCGAGAGGCAGCCGGGAAGCGCCGGGCATTCCACGACGATGAAGCCGGCTTCGTCGCGTTCCAATGTCACCAGAAACTTCATGCATCCACTCTAGCAGATCGAATGAGACAATGAATCGACATGCTTTTTAGGCAGCGCAGACTGCGGCGAGGCTTGAGAGTGCGACGCCGCGGCGGCCTTGTCTTACGTCGTTGCGATCGAAGCCGTTGGTCGTGTAGCCGAGCGAAATTCCGGTCGCCGGATCGGCCCATCCGATTTGTCCGCCTGCGCCGCCGTGACCGAATGCGAGCGCGGAGTTGGTCTTGCCGAAGCCGCGGTAGTTGGCGAGTCCGTCGCCGCCGGCCACGACCACTCCCAGCGCGCGATTGACCTTGACGCCGAAAATCGGATCTTTGTAATCGCCTGAGCGAACGCGCAACGCGTCCTTGAGCGCCTCGGGCTTGATGATCGGCGCGCCATTGGTGCCGCGATTGTGCAGCAAGCCCTGATAGAACAGCGCGAGGTCGCCCGCCGTCATCACGCCGCCGCCGCCCGGCACGCCGGCCTCCATCACGTTGGGCCGGTTGAAGCCGAGAATCGCGTCTTCGGTAACTTCGGTCTCGGGCATCGCGGGCAAGCCCATTTTCTTGCGCTCTTCATCGGACAGCGCCTCGCCGACGTAGCAAAGCTGCGCGGCGCGGTTCTGAAACTCGCGCGGCAATCCGACGCGGAGTTCCGGCAGTCCGAGCGGCGTCGCGATCCGCTCACGCACAAACTGGCGGAAGTCTTTGCCGGTGCGGCGCTCGATTATCTCCGCAATAACCCAGAAGCCCGAGGTCGGATGGTATTCGAACTTGCTGCCCACCGGCCATTCCAGCCGCCACTTGGCGAAGCGCTCGAGGCGCTTGCTCTTGTCGAGCCAGTCGTCCTGCGGATACGGCGCGTTGGGAAATCCGCCGACGTGGAGCAGCACCTGCTCGACGGTCATCTTGTCCTTACCGTTGGTGCCGAACTCGGGAATGATTTCCGCGACGACCTCACTCGGGCTCAGCTTGCCCTCGCCGATCAGAATCCACGACGCCGCCGACATGATCGCTTTGGTGCACGAGAAAATCACGTAGAGCGTGTCGTTGGTCGCCGGCTTTTCGCTGCCGCCCTGGACGGCGCGCCCGACCGTACGCATCGCGCCGATCTTGCCGTTGCGCGCAATTGCGATCTGCGTCGATGGCAGCAGGCCGTCTTTGACCTCGCGCTCGGCGCGATTGAGAAGCGCTTCGACTTTTTCAGGATCGAGGCCGATCTCGCGCGGACTTTCAGCGAAATGATTTTGCGTGGGCATCGCGGGAACTCCCTGCGTCTGGATTGTCTTCGGGTATAACACAACCGCTGCCGATTCGTCATTCGGAAGCGATCTGCGATCCACCCTGCGCCGAGATCCATCCCGCCCGGCCCGGCAGCGTCGTGCGAATGACCTCACACGCCGGCAATTCCTTGCGATTGAGCCGCCATGCTACGTCGCGCAGTTGCACGAACTTTGCGCCCCGCTCCTTGAGCGCGCGGACCAGCGCGGTGAAGTTCTCGAGCTGCCCCATGCCCTCGGTCTCGGCGTGAATCGTATGCACGTTGAGCGCATCGGGCTTGCATTGGCCAAGGTAAAACTCGCGCACTGCGGCGTCATCGCGCAATTCACGGCGTCCCATCACCTCGTCGAGCGTCGGCAAGGTCGTCGGAATCTCGGGCGTCGCGAGTGTTTGCCCTTCGACGACGCATCGATAGGGCGCGACGCCGCGCGTGTCGCTGCGGTAGTCGAGGCTCATCGTGTCGAGTGCGAGCAGCGCCGCATTGTTGGTGCGCCATCCGGGCGCGGCGAAACTCCTCGACGGTTCGCCAACGATCGCGCGGTATGCCTCGAACGCGTCGCCGAGTTCGTCGCGCACTCCGGCCTCGCCGATGTCATCGAGATGATCCTGCCAGCGCACGTGGTCGTATCCGTGCACGCCGACCTCGAAGCCCCGCTTCTTCAGGTCGCGAATGATGCCCGGGAACGACAACGCGATCGGCCGCGACGGCAACAGCGTGCCCGAAAGAATCGTGCGCGTGCCGTACATCGAGACGGCTTTGGTGCGGAACATCTTCGACAGGAATCCGCGATTTTTGAACACGCGCAGGATTGCGCGGCCCGAGTTGTCGGGCCCCATCGTGATATAGAAGCTCGCCGCGACGCCCTCGCTCTCGAGCATCGAGGCCAGCCGCGGTACGCCCAGCTCGAGCCCCTGGTGAGTGTCGACGTCGATCTTTAGTGCGACTTCCAAGCGAAGTGATACGCGCGCGGCGCGCCTAAGAGGCCATCTCTTTGCGGAACCAGTCCATCGAGATTTTCACGCCGTCGCGCAGGCTTACCTTCGGCGTGACCCGCAACAGCGTGCGCATCTTGGTGTTGTCGGGAACGCGGCGCGGGATGTCCTCGTAGCTGTTGCCGTAAACTTCTTCCTGCGACACGAACTTGATTTTCGATTTCGTCGGCCCGAACAACTCGAGCATCAGCTTGGCGAACTCGAGCACCGTCGTCTCGACATCGACGCCGATATTAATCGCCTGCCCGTCGGCCGCGGGATTCACGCCGGCCTGCACGGTCGCCTCGATCGCGTCGGTAACGTAGGTGAAGCATCGCGTCTGCAGGCCGTCGCCGACCACGGTCAGGTCCGCGCCGCGCAGCAGTTGCCCCATGAAAATCGTAAACAGCCGGCCGACGTCGACCTTATCGAGCCGCGGACCGTACGCATTGAAATAGCGCACGACCGTAACCGGCATGCCGAGCTTGTGATAGGCGAAACAGAAATGCTCGCCGACCGCCTTCGAGGTCGAGTAGCACCAGCGATCGATGCTGGTGGCGCCGAGCACGCGATCGTCGTCTTCGCGCCAGGGCACCTTCGGATTGCGGCCGTAAACTTCGGAGGTCGAGCTGAACACGAGCCGCGTGTTGTGTTTGTAGGCGGCCTTGAGCACGTTTTGCGTGCCGTTGACGTTGACGTTGAGCGTCTCGTAGGGATCGGCGACGTAGTGCTCGACGCCGACGACGGCCGCAAGATGGTAAATGAGATCGACCTTCGACACGAGGCTGTCGATCAGCTCGACGTTGAACACCGAATCGTGCACGTAGTGAAAGCGCGGATTGTTCAGCAGGTGACGCACTTTGGCGATCGAGCCGGTGTCGAGCACGAAGACCTCGTCGCCGCGCGCAACGAACGCATCCGAAAGATGTGACCCGAGAAATCCGGCGCCGCCGGTTATCAGAACCCGCATGTGACCTCCGCGAACCTAGTCGAATTGCATAGTATCCGTGACGCGCCCCGTTTCGGAAAGAGCCTCGCGCGCAATTCTTTCGACGCCGCCCTCGAACTGCGCAAGCTTCACGACGACGCTGCCCTCGCCCGCCGCAATCTCAACCGAACCGTCGGCAGCTTCGCGAATCACCCGCCCCGGCTCGCCGCGCGTTCCGTTTTCGGCGCCAATTTTCGCCTCCCATACCAGCAGCTTTCGCCCGCCAACGAAACAGAACGCGCCGGGGTACGGATGCGTCACGGCCCGCACGAGATTGAAGATCCGCCGCGCCGGCCAGCGCCAGTCTATCCGCCCGTCGTCCGGCTTTCTGCGTCCGAAGTAACTACCCTTCGAAATATCCATCTTACGCCGCGGCGCGGCATCGGCGACAATCTTCGGATGCAGCTCGGTTATCAGCTCGACGCCGAGCGGCACGAGCTTGCGGTACAACGTCAGCGCGTTGTCGCTGTCGTCGATCGCGACTGCGCGCTGTCCGACGATATCTCCGGCGTCCGCGCGCGCGACCATATGATGCAGCGTGACGCCGGCCTCGCGCTCGCCATTCACCAGCATCCAGTTGACGGGAGCGCGTCCGCGATACGCCGGCAGCAGCGACCCGTGCATGTTGAAGGCGCCGAGCGGCGCAAGTTCGAGCACGGTGTCGGGAATCAGATAGCGGTAGTAGAAGGAATAAATCACCGCCGGATTCAGCGGCCCGATCTTCGCGGCGGCCGCCGCGGCGCTTTCGTCAAAATATACCGGAACGCCATGCTGGGCGGCGAGTTCAGCACACGACCGCCACCAGATCTCCTCGTGCGCGTCGTCGCGATGCGTGAACAGCGCAGCGACCGGCGCGCCCATTTTCAGCAACGCTTCCATGCACGCGTAGCCCATCTCATGGTAGGCGAACAGAACGCAGCGAGCGGATTTCACCGTCGCGCCCGATGCGACACTCGAAATGTTGGACTCCACGGGTAATAGCAGCTGCGTTTAGTCGGATTCCGAATCGACGGCTGTGGCGTCATCGCCATGCACCGCTCGCACGAGGTAGGTCGGGCGGCGCCGCACTTCTATATAGATGCGCCCGGCGTATTCGCCGATCAGGCCGAGCGCCAGGAATATCATTCCGATGAAGAAAAACAGCACGGCGAACAGCGTCCACAGCGCGCCCTCTTCCTGCGGACCGTAGATGACGCGATGCGCAAGCAGCACGAACGCCATCATCACGGCGAGGATCGAGATTCCGATCCCGGTCATGCTCAGCATCTGGATCGGGATCAGCGAGAAGCCGGTGATCAGGTTGAGACTGAGCTTAGCCAGGCCGAACAGGTTGTACTTCGAGGAGCCGCTGGCGCGATCGTCGTGGCCGACCGGAATTTCCGCGACGCGCTTGGCGAAGGTGTTGGCGAGTGCGGGCACGAACGCCGCCTTCTCGTCGCAATCGACTACAGTATCGACGATGTGCCGCCGGTATGCGCGCAGCATGCATCCATAGTCGTGCATCGGCACGCCGACGATCAGCGACGTCAGCCGGTTGTGCAGGCGCGACGCATACTTCCGATAGGCCTGATCGTGACGCTCCTCGCGCCATCCGCCGACGACGTCGTTGCCTTCGTCGATCGCGGCGATCAATTTGGGAATTTCTTCGGGCGGATTCTGCAGGTCGGCGTCGAGCGTCACGACTATCTCTCCGCGCGACAGCTTGAACCCGGCGAGGATGGCAGAATGCTGTCCGAAGTTGCGCGCCAGCTCGACCACCCGCACGCGGCCCTCTTCGCCCGCCGCGATTTCGCGCATGATGGCGAGCGAGTCGTCGCGCGATCCGTCGTCGATGAAAACCGTCTCCCACGGACGGTCGAGGCCATCGAGCACCGGCTTGAGGCGCGCCCACAGCGACGCGAGGTTCGCCGATTCGTTGAACACCGGCACCACGATCGAGACCAGGCCGCCCGCCGCGCGTGATACGACCGACGCGCCTCGAATCGGTGATATTTTTCCCGGGAAACTCAAGCAACGTGCGCGACCGGCTGCGGCAAATCCAGGCGAACTGCCGTCGCGTGCAGTGATTCTTGCAGACAGCCTGCCGAAATTAAAGATAGCGCAGCCACGCCAGTTGACCGCACGCTATCTCCTCGCGAGACTGCTTCGACGATGTCCGCCGCCAACCGATCTCTCCGACTGGCTCTCTATGCCCTGCTTGCGGCGATCGTTTATCTCCCCGGCCTCGGCAGGCCCGCGCTGTGGGAGCCGGACGAGGGCCGCTACGCCGAAATCGCCCGCGAAATGGTCGTCTCGGGCGACTACGTCACGCCGCGCGACGACCTCGAGCTGTATTTCGAGAAGCCTCCGCTCGTGTATTGGGCCAACGCCGCGTCGATCAAAGTTTTCGGCGTCAATGAATTCGCAGTGCGGCTGCCGGCCGCGCTCTTCAGTATCGGCCAAGTCGTGGTTACGGCAGCGTTGGCCGAAGTAATGCTCGGCGCGACCGCAGGACTTTTCGCCGCACTCGCGCTGTCGCTCAGTCCGTTGTTTTTCGGCTTCGCGCGATTCGCAACGCTCGATCCGGCGCTGGCATTTTTTCTGACCGCGGGGCTGGCCGCGTTTTACGTCGCCGCGCGCGACGACTTATTCTCACTACCGTCATCTCGTAAATGGATGATGATCTCCGCCGCGATGCTCGCGCTTGGCACGCTGGCCAAGGGTCCCGTCGCATTGATTCTCGGCGGCGCGATCGCTATCGCCTGGCTCGCAACTGAGCGCCGTCTGCATCAAATCGCAGAGATGCCGCTGGTGTCGTGCCTCGTCATCTACGCGGCGATCGTCATTCCGTGGTTCGCGCTGGCCGAGGCGCGCAACCCCGGCTTCATGCGCTTCTTCATCATCCACGAGCATCTCGAGCGCTACGTCGCGTCGAGCGAGCACGGATGGGGCCCGTGGTTCTTCATTCCGATTGTGCTTGGCGGAGCGTGGCCGTGGATTTTTTTCGTTCCGATCGGATGGTATGCGATGCGCGCCGATGACGGCTCTGGGAGCGGGCGAGCGCGCGCATCCGCAAGTTTCCTGGGCATCTGGTTTATCGTTGTATTTGTCTTTTTCTCGATTCCCCGCTCCAAGCTCGGCAGCTATATACTGCCCGCACTTCCTCCACTCGCGATCGTCGCGGGATACGGGTTGGCGCGCATGTCCGCTCTCGACGCCGTCCGCCGTGCGCGCTTTCTCGCGGTCGTCGCGATGGCAAACGTGGTGCTCGCTGCCGCTCTCCTCGTCTTTTTCGAACTCGCACCGGCTCCGATAAAGAAGGCGCTCGGCCTGGACGCATTGCTGATAGGCGCCGCGCTGACCGCCGGCGCGTTCGGTCTGTACACGCTAGGGCGCACGGCGTCGCGCGTCCCGTATGCGATCGGAGCGCTCGCGCTCGCGATGCTTGCGACGGTGCCGCTGGCGGCGCGACTGCGCGAAGACGCATCCTCGTTTTCGACCTATCGCAACCTCGCAAATGCGGTGCAGCCTTATCTCTCGGGTAACTGCACGCTCGCTTCCTACCGTCACTACATCCAGTCGCTCCCGTTCTATACGCGCCAGCGCGAGACTCGCGTCGAGTACTGGGGCGAGCTTTCCGAAGTTTCGCCGCCGGTCCCCGGCAAGTCGCCGTATCTCATCGGCTCAGACGCGCGACTGCGCCAGGTCTGGTCGTCTGGCGCGTGCATGATTTTGATCGCGAATGAGCGCGACTTGCAGGGCTTGCAGGATTCGCTCAAGCCCGCCCCCGTGATACTCGGATGCGAGGGTAAGAAATTAGCACTCTACAATGGCGCGCTGGCGCCGCCGGCGGCTGCCGCCGACTGTCTCAAGCGCTGAAAACGCAAGGCCGGGCGCTCCGGCGCGGGACTTGGATTCGGTCGCGTTCGACTGTAGCTTTCTCGCTGTAGCTTTTTCTTGCGGAGATTTCCCGGGAGCGACTGATCACAGGTGGCTGACAAGAAATCCAAATCCCAACCGGTGGATCTCGGAGACGCTGCCGAGTCGCAGCCTTCCCTGGGCCACGTGATTTCGGAGGCTCGCGAACGCAAAGGCCTCACCCGCGACCAGGTCGCCAACGAGACTCACGTGCCGATGTACTACATCAAGATGATCGAGACGGACAGCTACGACCAGATCGCGGATCGGCTGTACCTCGTCCCGTTCATTCGCCGCTACGCAAGCTTCCTGGGCCTCGACGCCGAGGAAATCGCCTCGCGCTTCGTCAGCGACGTGCAGCATGCCGAGGCGAACGTCGTGCGAATCTCGCAGGAGATCACGATGGTCACGAAGCGGAGCGGCGGGGGCAGCCGAATCGCATTCGCAGTGCTGATAGCGGCGGTCGCGGTCATGCTGGCGGACCTGGCGTGGCGCCATTTCGTCGAGCATGAAGCGATCATTCCGGCTGCCGCCAGCGCGCCGGCTGCGATGGCGCCCGCATCCGTGCCCGCGCCCGCCTCCTTGCCTAACGCCGGTGCGTCCAACGAGAATCTGCCGCCTGCAACAATCGTGTCGAATCCCGATGCGGCGGCGGCGGCGAAGAATTCGCAACCGGCAGGCGCTGCCTCTGCCGCCAGTCAAGACTCTGCGCCGCAGACTATGCCGCCCGAACGCGACGATAACTGAGCGCAGCATGACAATGGGAAGTCACCGCGCCAACGAAAACTTTCCATCCGCCGACTTGGCCCAGTCGAACAGCCTTCTGGTTGCCCCGCTGCTACCCCTGATCGCAGCGCAGGCGGCCGAGGCCGATGCAACGCGGTCCGTCGCCCCGACGGTGATTGCGGCGCTGAAGAGCAACGATGTCATGCGCATGTCAGCCGTCCGAGCCTTGGGCGGCCTTGAAAGCAGCGTAACCGCGATGGGACGAGAGCTGGAAGCAGTGGCCGCCGCCTGCGGCTCAACCGGCTGGTGTCTTTGGAACCACCTATGTGTGTTCCACTTCTACTGCGGCCTGCTGGGTCCCGCGCATCTCGGGTTGCTGCGCAGTATCACTGCCAACCGGCACTGGGTCTGCTTGCCGGCCGGCGCCGGGACCGGAGTGATTGGCAAAGTGGACGGTGAAGAGGTCGTGCTGAACGGAGTCGCCTCCTTTGGATCCGGCGGCCGCTATTCGGACTATGCGGGCGTCACTTTCGTCTTCGAGGGCGAACGGCAGCCGCACTTGACGTTGGTGCGTACCAATCAGCACGGCGTGCGCGTCGACCCGACCTGGAAGGCGATGAGCCTGCGCGCGTCCGCGACTGACCACGTACATTACGAGGAAGTGCGAGCGCCGCTGTCGGGAGTGGTGCCGTTCCCGATGCCTTACCGGGTTGCCTTCAGAGATCCGGCTTATGCGGTCATCGACGATCGCTATCGCGAGGATTGGGTGGCGCTCTCCGATCTTTGGCTCGGCTGCATGGCGGTAGGCGTCGCCGACGCGGCATTGAAGGAAGCGTGCAGCGGCATCCAGGGCCGCGTCGCTATCATGGGAGTCAAGATGGTGGAGCGGCCCACCATCCACGTAAATCTCGGCCATGCCGTCGCCCTGATCAACGCGGCACGCGCGGCAGTCTATGGCTCCTGCGGCGCGACGGACGCGCGCATTGCGGCGCATCAGACTCCGACGGAGGGCGACTACCTGGAACAGCTCGGCGCCAGCATGATCGGTCTGCGCTTGTGCGACGAGGCGATGCGGCTGATCCTGCGCGTGCTGGGCGGCAATGGTCTCCGGGAGGGTCAGTCGTTCGAACGCCGCTACCGTGATTTCCAGGCGATGCCGCTGCATATCAACGCGCATCCGGACCGCGTCTCGGAACAACTTGGACGTCACGCGCTGGGACTCGCGACCGAGAACCCGTTTTAGGAAAAATAGAAATCTAGTGCAGCACTGCGTTGGCGATTTCTTCGGCGACCAGTTCCTTGGCGCGTCGAACCTCGTCGCCTGAGTGCACGACGGCGACCACCTTCAGCTCGTCCATCGCACCTTCCAACGACGCGCGCGCCACGATCACGGTGTCGTAAATCTGGTTCTTCGGGATGTCGTCATAGGGCGTCGCCGCGTGGTTCATCGCCTGCTGACTCGCCTCGTACGCTCTGAATTGCTCGGTCGTCGTATCCTCAGGAGCCATCGCCTGGCGGCGCTCCTCCTGCGCGACCGGATCGGGCGCCTGATCGCCGCTGTCGCCGAGCGGCGGTGGATCCGCCCCCGCCTGCTCCAGCAGCCGGACCATCGTAGGATCGCCCGGGAACATCTCATTCAATGAGACGCCCGGCGCCAGCATCTGCTGATTCACCGTCACGGTCAGCGTCACCGAATTGTCCGGGTTGGACGGCTCGCCATGCCGCGCCGCTCGCAGATCTTCGTTGAGCACATTCTGCACCACTGGATCGGTGCATATCGCGATCACGGTGGTACCTGCGGGCACGTCCAGCTTGCCCGCCATCTTGATGTCGGCGGCATGCGCAAATCCGCCAATAGCTACTACAATAGCCAGTGCCGCAGCCGCGCGATGCCCTGTCTTACGCATCGTGCCTCTCAGCGGTAAGCGCGCGCACCTTCTATCGGCCATGTTGCGATCACTTGATCCCCGCAAACTACATAGTACTCACTATGCAGATTTATCGTCGTGTCGCCATGACTCGGAACGATCTCGATTTTTGCCCCCGGCTCCAGACTGCTTTCGCCTGCTGCGACATGTCCATGCTCCTCGGACAGACGCCCCACCTTGACCGCAATCTCCTTGCCCATCGGCGGACCGAACTCGTTGGTCAGCGCCTTCATGCCGGCGTCGATTATCGCGCGGTCGCCGCGCCGCGAAATAACCGTCGCCAACAACGTCAGCGCCGGACGACCCAGGTCGGGGCGCACCGCGCGATAGGCGCCGTCCATAAAAACGTACGATCCGGCCTGCACTTCGGTTACGTCCGGCCAGTTGCCTGCGATGTCGAAAGTGCCGGTCCCCCCCGCGCTCACAATTTCCGGCGCGAGCCCGGCCGCGCGCAGCGCTTCGACGTGGCGGCTGAGCGTGGTCAAAGCCTCACGCGCCGTTGCGATTCGTTTCTCCCGATCCGCAATCAGCACGGCGTGGCCCTCGTAGCCCATCACCCCGCGATATCTGAGCCCTGCCCGCTGCGCGAACCGGGCCAGCTCCACGGTCTCCTCGGGCGTCTCCGTGCCGCATCGATGCATCCCCGTATCGACTTCGATTATCACCTCGGCCGCTCGTCCAGCCCGCGCCGCGCCCGCTTCGAACTCGCGCACGTTGAACTCGCTCTCGATAGTACCGATCAAACTGATTCTCTCTGCAGCCTTGAAGAACCGATCGATCTTCGACGGCCCCGCAACCTGGTTCGCGAGCAGCACCGGCCCGAGACCGGCGCGTGCCAGCACCTCGACCTCGCCAAGCTTCGACGCTGTAATTCCAATCGCGCCGGCCGCGAGCTGTCGCCGCGCCACTTCGGGCGTCTTGGGCGTCTTGAAATGCGGCCTGAGCTTTTGCGGACGCGCCGCGAAATACGCCGCCATCGTGCGAATATTTTCCTCGACCACGTCGAGGTCGAGAATCAGCGCGGGCGTGTCGATGTCGCGTTTGGTCATCACCGACATCCTAGCACGGCGGCGGGTTAGACCGTCTGCGTGAGAATCCTAGGGAATCTTCTGCTGCAACAATTCCTGCGCCCGCGCCGCGCGCCATTTCAGCAGCCGCTCGCCGAGCTTCGGGTCTCCCAGCGCGATTATCTGCGCCGCGAACAGGCCCGCATTCGCTGCGCCCGCTTTGCCAATCGCCATCGTCCCCACCGGCACTCCCTTCGGCATCTGCACGATCGAAAGCAGCGAGTCGATTCCGTTGAGCGACGTCGTCGGCATCGGCACTCCGATCACCGGCAGAATCGTTTTCGCGGCCACGACTCCCGCCA
>JBEKLS010000072.1:0-20453 GCA_050010075.1 Binatus sp. (SeqCode) | reverse complement strand
GTGGACGAACGCGCAGTCATTCGACAAAGCACCCGCCTGCGAAGCAGCCCGAATGGCGACTCAGGTAGAAGCAGGCGCCCAATGCGTATCAACTGACGACCCACGCCTGAAAGCGTTCTAGGGTAGTGAGCGCTGGGTGCAGGGCGGTTTGGCAGGTTACTGCTGATCGTCAATTTGTTCGAGCGCGACGAGCGCCGGATCACCCTCGGCGATGAAATCGAGCCGCGCCGAGGGCTTGCCGGACATCAATTCATTGATATTCTCCGCGACTCGATCGACGAATCGCTGCTGTCCCGGCCGCTCGTCCATCCGATTGTAAAGCACCACGATTGCGCGTTCCTGCTCCGGAGCGAACTCGACGTAAGCGGTATATCCTGGCGTGCTTCCGCCATGTTCGAAGCGTCCCGACGGGACATCATACAGCCAGCTGAACGCAACCTCCGTACTATCCTGGACGGCGCCACGAAGCTGATGGTCTAGCGCGAACGCGGCGGGCAATGTCGCGCCGGGGGTACCCAACGCCGGCACCGGCGGCGTAACGCTCGGGATGGAGATTGGCATCGGCATAGATGAGAAGGTCTTCCACGGTCGACTTTGCACCCACCGCGCCGATGAATATTCCGCTTTCACCAAGTCCCGCTTCGACCGGATCCAGCGCAGCGCCGTGGCCCTGGATAACTCGCCATTTCTGCTCCGGTGAAACCGCGAACACAGTATCGTTCATATGCAGCGGCCCGGTTATTTCGCTACGTACCAGTTCCGCGTACGAAACGCCGGCGCGCGCGGCCAGTGCGTAGCCGAGCAAGCCGATACCAAAGCTGCTGTAGAGATACTTCGCGTCCGCGGGTCTCGCAGTGCCGTGACTCAGGAGGAACTCGTGCAATGCGACGCGGTCGTATTCGGCAAAGGGGTTGTCCGGGTCCTTAGGTTTGAGATTATCAGGAACGCTAGGAAGCCCGGAACGATGAGTCACCAAGTCGAGCAGTGTGATTTCCGCACCCGCTGGTCCGGGCGCGATATTCGGCGCGATGTCAAAAGGGACCAGAGCACGCACCGGCTCATCGAGCTTTACTCTTCCTTGTGCTGCGAGTTGTGCGAGCGCAAGCCCGGTAAAGGTCTTAGTGATCGATCCGATCTCGAATATCGAATCCGCATGAGCAGCACCATAGGTGAACACACGACGCTCGCCATGATCGATTATGCCGATAGCTACTCCACAACCTGTTGCTTCCTTGAGCAGGCCGTCCCGCAGAATCGGTGCGAACTCAACGTCGAGAGCTTGTTGGAGATTGGCAAGTGCAATCGGAGCCCGAGCTGGAATCTTGTCGTCCTTAGGCATTGGTGAAGAGTCGATATTCCAACGCCCCAGCTGAAGCCCGACGAGAACAAGTACGCTCAACACCGCGAGCAACTTGAGGCATCTGATACAAGCCTGGCGGTTCATAAACTGTGGTCAGAGACCTTGGATGTGAATATCAGAACTGGAGCCGCTCGGCTTCGCGGGCCTTCAGCGGAGTCGAAGTGTCTTGCGTCGAGAAAGATCCGGGGTCCCTCGGCTTCGCTCGGGATGACACAAATATAAGACAACACCAAGACAAGTTCTAACAGGCCGTCAGGCCGCATCTTTTCTTAATACTAAGGTGCAGCGGTTACCCCTGCCCAGGGAAGTGTGAAACCCACGGAGGGGTTTCACATTCGATCAAGTGATTTACCTTCCATTCTTATGGATTGATAATCACCACCGTGCCCGTTGGCAGCAGGCGTTTGAGCTCATCGATGTCGTCGTCGTCCACCGAGATGCAGCCGGTGGTCCAGTTTATATCGCCGCTGTTCAGCTCCGGTTCGTCGGTGCCGTGAATTCCGATTCTGCCGCCGATATCCACCGGGCGGCCGTCTTCGATCGGCACTTCGCCACCGCTGCGGAGTTGTTCGTAGCGATGGCGATCGATCTCGTTGGGATAGTTCAGGGTGAGGAACCAATCCCAACGGGCGCTCGGATGTTTGCCGATGATCGCGTAGACGCCTTCGGGTGTGCGCCGGTCTCCTTCCCACAGCTTGGTCCCCGGTTCGAAGCTGCGGCCGAACACGGCGCGGTAAGTCTTAAACATCCGGCTCTTGTAGTAGACGATAAGCTGATGGCGTTTTTTGTAAATCGTTACCGACCAGTTCAGTGGATCCATGAACGCGATGTCGCGGGTCTTGTCGAACAGGAGTTGCCCCGGGGTGGGCACGCGATCGGTCCGCACGCCTTCGATATGCACCTGCGGAAGCGGAGTCGGGGTCGAAGTCGGGGTCGCGCTGGGAGTGGCGCGGCGATCCGGCGGCTCCGGCGTCGGCATTCCGGGGTCAACGTATTTGACGTTTGGATCGAGGCGCGGAGCCGGCGGCAGCGTGCCCGCTCGTGCCGCGCCGCCGCCGGTGATGGAAGCATTCTCCGACTGGAAGGCGGGCGACGTTTGCGGGCGTCCAGCCTCGGCGACGCCAGTCATCAGTATAGTCGCGGCAATCAACGCAGCGGCGATCGATCCAACAATCCTGCTCCGGCCCATCAGCTCCAGCAAAGCTCCAGCATCGCGGTCACATTATCCATTTTGTGAACGCTTGGAGCGAAGGTCAATTCTAAAGTAGCGTCAATGTGCGATTTGTCGCTGAGTATTCGCGGGAGTCTCATTCGATGGACAACAACCTCGCACGCGCGATGGCCGGGCTGACCACTGGAATATACGTTTTGACGACCCAGGAAAACGGGCGATGCCATGGGATGTCGTCGTCGTGGGTCGCGCAGGTGTCGGGCGAGCCCGCGATGTTCACGGCGGCGGTCGACAACGCGCATTTCAGCAACGGCGCGATCACGAGAACCGGCGCATTCGGATTGAATATCGTGGGACGCCGCGGCAAAGAACTCGAAGATTACTTTTATTCGCCGCCCGCGCGGCGCGACAATAATCTCGACCCCTTCGAGTTCGAGCTGTCGCCGGGCTTGGCGGTGCCATGGCTGAAACTCGCCATGATCGCTCTGGAAGCCCGCGTGACGGACAGCCACGTCGCGGGCGACCACACGATTTTCATCGCGTCGCCGGTCGGTGTACGCCTGGGCCCGAACGATCGGCCGTTGACGTCGCTCGAGCTCGACTACGTTTATCTGGGCGGCAAGCAGGTCGTTGCGCGCGATCGATCGGGATGGGACGTTTCTTAATACTGGTGCAGGGGTCACCCCTGCCTTTGACGGTCGGTGAAATCGTTTTATAGTATCGCGCGCGGGAGAGGTCCGAATGGCAATCGAAAAGAACGAACTGCGGCGTGTGATGGGTCATTTCGCGACCGGCGTTACCGTGATCACCTCGCTGCGTGCGTCCGGCGAGCTGCATGGCCTGACTGCCAATGCGTTCACGTCGGTCTCGCTGGTGCCGCCGCTGGCGCTGGTCTGCGTCGACAAGAAAGCCGACAGCTACCCTTGTTTCGAGGAGACCAAAGTTTTTACGGTCAACGTGCTCGCATCCGATCAGGAGGCGTTGTCGCGCAAGTTCGCAGTCAGCGGCGGCAACAAGTTCGAGGGTGTGAGTTACAAGGCCGGCGCGAACGGCGCCCCGATTCTGGACGGTGCGCTAGCCTTCCTCGAGTGCAGAGTGACTCAAGCGATCGACGGCGGCGACCATACTATCTACATCGGCGAGATCGAACAGGCCGATACTCCGCACGAGGGCAAGCCGCTGCTTTTTTTCCGCGGCGGTTACCGCGAGATTGGCGACTAAGCCGAGTTCCATCGTTCGCCTGCCCGGCATCAGCGTTTTCCTGCCGTCGCACAACGAGGAAGGCAACGTCGAGCGCGTCGTGCGTTCATACCTGGCCGAGCTGCCGCGCGTCGCGGACAACTACGAGGTCATCGTGGTTGACGATGGCAGCCGCGATCGCACCGGCGAAATTGCCGAGCGTCTCGCGGCGGAAGACCCGCACGTCAAGGTCGTGCGACATCCGGTCAACCGTGGTTATGGCGGTGCGGTGATTTCCGGAATTCGCGCTGCGACAATGCCGTACGTCCTGCTCTGCGACGGCGACGGGCAATTCGATCCGGCGGACCTCGAGCGCTTGACGCCGTTCGTCCCCGAGTACGATGTAGTAGCCGGGCGCCGCGCGCATCGCGCCGATCCGCTGATGCGCAGAGTCAACGGCAAGGCGTGGACGATCCTGGTTCGCGTGCTGCTCGGCATCACGATCAACGACATCGACTGCGGTTTCAAATTGTTCAAGCGAGAAAAACTCGACGGGATGGAGCTGCGCGCTCATGGGGCGATGATCTCGACCGAATTGATGGCGCGGGTGGCCGGCCGCAGCGCAAAGGTCAAAGAGGTGGACGTGCAGCATCTGCCGCGGCTGGCCGGCGAGCAGTCGGGGGCGAATCTCAAGGTGGTTGCACGGGCGTTTAAAGAGCTCATAGCTCTTTACCGCGAGCTTAGAGCGGAGCGCGAGGGGCGAGGGCAGGGCGCGTCGGGACCGTCGTGAAGAGAGACAACGCATACGCAAAGCGGATATAGGTTAGACCGATTGCGTCATCGGGCAGCGTTGACGGCGGCGAAAACGTCGCAATCTTTCGCGCGGATCTTGCTGTGACCCCGATGGCACAGGTATAGCAATACCCTTAATAGTCACATTGCGGTCCATTAAGGACCCAGAGATCAAGGAGATCCAAGAGTATGAAGCGCACCCTTTCAGTTCTTTCCGCAGCTTTCTTCGCCGCAGCGTTGGCGATGCCGGCTTTGGCGCAGGACGCGTCGCCCGCAGCAGAGGCGAGCCCGGCCGCGGAATCGTCACCGGCCGCGACCCCCAAGCATCATCACCATCATCACCACAAGGCGTCCTCCGCGATGAGCAGCGACAGCTCGATGGCGTCACCGGCGGCTGAAGCTTCGCCGGCAGCCGCAGCTCCTGCAGCTAACCCGCAATAGCTTGATGGATTATTCGACAGGGCGACCGCGCATGGCGGCCGCCCTGTTTCGAATCGTCTAAAGGTCTTCGATCCATTTAGGGTCGGGGGGCAGAGTCGGCTTTGCCTCCGGCGTTCGGTCGTCGCGCGCATCCGGATTCATCCGGCACGCGGCTGGCACGACGCCTTTTTTCAACGCGCGGCGTGAAAACACGTCGCGCGTTTTTTATAAACCAAGATTCCTGCTAACATCAGCTCTCTTCCTGCGGCGATGCTTGGCTGCGGGGGAGAACAAGTTGAGCTGTCGGCGCTGGAGCATTTGTCTTTTTGCTCTGATCGCACTGGTGGTCCAGTCGCCGATCAGGACGTGGGCTAGCGCCACCAACAATTCCAACGACGAGCAGGTTTGCGATCCGCTGGCCGACTACTTTCTGGGCATGGAAGACTACCCCGAGGCCATTCGCCGTCATCGCATCGTCATCAACGACGATCCCAGCAACGCGCTTGCGCATTACCATCTCGGTTTCGCGTACGGCGTCGTCGGGCAGCATCGCGAGGAGCTGGCCGAGTACCAGAAGGCGATCAGCCTTGGCCTCGACGATTGGCAGCTGTTCCTTAACCTGGGACTGCTCTATCTAGAGGGTGGACAGACCCAGGACGCGACCCAGGTGCTGCGGCTGGCTGCGCTGCTCGGACCGGAGCGGGCGGAGACCCACTTCAATCTGGCGCTCGCTTATGAGCGGCGCGGGGCACTCGCACAAGCCGAGCAGGAAGCGCTACTCTCGTTGCGGATTGATCCGAGTCAACCGGATGCGCGCAATACGCTCGGTGCGATTTACGCCGAGGAAGGCAAGTACGTGAGAGCGAGCCAGGAATGGAACGAACTGGTCGGTGAGATTCCCGACTACACCCCGGCGCGGACCAACCTGGCGATTCTGCAGCAGGTCGAAAGCAACGGCTCGAAGAGCGCGCCCGACTCAACCGGCTTCATTCGCAATCCGTGAACGCGGCGTCGAATTTCGGCAGACGACAAAGGCAGGTGGTGGACTTGGGGCAGCGGTGTAATTTGTCGAGGTGGCGCGTCGCGATCGTTAAATTGAAATCGGCGGCATGGCTGGGTTCGGCGCTGATGCTCTGCGCGGCGTTTGTGCTGGCGGCGTCGCCGGCGGGCGCGACCGCATTATCGCGCCGGCATCGGCCGGTTCACGCGCGGCATACTGCCGCCGCCGCCGCTCCGATGTACAAGGGCGCGCTGCTCGAGGACGCCGACAGCGGGCGCGTGCTGATGGCGTACAACGCCGACATGGAATGGCCGCCGGCCTCGATGGCCAAGATGATGAACCTGCTGGTCGCGCAGGAGCAAATCAACGCGGGCCGTTTCAGCGGCAACGATCCAGTCAGAATTTCGGAGCGCGTGGCCCATACCGGTGGAACTCGCCTCGGACTCCGGGAAGGTGACGTCTATCCGCTGCGCGAGTTGATGAAGGCGGCGCTGGTCAAATCGGCCAACGACGCCGCCGTCGCCGTGGCCGAGAAAATAGGCGGCTCGGTCGAGGCGATGGTTCGCATGATGAACCAGCGGGCGCAGGAACTCGGCATGACCCATACCGAATATCAAACGGTCGATGGACTGCCGCCGCGCCCCGGACATGACGTCGATCGCACGACAGCCTACGACCTTGCGACCGTGGCGCGCGCCATCATCCGCGAGACCAACCTGCTGATGTGGTCGGGCCAGGAGAAAATGGATTTCGACAACGGCGTCGCCATCCTGAACAACACCAATCATCTGATCGGGCATTTCGAAGGATGCGACGGGCTCAAGACTGGCTTCACCTATGAGGCGGGATTCAACGTGACCACCACGGCCAAGCGCGGCGATATGCGGCTGGTCGCGGTGATACTCGGGGCGCCGTCGAATCCGCAACGCTTTGCGCAGGCGGCGAAGCTGATGCAGTGGGGCTTCGACCAGTTCACTTCGGTCGCGCTGCTGCGTTCGGGCCAGCCGCTGCCGGTACAGGTGCAGGTGCATCAAGGCCCGACGATTCAGCCGGTCGCCGCGAGCGACCTCAGAATGGTGGTGCGCAAGAGCGATGCCGCGGGGGTAAGGCTGGTGTACGATGTGGCGCCGGCGATCGACGGTCCGGTCACTACGGGCGAACCGCTCGGGCGAGTGATCGCGCAGGACGAAGGGCAGGCGGCGACGGAAGTGATGGCGATAAGCCCGATCGCGTTTACGCCGCCGCACACATTTGCAGGCGAGGCGTACAACGCGTCCGCGCCGCCATCGAATAATCAGTAGGAGAACCAATGAAGGTAGCCTCGAAACAGCGAAACCGGCGCAATCGGAAACTTGCGCGCAAGAAGAAGAGCGACACGCATCAGGCGAAGTCACGGCTGCGCAAGATGCGCCGCACGAGAATCCGCGGCAAGTAGATTCGCGCACAGGTCGCGAAGCGATTTCGACGGGCGGCCTTCAGGGGTCGCCCGTTAATTTGTAAGGGTTCTTCGCCGGCTACATCTGGAGACCCTTATCGTTGAAGAAGGATCACGGCGTGCTTCGCGCGAGCTTTGAAAGACTGTCGATTTTGGCTCTTGCTGCGATTGCTTTCGCCTGCGCGACTCAGCCTCCACCCGAGCCGGTGGATGCGCGATCTCCTGATCGCACAATTTATGTTTCGGACCACGGTCTGCCCGGTGAGTGTTATCACGATCTCGGTACTTTGAAATTCGACGAGCCGTTCACCGATTCGGTCATCGATCCGGATGGGACGGAGATGGCGAAGCGGCTGCAGTCGATGGCGCTCGGCAAATTTCCGAACGACGTGGACGCCGTGATCAACGTGAAATCGGCAGAGAACAGCATCGGCAGCGAGGTAACGGTCACCGGTGAGGCGATCGAGCTGGTACAGCATGAGACCGTCGAGTGCGCGATACGTTCGGTGCCAGCTGCGCTGAACACAACCGCGAGGGTAGCAACGGGGGCGGCCATCGGCGGTATGGCGGGAGTATTCGTCAATGGGCAGCCTTCCACATTAACCAGCGGCGCAGCGATTGGCGCGAGCATCGCCGGTGCCGCGCAGGGGCCCGACAAATACAACGCGGATCATCCTCAGCCGGCGCAAATCACTCGGCAGCTTCAGGAGCAGCGCACAGAGATCGCGCAATTGCAGGCTGAACGCTCTCAGTTGCAGCAATGCCTGGAGCATGAAGTGCCGACTTCAAGCTGCGAAACAGAGAAGACACCAGTCGGACAAGGACAAGCGCCTGCTGCCAGCGAAACCGTCGACAACTACGAGGCCTCTTCCTTCGAGCTTCAGAAGCAAGTCCAGGAGCAGCAAACCTATATAACTCAGTTACGACAACAGATCGCCGATATCCGCTATCAAATGGACACAAGTCATTGACCGCGAACCGGCTTCGGCTTCGAGCGCAACGGCGGAAAAAAGCCGCGATGATCCGCGCAATGTTGGTAATTGAGCGGCGCGAAATTGACAAAGACTGCGGCGGTCAGTTACCAATGTATGTGCCCCTTCGATCGACAATCTCGAACAGCGGAGAAAATTTCTGGCCGACCTCGCAGTGATTGCCGTTGTACCGGCGCGGTACGGATCTTCCCGCCTGCCCGCAAAGGCGCTGGCGGAGATCGCGGGAGTGCCGATGGTGGTGCGGGTGTGGCGGCAGGCCTCGAAAGCAAAGTCGATTGCGCGCGTGATCGTCGCAACAGACGATGAGCGAATCGCGGCGCCCGTGCGCGCGGCGGGCGGTGAAGCGATGATGACCTCGCCGGCGCATGAGAGCGGCACCGATCGAATCGCCGAGGTCGCGTCGAAGGTCGGCGGCGACGTCTTTCTCAGCGTGCAGGGCGATCAACCTTTCATTGCGCCCACCGATCTCGACGCGCTTTCGGCCGCGATGATCTCCGACGCGTCGATTCAGATGGCGACGCTGGCGACGCCAATCGCAGACCTGCTCGAATGGACCGATCCGAACAAAGTCAAGGTCGTGTGCGGCGTCGACGGCAACGCGCTATACTTCAGCCGAAGCCCGATTCCTCACGCGCGTGACGGCGGGATGCCCAAAGCGGCGCTCCGCCATATCGGTGTTTACGCGTACCGGCGCGACTTCCTCATGAAATTTGCCGCCCTTCCGATGGGTGTGCTGGAACGGATTGAAAAGCTCGAGCAGTTGCGGGCGCTCGAGCATGGTTACGTTATCAAGGTGGTCAGGTCGGTGGCGCCGTCGCTGGAAGTAGATACCGCGGACGATCTAATCCGTGCGCGCGAGGCGGCGGATTCAACTCATTGAGGATGGGGAGGGATTCAACGTGGAGCGGGGAAAGACAAAATTTATTTTCGTAACGGGCGGCGTGGTCTCGTCGCTCGGCAAGGGTCTCGCTGCAGCCTCACTCGGCGCGCTGCTCGAGGCTCGCGGGCTCAAGGTCACGCTGCTCAAGATGGACCCGTACATCAACGTGGATCCTGGCACGATGAGCCCGACCCAGCATGGCGAAGTTTTCGTAACCGACGACGGCACCGAGAGCGATCTCGACCTCGGCCATTACGAGCGCTTCGTGCAGACTCCGATGGGCCGGCGCAACAACTGCACCACCGGCCAGATCTACGACACCGTTATCCAGAAAGAACGGCGCGGCGACTACCTCGGCGCGACCGTGCAGGTAATTCCGCATATCACCGACGAGATCAAGCGGCGTATCCTCAGCGCGGCCGAAGGGTCGGATTTGATCATCGTCGAAATAGGCGGGACGGTCGGCGATATCGAGAGCCTGCCATTCCTCGAGGCGGTGCGTGAGTTCCGCTGGGACCTCGGCCGCGAAAATGTTCTGTACGTGCATCTGACGCTCGTCCCGTACATCCCGACCGCCGGCGAGCTCAAGACCAAGCCCACGCAGCACAGCGTCAAGGAACTGACCGGGCTCGGAATTCAGCCGGACATCCTGCTTTGCCGATGCGATCGGCAGCTCGAAAAAAAGCTCAAGGCGAAAATCGCGCACTTCTGCAACGTCGAGGAGAACTGCGTCATCTCGGCGCCCGACGTACCGACGATTTACGAAGTGCCGCTGCGCTTTCACGACGAGGGTTTCGATCAGCGCGTATGCGAGAAGCTCAATATCTGGACCGGCGCGCCGAACCTGTCGAAGTGGCGGCGAATCGTCAAGACCGCGCAGAATCCCAAGGTAACCGTCAACGTCGCGGTGGTCGGCAAGTACGTCAATCTGCAGGATTCGTACAAGAGCCTGCACGAGGCTATCGCGCACGGCGCAATCAACAACGAGGCGCGGGTCAGTATCGATTACGTCGACTCTGAAGAGCTCGAGAAGCAGAACGTCGAGGAGCGGCTGGCCAATGCGCACGCGATAATCGTTCCCGGCGGCTTCGGCGAGCGCGGCACCGAGGGCATGATTCGCGCGGTCCGCTACGCGCGCGAGAACGGCGTGCCGATTCTCGGCATCTGCTACGGCCTGCACATGATGGTGATCGAGGCGGCGCGCAACCTGCTCGGACTCAAGCGCGCCAACACCTCGGAGAACGCGCCCGACGGCCCCGACCCCGTCATTCATATAATGGAGTCGCAAAAGGACGTTTCGAAAAAGGGCGGCACGATGCGCCTCGGCGCGTACCCGGCCACGTTGAAGCCGGGCTCGCTGGCGTCGTCGCTGTATCGCAAGGCGCGCATCTCGGAGCGGCATCGGCATCGCTTCGAAGTGAACAACGCGTATCGCGACCGGCTCGAAAAAGTCGGCCTGGTCGCGACCGGCGTCTCACCCGACAACAACCTGGTCGAGATAATGGAGTTGAAGGGTCATCCGTGGTTTCTCGGCGGCCAGTTCCATCCCGAGCTGAAGTCGCGACCGCTCGATTGTCATCCGTTGTTCCGCGGATTGATTCGCGCAGCCGTGCAGCGCCGTTCGGAGCTCGGAGCGAAGCGCCCGAAGGTGCGGGAGCTGAGATCGGTATCGTGACGGTGGCCCAGGTCAAAGCCGGCGACGCCGTCTTTGGCGGACCGGAGCTAGTGCTGATCGCGGGTCCGTGCGTGATCGAAAGCTACGATTCATGCATCCGGCATGCGACGCGGCTGGCCGAGATCGCGCGTCGCGCGAAGCTGCCGTTTGTTTTCAAATCTTCATTCGACAAGGCTAATCGCACCAGCCACAGTTCGTTCCGCGGCCCCGGCTTGATCAAAGGTCTTGAGTTCCTGGCGCGCGTGAAGCGCGAGGCCGGTGTCGCCGTGCTCACCGACATCCACGAGCCGTCACAGGCAGCGCCAACCGCCGAGGTCGCTGATGTGATCCAGATTCCCGCGCTGCTCTCGCGCCAGACCGATCTTATCGACGCGGCCGCGAAGACCCGATGCGCCGTGAATATAAAGAAGGGGCAGTTCCTCGCGCCGTGGGATATGAAAGCAGCGGTTGCGAAGGCGGAGGCGGCCGGCACGCAACGAATCATTTTGACTGAGCGCGGATTTTCGTTCGGCTACAACAACCTGGTCTCCGACATGCGATCGCTCGTGATAATGCGCGGCTTCGGTTACCCCGTCGTCTTCGACGCGACCCATTCGGCGCAGCTTCCGGGTGCGGGCGAGGCGGGTAAATTCTCCGGCGGCCAGCGCGAGTTCGTAGCGCCGCTGGCGCGGGCGGCGGTCGCGGCTGGCGTCGACGGAATTTTCATGGAAGTGCACGAGGACCCCGACCGCGCGCTCAGCGACGGCCCCAATTCATATCGGCTCGACGACCTGCCGGCTTTGCTGGAAACGCTCAAGCGAATCCATCACGTGGCGCACGAGGTTGGCTGATTGGCGCTGACCAGCTTGCTTGAAATCAGGGCAAAATATGAGCGCAAGTTCGCTGCGAAATGCAAGTATGATGCCGTATCGGGGTTCGGTTTACTTGGAAAAAAGTCCCTGATAGCGTGAATGATTAGAGAGTTTGAACGTGAGTCCTAGGCAAATCGCTAAGGCGCTGGCCGCTTTCGGTGCCCTCGCCCTGATTGTTCTGCTGGTTGCGACCATCTGGGTCGTGCGGCATCGTTCCGCCGCCCAAGTGCTCGAGTCAGCCGCCGGGCTGGTCCCCGGGACTCTCCTGCGCGCGCATAACTTTCACTGGACGCAGATGAAAGCCGGCGAGCGGCAATGGATCCTGACCGCTGGCGAGGCGGATTACTCGGCTGACAAGACCACGCTGAAACTGACCGACGCCGTCGTCACGCTCACTTCGTCGGACGGCAAGCCGGTGACAGTAAATTCGCCGCATGCGGATCTGACCTTGAACGGCAATCATGTGACGCGCGCATACCTGACCGGCGGCACGGTAATCCACTTCGGCGACTATGTGCTTTCGACGGATTCGGCGACCTTTATGCCGGATGACGACAAGGTCGAAGCGCCCGGCCTTGTGACGGTCATCGGCGACGGACTGAAAGTGACCGGGGTGGGCCTGAGCGGTCATCCCAAGTCGCGCATATTCGAGCTTCATACGCAGGTTCAGACTGAAGTGCTGCCGAAAAAAGATAGTGAAAAACCCAAGCAAAGTTAGTCGGGTGGCGCGTACTATCGCGGCTGCGATAGTTGCGTTCGCGTTCGCGTCGCCGGCGCTGGCTCAAGACGGCGTCAACGTGCCGATGGGCTCGACTACGGGCACAGTCGGCGATTCTATTCGCAACACGCCCGGGAGTTCAGCGCCGCCGGCAGCGTCGATTCCGGCGCCGTCGAACAGCGACGACTCGAGCGATGATTCGATAAGCGTCACCGGCGGAGTGCCGGGTGCGGCGCCGTCGGCGGCCGCGTCGGATACCACGCAGGCTCAACCTGCCGCCGATGCGGTTCCAGCAGAACCGCCAGCGCCCGCCGTCGCGGCTGCTCCTGCTGAAGCTGCCCCCGCGCCTGCTGTCGCAGTCGCGCCTGCCGCCGCACCGGAAGCGGCGCCAGCGCCAGTCGCAGTCGCACCTGCGCCGCCGCCGGCAGTCGCTATCGCGCCTGCCGCCGCGCCATCCTCGGTCCCCGATGTGCCGATCACGGCAGCCGACGTTCCGGGAGCCGTGCCTTCGACTGCAATTGCTCCAATAGAACCGCTGCCTGAAGCACCAGCGCCCGCAGTCGCGAGTGCTCCTGCGGCACTGCCGCCCGCGCCTCCGGCGCCGGCTGTAGCCGCCGCACCGCCACCGCCAGTCGCGGCCGCGCCTGCACCAGCACCACCGCCGGCGGCCGTTGCCGCCGCGCCGGCACCTGCGCCGCCGTCTGCGCCTGAGGTGCCCGTGACCGCGGCCGACGCAGCGCCGGCCGCGGCGCCGTCGATTGCTCCGCCGGCGGCTGCGCCCGAGAATACGCCGGTGACGACCGCGGCTACCGCGCCACCAGCCGGCGCGATGGCGCCGCCGATGACGCTTGCTCCGGTGCCTGCTGACGCTGCCAATCCCGAGCCGCCATCTCCGCCGATCAATCCGCCCGCGGCTGAGGCGTCGGCCGGCAATTCCGCTGCGACGTCCGAGGCCGCCGCGCCGCACAAGGCGCACCATGCTGCGTCCGCCTCGTCAGGCGGCGGCGACAACACCAAGGTCGCCTCAAACGAACCGCAACAAGGCGGCGCGTTCGGCGGGATGCAGTTCGGCAACAGCAAGGCGCCCATCTACATCAAGTCCGAGTCGATGTCGCTCGACTACACCAATCACTCAGTGCTCTGGACCGGGAGCGTGCACGCCACGCAGGCCGACGCGCAGCTCACCAGCGATCAGTTGCGCGTGAACTATTTCGACAAAGACTTCAAGCAGATGAAGGACATGGTTGCCGACGGTAACGTTCGCCTAAGCCAGGGCACGCGCTGGGCGACCGGCCGCCACGGCGTAATGGATCAGACCAAGCGCACGGTGGTCCTGACCGGCAGCCCCGTCGCGCACGACGGCAACGATCAGATTACCGGCTGCAAGATTACGGTCTATCTCAATACCAGCCAGAGCGTGGTCGATTGCGCGCATGCGGTGCTGTTCCCTCATTCGGATGATTCTCCGGGCGCGAGCGCAACCACGAGCGCGGCGACGGATTAGCGAAAAATTATTCGATGGCACTGGAAGTAAAACTCGGACAGGATTTGCGGCTTCGCCAGCAGCTGGTGATGACGCCGCAGTTGCAGCAGGCGATCAAAATCCTGCAGCTTTCGCTGCCTGAGCTCGAAGCGATAGTGCAATCGGAACTCGAGCAGAATCCGATGCTCGAGCCGCTCGATCAAAGTCCCGCCGAAGCAGCTTCCGAGTCCGATATGTCGGATTCCGAGGCCGCGGCCCAGGCTGACGGCGAGCCCCTGCCGCCTGAAAGCGACGGCGTGGCCGACGCGGGCGCCGACGACAACTGGGAAACAGGATCGCGCGAGGAAAAGCCCGCCGCCAGCGTCGAGGTCGAAGCCCGCGACGCCGCACTCGAGATCAAGGAGCTCAACAATCTCGAAAAGCTCGACTGGCGCGAGTACCTCGAGACCTACTCGAACAACTGGCAGGAAAGCGCGCCGTCGGATTCCGACGACGACCATCGCAGCGCGCTCGAAAACACACCGCTGCGCCGCAGCTCGCTCGAAGACCACATGATGTGGCAGCTCAGGATGTCGAACCTGAGCGAAAACGATCAGCAGATCGGCGCGACCATCATCTACAACCTCAACGAGGACGGTTACCTCGAAACTCCCGTCGATGAGCTTGCGGGGCAGCTTGAAATCGCACCCGCCGAAGTCGAGCGCGTGCTCGCGCGAGTGCAGCGCTTCGATCCGCCGGGCGTCGCTGCGCGCGATCTTCGTGAATGCCTGCTCGCGCAGTTGCAGAACCTCGGGATGGAAGAATCGCTGGCCGCGCGAATCGTTACCGGCCACCTGGACCTGCTCGAAAAGCATCGCTATGCCGAAATCGCCAAGGTGCTGAGCGTGCCGGTCGAGACCGTCGGGCAGGCGGCCAAAATAATTTCGCTGCTCGAGCCCAAGCCGGGACGCGACTACGGCGGCGACGAGCCGACCTACGTGGTACCCGACGTCTATATTCACAAAGTGGGCGAGGAATACGTCGTCACTCTGAATCGTGACGCGGTGCCGCGCCTGCGCCTGGCGGGCTACTACCAGCGCGTGCTCAACGACGTCGACGTCGCGCCCGAGACGCGCGAATATCTGCAGGAGCGGCTGCGCTCGGCGCGCTGGCTGGTGAAATCGATCTACCAGCGCCAGCAGACCATCTTCAAAGTGGCGACCTCAATCGTAAAATTTCAACGGGCGTTCTTCGATCACGGTATCAGCTTGCTGAAGCCGCTCGTGCTCAAGGATGTCGCTGAAGACATCGGGATGCATGAGTCGACCATCAGCCGGGCGACCGCCAACAAGTACGCGCACACGCCGCAGGGAATCTACGAGCTCAAGTTTTTCTTCACCTCGGGCGTGAAGGGCGCCGGGGGCGAAGACGTGAGCGCCGAGACGGTCAAGGAACAAATCCGCGGGATGGTGACGGCGGAGACTCCGCAGAATCCGCTCTCCGATCAGGCGATCGCGGAGATGCTGCGGGCCAAGCAGATCAATATCGCGCGCCGCACGGTCGCCAAGTATCGGCAGGCGATGGGAATCCCGCCGTCGGCGAATCGCAAGCAGATCGGATGACGACTCTGCGCGCGGGGGACCTGATGAGTAAAATCGAAAAGCAGGGCAAGCGCGGTCGAGCGGCCACCCGGAAAGTGCGGCGAGCGGCGCGGCTCGCGGATGCCGCCGCGACCGAAGTGTCGGTGACCTTTCGACACGTCGAGCCGACGGACGCCATCCGCCTCTACGCGGAACGGAAATTTGCGCATGTCGGCAAGCTACTGAAGCGGACCTGTCAGGCCCATTTGATCCTCACGGTTGACAAATATCGGCAGCACGGCGAAGTTACTGTCAAATCAGGGCGGCTGTCGGTGAGCGCGCAGGAAGAAACCAAGGATCTTTACTCGGTCATCGATCTGCTCGCGGACAAGGTCGGACGCCAACTGAAGAAGCATCTGGAAAAATTCAAAGCGAAGAAAATCCGATCGCCCTCGACCGGCGAGGTCCTGAGCGCCAGCGAGGAGATTTGATCTGCGGCGGGTGCTGGCTACAACTTCGCCTATCCGATTAGTTATTTTTGATTCGACCCGGACGACTAAATGAAAATTACCGACATCCTGAGCTCCGACATGGTCATTGGCGACTTGAAGGGCACCACCAAGCCCGACGTCCTGAATGAATTGGCCAAGGCGCTTGCCGAAAAGTACAAAGAGATCAAGCTCGCCGACCTCAACGCAGTGCTGGCGGAGCGCGAGCGGCTCGGCTCGACCGCGATTGGCGACGGCATCGCGATCCCGCATGGCAAGCTGCGCGGCGTCACGACCATCGTCGGCGCTTTCGGCCGTCATGCGCAGGGAGTCGATTTCGATTCGCTCGACGGCGAGCCGTCGCAGCTGTTCTTCGTGCTGGTTGCGCCGGAGGATTCCGCCAGTCTGCATCTGAAGGCTCTCGCGCGCGTCTCGCGCCTGCTCAAGGAAGCATCCTTTCGAAGCCATCTGCTCACAGCAAAAGACAACGCCGAAATTTATTCCCTGATCAAGGACGAAGACAGCAAGTACTGATCAGAGCCCGATGAGCTCGCCTCAGACACCTCGCCTGATAATAGTTACCGGTGTCTCGGGGTCGGGCCGCGCGTCTGCGATGCGCGTGCTCGAAGACCTCGGCTTCTACTGCGTCGACAATCTCCCGGTCGCGCTCGCGCCCAACGTCGCGATGCTTGCCGCGGGGCGCGATCCCGCACTTCAGGGCGTCGCGCTCGGGGTGGATTCGCGCGAGCGGCTGTTCTTTCCGCAATGGCCGCGGATATTCGCGGAACTCGACGCAGCTGGAATCCACCCGGAAGTGATTTTTCTCGACGCCTCCGACGACGTGCTCGCGCGCCGCTACTCTGAGAGCCGCCGGCCGCATCCGATGGCCGGCAGAGGAGCGACAGTCGCCGAGAGTATTCGCGCCGACCGCTTGGCGCTGGCCGAAATGCGCGAGCGCGCGGACCGCGTGATCGATACGACCACGCTCACGGTCCACGAGCTGCGCGAAGTGGTCACCGCAGCCGTGCTCGGCCCGGGCACGAGCTCGCGGATGACGGTCTCGATCGTTTCGTTCGGTTACAAGTACGGCCTGCCGGTCGGGATGGACGTCGTGCTCGACGTGCGGTTTATTCCCAATCCGTTCTTCATCCCCGAGCTCCGGCCGCTCACCGGGCAGGACCCGCGCGTGCATGACTACGTGATGGCGCAGCCGGAGTCGCGGCGCTTTGTCGACGAGGTCGGCCGCCTGTTGGATTTCCTGATTCCGCTGTATCAGCGCGAAGGCAAGAGCTACCTGACGATCGGCCTCGGCTGCACCGGCGGACGCCATCGCTCGCCCGTGCTCGCGCGCGAGCTGATGAAGCGGCTCGAGAGCGGCGGTTTCGCCAGCAGCGTGCGCGACAACGACATCGCGCGCTAGCGTTTCTCCGCGCCTAGTTCATGATGCTGCCGCAATCGACATTTATCGTCTGACCGGTGACTCCTGCGGACGTGTCGAGCGCGAGAAACAGTGCGACGCGCGCGACTTCCTCTTCGGTTGCCATCCGGTTCATCGCGGCCTGCGACAGGAACCCGGCCTTGATCTGTTCGTACGGCTGCTTGAGCGCGTCGGCGCGCGCGCGCATCACGCGTTCGATTCGTTCGCCTTCGATTGCGCCGGGGCAGATGCAGTTGCATCGGATGCCGCGCTGGCCCCATTCGCCGGCTGTTGTTTGCGTGAGGCCGATCATCGCCCACTTCGCCGCCGCGTACGGCGATCGCATCGGGTAGCCGCGCCGTCCCGCGCCCGACGAGATGTTGATGACGTTGCCGACGCGCTGCTTGTCCATTATCGGCAGCACGGCGCGCGTCGCGAGCCACGTCCCGGTCAGATCGATGTCGATAGTCTCCTGCCATTCGGCGAGCGACATCTCGGTGATGCGCTTGGTGGGTCCCGAGATGCCGGCGTTGTTGACGAGAATGTCGATGCGCCCGAAGGCCTTCATCGTTTCGTCGGCCATCTTCGCGCAGTCGGCTTCCTTCGAAACGTCGGTGCTCACCTGGATCGCGCGCGCGCCGAGGCGCTCGACCTCGGCGCAGGTCTGCTTCATCGGTTCGACTGAGCGTGCGGCGAGGACTATTTTCGCGCCCGCTGCGGCGTACTTCAGCGCGATCTGTTTGCCGATTCCGTAGCCGCCGCCGGTGATGATTGCGACTTTATCCGATAGTTCGTTCATGGAGATTGATTCCTTGGCGATTCAGCGTTGGTGACTGCGCCGACTTTAGTAGCATCCCACCGCGCCTACAACGCGCATGCAAAGCCTTGTCTCAGTTGGGTGCTGACCCATATCATCGAAGGATCATGGCCGCAGTCAATCCGATTGGGACTCCATCAGAAAAGCCGAGCGCAAGCAGCTCGCGGCTGATGAATATCGTCAAGCTCGCGATCATCCTGCTGATTGTCGGCGGCTCCGTCTGGCTTCTGATCGAGCACCATCAGTGGTTCACCGATCCCGCGCTGGTCAAGGCGCAGGTGGTGCAGTGGGGCGCGTGGGGCCCCGTCATCTACATGCTGCTCTACGCGGTGGGCCCGTCGTTCCTGGTTCCCGGCGCCGTGATGACGATCGCGGGCGGCCTCGCCTTTGGCACCAAGTGGGGCTCGGTGTATTCGCTTATCGGCGGCGACGTGGGCGCGATCGTCGCGTTCGCGGCGGGAAGATTTCTCGGCAAGTCGTTCGTCGAGAAGATTGTCGGCGAGCGTTTCAAGTCGATGCTGCACCGGATCGCGAAGAACGGCTTCCAGATAATCCTCTACCTGCGGATGGTGCCGGTGATTCCGTACAACGCGCTGAACCTGCTGGCGGGCGCGTCTCCGATCACGTTTCACGACTATTTCTGGGCGACGATGATCGGCATGATTCCCGGAACGATCCTGTTTGCTTTTCTCGGCGACGCGCTATGGCATCCGCTGTCGCCTAAATTTTTTCTCGCGCTGTTGTTGATCGGCGGATCGGTCGGATGCGGTGAAATCTACCGGCGCTGGTCGCGAGTAAAAATCGACGACTAGCTTCGCTGCCCGATTTTCGCTCGAATCGCTTTAGATGGCATCCAAACACCCGCATCACGCTCCGGCCGTGACGCTCGAAAACGCGAGCGTCGCTGAAATGTCCACCGTCGAGCGCCTGAAGCTTGCCAGCGAGGGACTTTTCTACGTCCAGTCGACGCATCAGAGCCGCCACACGATGCGCTCGGAGATCGACGCGCTGAGCGCGCGCGAAGCCGAGACGATTAGCGACCACGCCAAGGAGATCGCCAAAACTTTCGGCATCTACAAACAGCGCGAGCGCAACGAGAGCGGCAAGAAGGACGGCGATTTCATTTTCATGGTACGGGTGAAGAACCCCGCCGGCGGCGAGCTCACGCCCGCGCAATGGCTCGCGCTCGACCAGGCCGCGGATCGCTACGCCGACGGCAGTCTGCGGCTCACCGCGCGCCAGGGCGTTCAGTTTCATTACGTGCGCGGGCGCAATCTGCATCCGCTGATTCGCGCTATCAACACCAGCTACAGCGACAACGGCTACCAGCTCACGACGCTCGGCGCGTGCGGCGACGTCAATCGCAACACGGTCACAAGTCCGATCGACGATCTGGACGCCGAGCTGCCGCTGGACTCGCGTGAGCTGGCGCATGCGGTCGCACGCGAGCTGGCGCCGCGCAGTTCCAAATCGCGCCGCTGAATTCGGAAGAGCCGATCTACGGCGCGCAATATCTGCCGCGCAAATTCAAGGTCGGCTTCGCGCATCCGCATGACAACAGCGTAGACCTGCTGACGCAGGATGTCGGTTTCCTCCCGCGCGTCGCTGGCAAGGGACACAAGGTCGTGGGCTACGACCTTTACAGCGGCGGTGGGATGGGCGCGACGCACAACAATACGGCTACGATGCCGTTGCTCGCGTTTCATATCGGCGTCGTGCAGCGCAGCCAGGTGCTGGAGACGGTGCGAGCGATCGCAACAATTCAGCGCGAGCATGGCGAGCGTCGCAACCGGCGCGCGGCGCGATGGAAGTACACGATTCGGCGTATCGGGATCGACGCGGTCAAGGCGATGCTGCACGAGCGGTTTGGAATCGTGCTCGATGACGCGGAGCCGCTCCCGCTGCCGCCGGTGCGCGATCATCTGGGATGGCATCGGGAAGCAGGCGCCGGAGATTTGTTTTACGTCGGGGTATTGATTCCCAGCGGACGCGTGCGTGATGAAGCGAAGGCCAGATATCGCAGCGCCATCAGGCGCATCGTCGAAGAGGTCGAAGGAGTCGGCGTCCGTGTCACGCCCAATCAGCATCTGATATTGACGCACGTTCCCGCCGCGCGGCGCGAATGGATCGAGCGCACGATCGCTGAGCATGGCGTGCCCTTCGACGGCGCGATAGCGCCGATACGGCGGCTCGCGATGGCGTGTCCGGCGAAGCCG
>JBEKLS010000071.1:0-21502 GCA_050010075.1 Binatus sp. (SeqCode) | reverse complement strand
AGGGTTCCGTCTTTTTTTGCTGGATATCGGAAGGCTTCGGCAAGGGGATCTAAGCGGTGAAACTGCTTGATAACTCTTTCAACTCTCGAAACAACGTCCATGTGGCTTGCTATATCAGGATGGGTAAAGATCGCCTTGCAGCACCTCCAGAGAGGATCAAGTTTGTGATTTTTCTTGGTGGGTAGTGGGACGCCATAGCGAGGTCCATAGCTGCTGATGATCCACTTCATAGTCATTTCGAGCGCGTGTCGATAGCAAAACAGGATAGGATAGACCATGGCGAATTTCTCATTCGGGTTCTCGCAGCATTTACCGACTAAGACGTGCCCTGCTCGGAAATACCCCCTCATCATCAAGAAATGGCGGTCGGACGAGTAGTCCTCGAAGGCGATGGCGCTCTCCAAGCGTAGAACCTCGCCTAGCAGCCGGTCGTCTCGGAACGGCCATAGCTTTTCGGAGTTTGCTGAACTTTTAGCCATCGCTGAACCCCCATCGGTCTATCATTTTCAAGCTAGGAGTCTCGGTTTTCAAAAGAAACTCATCAGGCCTGTGACTCGGCGATCGATGGGGTTACGCGACGATGCTTAGCATTTTGTCTTTTATGAAGATGAATTTCTTTGGGGGTTTGTTGTCCAGGTGGCGCTTTACTGCTTCGCTTTTTAGCGCCAGGTCGCGGACTTCGGATTCTGGAGTGCCTGCTGGGACCTCTAAGCGGTCGCGGACTTTGCCGTTTACCTGCACTACTACTGTTACTGTTTCGTCGAGCACTAACTTTGGATCGAATTTTGGCCAGGGTTCCAAGTGAATTGAAGTGGTGTGGCCTAGGGCTCGCCATAGTTCTTCGGTCACGTATGGGGCCATCGGCGCCAGCAGCACTACGAAGGACTCGGCGGTGAAGCGGCCCAGCTCTTCGGGCTTTAGCTTTGCCAGGTAGTTCAGCTGATCCATCATCGTCGCTAGGGCGGTGTTGAAGCGCAGGCGGTCGATGTGATCTGTCACTAGTTGGATCGTTTTGTGGGTGCGCTTCAAGGTTTCTTCGCTGGGGGTTCCATCCGGGGAGCCAGCTTCCACGTAGCGGCGGATCATTGTCCAGACGCGCGTGATGAATCTCAGCGTGCCGGCGACGCCGCTTTCGTTCCAGTTGGTCGCTTCGTCGAAGGGGCTCATGAACAGCTCCCAGAGCCGCAGCGCGTCCGCGCCGTACTTGTCGATCATCGCGTCGGGCGTGACGACATTGCCCTTGCTCTTCGACATCCGCTGGCCGTCCGACGCCCATACCACGCCCTGGTTGCGCAGCGCGGGAAACGGCTCGCCGAATCCGATCAGCTCCGCGTCGAACATCACCTTGGTCCACATCCGCGCGTACAGCAGATGCATTACGGCATGCTCGGCGCCGCCTACGTAGAGATCGACCGGCAGCCAGTAATCGACGGCGCGGCGATCGAACGGGCGCTGATTTTCATGCGGCGACGCGAAGCGCAGGAAGTACCATGACGAGCAGGCGAAGCCGTCGAGCGTGTCGGTCTCGCGCTCTGCCGGGCCGCCGCATTTCGGGCAGGTCGTGTTGACGAACTCCGGCACGTTGGCGAGCGGCGAGCGGCCGGTGCCCGACGGCAGATAGTCCTTCATGGACGGGGACGATGCCGTCGGTCTTGCAGTACACGATCGGAATCGGGCATCCCCAGTAGCGCTGGCGCGAGATGAGCCAATCGCGCATCCGGTAGTTGATGGTGGCGCGGCCGATGCCGTGTTCTTCGGCGTACTTCGCCACGGCTGCGAGCGCGTCTGCGGTCATCTTGCCGTTGAGGAAGCTCGAGTTGATCGCGATGCCGTGTTCGGTGAATGCGCGATCTTTCGGCGGTGCGGTGCCGTCGGCGGGTGCGGTCACGCGTGGAATCTCGAGATGATATTTCGTCGCGAATTCGAAATCGCGCTGATCCTCGCCGGGCGCGGCCATGATTGCGCCGGTGCCGTAGCCCATCAGCACGTAGTCGGCGATCCAGATCGGGATGTCCTTGTTGGTGAAGACGTTGTGCGCGTAAGCGCCGGTGAAGACGCCGGATTTTTCCTTCGCCGTGGACATCCGCTCGATTTCGGTCTGGACGCGCGCCTCGGCCACGTAGGTATCGACCTTTGCGCGTTGCTCAGGCGTCGTTATCTCGGACACCAGCGGATGCTCGGGCGCGAGCACCATGAACGAGACGCCGAAGACGGTGTCGGGACGCGTCGTGAAAAAGCGAACTTCTTTACCAGCATGACCGGCGACCGGGAAGGCGAGCTCAGCGCCTTCGCTGCGGCCGATCCAGTTGCGCTGCATCAGCTTGATCGGCTCCGGCCAGTCGATGCCGTCGAGATCTTCGAGCAACCTATCCGCGTACTCGGTGATCTTGATGTACCACTGCTCGAGATCTTTCTTGGTGACGGGGTTGTCGGTATGCCGCCAGCAGCATCCGTTGATTACCTGCTCGTTGGCGAGGATCGTCTGGCACTTGTCGCACCACCATTGCGCGCCGTTCGCGCGGTAGGCGAGGCCGCGCTTCAGCAGCAGCAGGAAGAACCACTGCGTCCATCGGTAGTACTCGGGCGAGGACGAATTTATCTCGCGCGTCCAGTCGTAGGCGCATCCGGAGATAGTCAGCTGGCGCTTGAAGTTGGCGGCGTAGCGCGGAACGGTCTCCGTCGGATGCGAACCTTTGAGGATGGCCTCGTTCTCAGCGGGCAGTCCGAACGCGTCCCATCCCATCGGATGAAGCACGTTGAATCCCGCCATCCGCTTGTAGCGGCCGACGACGTCGCAGGGGACGTAATTGTGCAGATGGCCGACGCTGAGGCCGGCGCCGGACGGGTAGGGGAACATCTCGAGGATGTAGAATTTCGGGCGGCCGGGATCCTCGCGCGTCAGGTAGAGATTGGTGCGTTCCCATTCGGCCTGCCATGCGGGCTCGATTATTTTAGGGTCGTAGCGTTCGTCCATGAGTCAGGCAAGTTTAGCGTGATGAGGGTAAGACAGGAAGGTAATGCACTTAATCTAACGTGAAACCCGCCGTGGGTTTCAGCAGGGGTGACCCCTGCACCCGGTATCAGGAAAAAGAAAGATGCGGGACTTCGTCCCACGCGGGCACGGCGGCCCGCGCCACTGAATCCGATGTTAGGACTTTTTTGGGGGGAAGTCGCTTGCGTTGAGGGTATAGAGGACGTGGGGCAAGTTGGCGTGGGTGAAGTCGTGCTGGTAGGTGAAGCCGCAGTGTTCCATCACGGTGCGCGAGGCTTTGTTGTGCGGCAGAGTGAAGGCGACGATTCGTTCCAGGTGCATCGCGTCGAAGCCTAGTTTCAATGACGCGATTGAGATTTCGGTGGCGTATCCTTTGCGCCAGTGTTCGGAGCGGATTGCGTAGGCGAGTTCGATCTGGTCGCGGCCCTCGACGTCGGCGTGTTTGATGCCGCCATAGCCTACGAAGTCGTCAGTGTTACGCTCGCGGACGAGCCAAAGTCCGAAACCGTGCGACTTCCAATGCTCCTCGGCGCGCTCGAGGAAGGCGCGGCTCTGATCTTCGCTGAAAGTATTGCCGTCGGCGGACAGCGTCGCCATTACGCGCTTGTCGCTGTGCAGGCGGCGAATATCGGCGAGGTCGCCGGGACCGGCGGGTGTGCCGATCAGGCGACTAGTGCCGAGTTCGTTCACGTCGAATGCGAGCGGCTCGCGCGGCTACTTCTTGCGCACGATGGTCAGGCCATCGGCAACGCCTAGCATCACCGCTTCGACCCGGGTGTCATGCGCGATGAAGTCGTTGAGCTTGCGCAGCGCCTGCGTGTCGGAGTCGGTCTTGGCTTCGTCCAGGATCGCGCCGCTCCACAGCACGTTGTCGATGAGGATGAGCCCGTTGGGACGCAGGCGCTTCAGGATCTCCTCGTAGTAGAGCGCATAGCTCGTTTTGTCGGCATCGATGAAGGCGAAGTCGAACGTGTGCGACGCCGGCAACGCCTTGAGCGTGTCGGCCGCGGGTCCCAGCTTGAGCGTAATCTTGTGCGCGATGCCCGCGCGTTCCCAATACTTGCGTCCGACGCCGGTCCATTGCTCGTTGACGTCGCAGCAAAGAAGCTTGCCGTCGGCGGGCAATGCGCGAGCTACGCAGAGAGCGCTGTAGCCGGTGAAGGTGCCGACTTCGACCGCAGAGCGCGCGCCGATAGCGGCGGCGAGAATTCCCATGAAGGTGCCTTGCTCCGCGGCGATCTGCATCGCGCTGATCCAGCCGAGTTTGGTGGTCTCGGCCGCGAGTTCCTCGCGGAGCGGATCGCCGTTGTGCCCGTGCGCAACCACGTACTCGTAGAGATTGGGAGAGAGGGTGATAAATTTTGGATGTTCTGCCATGTGCTTAAAATGGCAGGAAGCGAGCGGGCAGAAAAGCGCCTCAGGCGCAGCGCGTCTACTGCATCAAGCGCGCGAAGCTATCGGAGGGCGGGCACGGCGGCCCGCCCCACTGCGGGCTAGCGGCCGCCGAGATACGCGAAGTCGCCGTGCTGATTCACCGTCAACGTGCCGGTGAAGATCGAGTGATGCTTCTGCGCGTTCATCGCGATGCGGTAAATGAATTCAGATTCGCCGACCTCGAAAAATGCGTCGTCGGGCGAAAGCACGTAAAGCTTTTCGTGATCGTCGGTATCGGTGGCGCCGACGAACATCGCGCCCGAAGCTGTCAGCACCGGGTCGCCCAGCGACTCCAGTTCGGTGCCGAAGGGGGTCAGCTGTCCGCGCTGAATCCGCAAATCGAGGCGCTGGTGCGTCATGCGAAAAATTGCCGGCATGCGCGCGCATCCCGCCAACACCGCAGTCGTACCGTCGGGCATCAAACCGGGACGTCCCGCGGACAGAAATGTCACCGGACCCACGCTGGTGAGAGTACCGGTCGGCAGTATCCTGGCCATCGACCCGTCGCTGTAGAGGAACAGAGCAGCACCGCTCGGCGTCTTGGCGGTGAACGCGACCATTATTCCGCGCGCAGTTGGCAGCGCAGCCGGCAGTCCGAACGGGCGCTGGTAGAGCGTGTGATTCGGTCCGTAATCGCCTTCGACCGCCAGCTCGGTAATTCCTCCGGTGGGCGATGCGAGCAGGAGCGCCTGATGATGGCCGGCGGGATTGTTGCTGTCGCCGAGATAGCCGGTGAAGACAACCTGGCCGTCGTCGCCAATTTGCGCACTGCCGAAGCTCAGCACCGCGACTTCGTGTCCCTGGCTGGTTTTGTCACCGGCCTTTGCCATGCAGGAGAGCTTGCCCTGTGAATAAAAGAAGAGCGCGTCGCGGCCGTGCGGCACAGTCGAGATGAACGCGATATCTTCGTCAGTATCCGCGACCGGATAAGGGTCGCCTTTGAATGCGGGGATGCAATTTCCCGTCAGCGCTTTCGGATTGAGGGCAGTTATAATGCGATGGCTCGGGACCGCGTCCGCGTTGCCGATATAAACATTCCAGCGCGGCTTGATATTGGTGTCCTTGGGCTGCGTCTCCGCGCCGAAAATCACGCGTCCATCGGGCATCATCGAGGGCACGCCGACCTCGGTCACTACGCTGCCGTCGCGCACCTTCATGCCGACCGCGGTGATGAGCATCGGCACGCCATTGCTGTCGCTGGCATAGACTGCCTGCGTATTATCCATCTGCAAGTCGGCGCCGTTGCCGTTGAGGCTGAGCGAGACCGCGTGGGCGCTGAGCGGAGTCAGCAGCAAAAAGGCGAGCGCAGCTGGAAATAGCCTGACGTTAATCATGTTTCCCCCAGGCGTTAATCAGTAGCTCGAATCTGACATCCCCGAAATTCTTATAGTCACCTGAGCATAGGTAGTGCAATGCAAAGAAAACGCCAGTTTGAGCAGCCCGGTCGAATGTTTCATCCGGCCTGACCGAATGTAATATAGCAGCGGACGGTAAATTCGCAGTTCAGGTAAAACATAAAGCGACGCTTTAAGTTCCTGGAGGACCCGCAATGCAGGAAGTTCAGGTCACGTTTCGATCCGGCGATTTGACCCTGGAAGGTTTGCTCGCGAATCCGGGCGGCGACGCGCCGGCCGTAGTCGTCTGTCATCCGCATCCGCTGTATGGCGGCTCGATGTACAACAACGTCGTCGACGCCGTGCTCGCGGCGATGTGGCAGGCGGGATACGCGACACTGCGCTTCAACTTTCGCGGCGTCGGCGCCAGCGACGGCGAGCATGACGGCGGTCCCGGCGAAGTCGACGACGCCGTCGCGGCGATGGCCTTTATTCTCGCGCAGCCCGGCGTTCGCAAAGAGGGCGCTATCATGGCGGGATACTCGTTCGGCGCGATGGTTGCGGTGACCGCTGGATACGCGCGGGCCGCCGTCGCGCGAATTGTCGCAGTCGCGCTGCCGCTCGCGATGGCCGACGCGCGCATCCCGGACGGCGCCTCGAAACCGGTGCTGCTCGTTTCGGGCGATCGCGATTCGTACTCGCCGGTCGCGGGGCTGCAAGCGCTGGAGTCGAAAATCGGCGGATCGGCGCGACTAGAGATTATCGCGGGCGCCGATCACTTCTTCGGCGGCCATGAGACGGAGTTGTCGCGCGCGATTTCTGACGCCCTGAAAGCCTAGTTGCTCGCCGGAGCCGGCGGCGCCGTGCGAACCACCTGCGCGATGGCGTAGAAGGGATCCTCGGGATGCGCCTTTGCGATCGAAATTATTTGCGCGATGGTCGCCTTCAAATCGCCGTGGTTCATCCGGTCGAGCGCGGCGAAGTTGTCGAGCTGGTGAAAGTAGATCAGATAGTTTATCAGCACCGCGTTGTTGAGCGGCTGCTTGTCGAGGTCGAAGCGCTCGAGGCCCGATAGGGTAGGCGCCAGCGCTGCGTAGTCGGCCTGGATCGCGGCGAACGCAACCTTCCGCCGCTTCTCCAGCTCCGCCGTGGACAGATTCGCCGTATAGATGTCGAGCAGGCGCGCCTGCTCCTGGAGCAGAAAGCGCGCGAACTTCAGATCGCTGTCGAGGATGCCGCGCGCGGCGATCGTCGAGGGCGCCGACTCACCGTCGGTCGCCGCGAAAAACGCGACGGCACCGGCGCTGCCGACATAGTTGGCGGCTGATTCGTCGAACATCGCGTCGCTCGCCAGGTAATACGTGCGATGGAACAGCTCGTGGATTATCACGCCGGCCAGCTCGACGCGGTTGAGCTCGAGCAGATTGGTCAGAAGAGGGTCGTCGAAAAATCCGAGACTCGAGAAAGCAACCGCCGGCCGCACCATCGTGTCGAGTCCCTGTGCCTCGAGCGCAGCCGCCTCCGCCGTCGCATCGCTCTCGTCGAAATAGCCGCGATACGGCACGCTGCCAACGATCGGAAACCACCACGTGTACGGCTCGAGCGAGTCGCGCGGCGCCGCCATCACGACGTGCACGACCGCGCTCTCATCGACGGGTGCGATGCTTTCATAGGCACCGCCGACATTCTCGCCGAGTTGGTCGGCGGCGAACTTGCGCACCGCGAGCACCGTTTCCAGCTTCTTGCGAACCTCCGGCGAAAGATCGCCGCGCGCCAGCTCGTCGTCGATCGGCTTGCGGTTCCACAGAATTTTGCCTTCCTCATATGCGGCGCGCGTGATGTAGCATCCGCTCAACAGAATCGGCGCAAGGATTGTCGCTATGAGCCGCAGCAGCAACTTCGCCTGAAGTTGAGGCTGCGCCGGCCGCCGCGTCATGCTAACCGTGTGCGTCAAGGCGGCGTCAGCCCGCGACAAGGCGGTCGCTGTTCGCCATCGCGGCGTACTGCAACTCGAATAGCCGGTAGTAGAGCCCGCGCTGCGCGAGCAGTTCGTCATGCGTTCCGCTTTCGCGCAGCACGCCGCCGCTCAGCACCATGATTCGATCGGCGCGCTCGATGGTGGACAGGCGATGCGCGATCACGACGGCAGTGCGCTCGGCCAGCAGCTCGTTCAGAGCGAGCTGAACCAGGCGCTCGGTCTCGCTGTCGACGCTCGACGTCGCCTCATCCATCACCAAAATGCGCGGGTCGTACGCCAGCGCGCGCGCGAACGACAGCAGTTGGCGCTGACCTGCCGACAGGTTCGCGCCGCGCTCGTTGATTTCCTCGCTGAGTCCTCCCGGCAGCCGATCGACGAAGCGCAACGCCTGCGCGCGCCGGAGCGCATCGCGGACGTCCGCCTCGCTCAAGTCGGTTCGCGAGAGCCTGATGTTCTCCATCACGTCGCCGGCGAAGAGGAACACGTCCTGCTGCACGTAGCCGATTTCGCGGCGCAGCGCGCCGAGGTCCCACTCGCGCACGTCGACGCCGTCGACCAGGATTCGCCCGCTGGTCACGTCGTACGATCGATTCAGCAGCTTGATGATCGTAGTTTTGCCCGAACCGGTGGCGCCGACGATCGCGATTTTCTGCCCCGCGGCGACGGTGAAGCTGAGGTCCTTCAGAATTGGCTCACCGGGCCGATATTCGAAATTGACGTGATCGAAAACGATTGCTCCGCGCGAGATTGCGGGCTGCCTGGGCTGCGCGGGAACGGGCAGGGTGGCCTCGCCTTCCATCAGCGCGTGAATCTTCTCGACCGCTGCCAGAGCCGACTGCAGCGCGCTGTACTTGGTCGATATATCGCGCAGCGGCATGAAGAATTGCTGTGCGTACTGGATGAAGGCGACCAGCGTCCCCAGCGTCACGAGATGCCGAATCACGCTGCCGCCGCCGATCCACAGAATTACCGCAACCGTGATCGAGCTCAGCGCCTCGACTGAAGAGAACTGCGCTGCCTCGTAAACGTTTGCCATCATCTGTACGTCGCGCGAGCGCAGGTTGAGCGCGTCGAACTCGCGCCGGCTTTCGCGCTCGCGCGTGAACAGTTGCACGATCATCATTCCCGCCAGCGATTCGGACAGGTATGAGTTCAACGCCGCGAGGCGGTCGCGGATTTGGCCGTACACGATACGCGATCGCGAACTCAGAAAATAAATCACCATCGTCAGCGGCGGAATCGCGCAGAGCGCCGCCAGCGCTAGCCGCGGACTTAACGAGAACATGATCGTGACGATGCCCATCAGCGTCATCGCGTCGATGAAGATCGTCAGCGAGCCGGCCGAGAACATATCGTTGATCGAATCGATGTCGGTCGTCATGCGGCTGACGAGCCGGCCGACCGGCGTGCGATCGAAGAAGGACATCGGCAGGCGCTCGACCTTGCGGAACAGCGCCATCCGCAGGTCGGACAAGCTGTACTGCGCGACCATCATCATCAGGTAGAACTGCGCGTAGAACGCGCCGAACTCGCAGATCACCAGCGACAGATACAACAGGCCCATCACGAACAGGCCGTGGCCGCCCGCCGCGCGAAACAATATCGCGAGCCATGCGGGAGCCGGCGCGCCATGTGCGCCGGAGAGGAATTCGTCGACCGTCAACTTGATGACGTAAGGCTGCGCGAGCAGGAACGCAGTGTCGAGCGGCATCAGCAACGTCGCCAGCCAGAACAGCCCCTGGTACGGACGGATGTACTGCCACACCCAGCGCACCAGCCCGGCGTCGTAGATCTTGGAGAGCGGTTTTTCCTCGACTACCTGCATCTCAGTAGCGGCTCAATTCCTCTTCGAGCAGTTGGCGATGGAACAGCTCGGCGTAGATTCCGCGGCGGCTCATCAGCTCCTCGTGGGTGCCGCGCTCGGCAATCTCGCCTTCCTCGAGCACCACTATCTGATCCGAGTCGCGCACGGTGGACGCGCGATGCGACACGACGATCGTCGTGCGGCCCTCGACGCTTTTTTCGAGACTGTCGAGCACCGCCTTTTCGGTTTCGGTATCGACGCTCGACAGCGCGTCGTCGAGCACGACGATGGCAGGATTGTAGGCGAGCAGCCGCGCGATCGTGACGCGTTGCTTCTGGCCGCCCGACAGCGCCATCCCGCGCTCGCCGACGATCGTGTCGAGTCCATGCGGCAACACCGCGATGTCGGGTTCGAGTCCGGCGATGCGCGCCGCGATCTGGATTTCATCTAGCGACGCTTCGGTCTTGCCGAATGCGATGTTGCGCGCGAGCGTGTCGGTGAACAGCGTCGGCTCCTGTGGCACCATCCCGACCGTGCGCCGCAGCGCGCCCAGCGGCATCTCCTCGACGTCGCGACCGTCGAGCAGAATTCGTCCCTCGGTCGGTTGCAGCAAACGCGCCAGCAGCTTGATCATGGTGGATTTTCCCGACCCGGTGCGCCCGACGATCGCGAGTTTTTCTCCCGCGCCTACCTTCACGTTGATGTTCTTGAGCGCGTAAGGAATCTTGCCGTTGTGGCCGTCGCCGTTATGCGCCAGGTAGCTGAACGAAACGCCTTTCCATTCGACCGCGCCGTTGATTTCGAGCTTGAGGTCTTCGCCCGCGACATTGTCGGCTCCGCGCGCATTGAAAATCTCGTCGAGCCGCCTCATCGACGCCTTACCGCGCTGATAGATCGACAGCATCCAGCCGAGCGAGATGGTCGGCCACGCGAGCTGCCCGAGGTAGCTCAGGAACGCGACCAGCGAGCCGAGCGACATCTTGCCGTTGATCACCTGCGAGCCGCCGTAAATCAGCACGACCATCGTCGAGCACGCGGCCGCGCATCGGATCATCGGCAGCATCGCGCCGCGCGTGCGCGCCAATGCGAGTCCTTGCTCGTTGTACGAGTCGTTGATTTTGCGAAACAGCGCGGCCTCGTGTTCCTCGAGCGTGTACGCCTTCACGACCGGAATTCCGGCCAAGCTCTCCTGCACCTTGGAGCCGATCGCGGCCAGCCCCTCCTGCACCCGCAGGCTGCGCATCATCATAGTGCGCATCAGCCAGCGGATGGAGACGAACAGAACGATGTAGGGGATGATCGCGAGGAGAGTCAGGCGCGGATTGAGCGAGCTCATGAAGACCAGCGCGAGCCCGTAGGTCAGCGGAGTGTTCGAAACCGACAGCACGAACATCCCGACCATCATGCGCACGGCGGTGAGGTCGTTGATCATGCGCGACATCAAGTCGCCGGTCTTGAACCTCTGATAGAAGTCGGTGCCGAGCGTCGTGAGATGCTCGAACAGGTCGTTGCGCAGGTCGTACTCGATGTCGCGGCCGATGTTGAAGATGACGAAGCGCGAAAACCAGCGGACCGTGCCCAGCATCAGTGCGAAGATGATCATCAGCTCCGCGTAATGCGCGACCAGGTCGGGACGATGCTTGTCGGTCGCGTTGATCGCGTCGCGGATGAACAACGGAATGATCATCGCGAGCGTGGCGTTCGCGAAGGTGCAGGCAATCCCGAATGCGTAACGCAACCAGTAGCGTCGCGCGTAGAAGAACAGTCGTCTCATGATCTGAGCGTTAAATTATCAGGTCTGCGCCGCGATAGAAGACGCGGGCGTTCCGGTGGTTCACAAGCCGGTGCGCGATTTCAGCCGGCGCTCGTATAACTTCGCGTACTTCAAAAACACGTAGAATGCGGCCGTCATCGCTGCGTACAGTCCGCGTCCGCCGTCGCGAAACCCGCCGCGGATAATGTAAAAGTTGAAAAAGCGCCACGCCGGATTCGCGATCATCTTGAATGGCGTGAACGCATTCGGCTCCTGCTCCATCGCAGCGCGCGAGCTGAAGCGATTAATCGTCGCCACGTGATCCGCGATGTCGCGATAGCTGAAGTGCAGAATCGGATGGTCGAGCCGCTCGACGCGTCCCTCGACGACGACCTTGTCGTGCGGATCGCGACCGCCGATGTGCCCGCGATCGCGCCGGAACAGGCGGACCGGCGTGTCAGGGTAAATCGCGTGCGAGTAGTAATGCGAGAGGTGGTACAGGATGCGCCGGATGCGGTAGCCGTCGGCCGCGGCCGGCGACGACACCGCGCGCACGATCTCCTCGCCGAGGTCGTGCGTTGCCTGCTCGTCCGCATCCATCAGCAGCACCCAGTCGCCAGTCGCGCGATCGAGCGCCATCTGCTTCTGCTTCACGTAGTTGGTGAACTCATGCTGCACGACGTCGGCGCCAAGCCCGCGCGCAATCTCAACCGTCTTGTCGGTCGAGAACGAGTCGATGATTATTTTCTCGTCGCAGAACCACGCGCTCTTGAGGCATTCGCCGATCAGCGCCTCTTCGTCGCGCGTGATCGTAATCAGCGAAATTTTTGGCCGCTCTGACATCCAATAAAAAACTAGGAGGCGTGCTGCGCTTCGGTTCGGTCGAGTCCTTCGATCACTTTCGCCGCTATCGACTTGAACGCGGCGCTGATGGGATGCGCCGGGTTGGCTGCGACGATAGGCTTCGCACTATCTCCGCCCTCTCGAAGCTCGCGCACCAGCGGCAGCTCGCCCAGAAAGGGCACCTTGAGCGAATCCGCGAGCCGCGCGCCGCCGCCATGCGCGAAAATTTCGTGGCGATGGTTGCACTTGCGGCACAGGTAATAGCTCATGTTCTCGACCACGCCGAGCACAGGCACGTGAACCTCGTCGAACATCGCGACGCCACGCTTGACGTCGAGCAGCGCGATTTCCTGCGGCGTCGTCACGATCACGCCGCCGTCGAGCGCGACGCGCTGCGTGATAGTCAGTTGCGCGTCGCCAGTGCCGGGCGGCAGGTCGAGCACGAGGCAATCCAGCTCGCCCCATTCGACGTTGAACAGAAATTCCGTCTCGAGCTTGGTGACCATCGGGCCGCGCCAGATAACCGCGGTCTCGTCGTTGATGAACAGCGCCATCGAAATGTAGCGGATGCCGTAGCGCTCGAGCGGAATGATTCGACGCTCGGGCGTGAGCGTCACGGCTTTCTCGACCCCGACCATCATCGCGACGCTAGGCCCGTAAACGTCGGCGTCCATCAGGCCGACGCGCCATCCCAGCGCATGCATCGCAAGCGCGAGATTCACCGCGACGGTAGATTTGCCGACGCCACCCTTGCCGCTGGCAACCGCGACGATATGCTTGACGCCTGCGATAGTCCGCGGTTGCGCCATTCCCGCTGCCGCTTTCGGCGCAGTCGCCGCGGGCTGCTCGATCTGAACCTTGACGGCAGGCACGCCGGCCATCGCGGCAATGGTGGCCTTCACCTCGGCCACGATTTTCTCGACGACTTCGGGTTTCGCCGACGCCATCGTGAGCGACACAGTCACGCCCGCATACGCGACTTCGATGTCCTTGATGATCCCGAACGACACGATGTCGCGGGTGAAGCCGGGGTATTTTACTTTCTTGAGTTCGGCGAGAATTTCATTTGGACTCGGCATTGGGCGAATCGGACCTGTCGGCGGTTTTCGATTAGGATGCGGCTGCGCTACCAAAGCGCGACGCTCATGTTATCATTCCGGCAACGCCGGAAAAACGACGGTCCGAACGCATCGGGAGTTCTGAATAATGGGCAAAGAAGACGCCGTCGCACCCCGCGTCCGCTACAGCGCCACCGGCGGCGAAGTCGCGACGCTTGCCGCCCGCGATTTGGCCAGCGGACTCAGCGCGATGCTCGGTGCCGAAGGCGAAATGGCCGCCGATACGGCCATGCCGCGAACCGAAATCAGAATCGACCTCAGCCGATCGGTGACGTCAGCGCACGCAGCCGCAATTGCCAATGAAGGCGACAGCTTCGATGTCTCGCGCGAGGGCCACCCGGCCGGCTCGATAGTAATCCGCGCCGCCAGCGAGCGCGGACTGATTCACGCTGCGACGAATGTGCTCGAAAAGCTCGGCGCCGAGTTCGCGCCTGGCGTCGCGCCAGTATATCCGCGCATCGATCCTGCGCGCGTGTCCGCGATCGAACCATTTCGCGTCACTCCCGCCTTCAAGCGCCGCGCATTCGTCTCCGACATCATGACCTGGAACTACAGCTTCCCCGATCGCCTCGAGCTGCATCTCCGCCACGACCGCGAATTCATCCCATGGATGGCGCGCCGCGGCATCAACACGTTCTCCTACATCCGCCACGAGCACGACACCCGCCTCAAGATCGACGAGGTCGCGCCGCTCCTGCGCGCGCAGGGAATCGGCGTCGAGTATGGCGGGCACGTCCTGCAACTGCTGCTGCCGCGCGATCGCTTCGCAGAGCATCCCGAATATTTCCCGGCCGGCGACGACGGCGTTCGCGCGGCACGCGGCAATCTCTGCGTCTCCAATCCCGAGGCCGTCGCGCTCGTCCGCGAAGGCGCGATCGCCTACGTTCACGAACATCCTGAAAATGAGCTGCTGCACATCTGGGGAGCGGACGTGAGGCGCGGCGCGTGGTGCCGATGCGGGGAATGCCGCGAGCTCGCGCCGCAGCTGCAATATATGAAGGTGGTGAACGCTATCGCCGAAGCGTTAGCCGCAGATCCCAACGCGCCGCCGGTTGCCTACCTCGCCTATCACGACACTATCGAGCCGCATGACGGCCTGAAACCGCGCGACAACGTGTCGTTCGAATGGGCGCCGCGCGAGCGATGTTACAGCCACGCGATCGACGACCCGGCCTGCGAGATCAATCCGCGCTACCTCGAATCGTTGAAGCGTTACATCGAGATCTTCGACGGCCGCGGCCACATCTTCGAATACTACGCCGACGCGATCCTGTTCTCTGGCCTGGGCTTCGCAACGCCCGCGATAGTTGCGCGCGATCTCCGCGCGTACCTCTCACTCGGGCTCACCAGCATCTCGTGCCTGACGTTCGGCGCCTACAGCGTGATGGCCTATCCGGTGAACCTGGAAGCATTCGTGCGCGGAACGCGAAATCCTGACTTTGAGCATGAGGGCGCGCTGGTTGATATTGCAGCCGGACGGCATCCGCGATGCGCCCCCGAGATGGCCGCCGCTTACCGCGCGGTCGAGCGCGCATCGAGGCTGTGCCTCGACTACGCCGACGTCATGCGCCCGGTGATGCCGCCCGAGAAGGCCGCGCGCAAGCGCAACGAGTTGCGCGAAGCCGCGTTGATATTCAATGAGGCGATTGCCGCGGCCGATGCGATCGCCCAGAGTTCGGAAACCGCCCTCGCGGACGCCGAGAAGGATCTGTGGCGCTATAGCAGCGACGTGCTCGCGGGATTGTCGGACTACCTCGGAGCGCTGGAGCAGACGGGAATCCATCGCAAGATCTGGGGTGAAGCTGCAATCACGAGAGTCACGGATGCGATCAAGCGCATCCGCGACATCGATAACGAAATCAAAGGGACGTGGGGCGCATACGATCTCGAATGGCTCCGCGAGCTATGGATCCGTGGACTTCAGCGCGGGCTCGACGGCAAGCCGGCGGAGGAACTGTTCTGATGGATGCTGACAACGGATTCGCTCTGTCGCCGGAACTGCGGGCGCTGCGCGACCAGGTCGGGAAAATAATCCGCGAGGAAATTATTCCGATCGAAGCGCGCTGCGATCCCGACGCCGCCGAAATTCCCGAGGACGATTACTGGCGGATCGCGCGCAAGGCTCAAGCCGCCGGCATGTGGTGCATGGGCGCGCCGCGCGAGTACGGCGGCGGCGGTCTCGGCACCTTCGACATGTGCGTGCTGACCGAGGAAATGGCGCAGCATCGGATGGGTCTCTACAACCCCGGCTGCGGAGTGTTCGGACGCACGCCGCCGCCGGTTATCTACGCCGGCACGGAAGAACAGAAGCGCACTTACGCCGGCGGCACGATCAAGAACGCGTGGTACACCTTCTTCGCGATCACCGAACCTTCCGGCGGTTCCGATCCGGCCGGAGCCATCCAGTGCAAGGCAGTTCGCCAGGGCGATACCTACGTGCTCAACGGCACCAAGATTTTCATTTCGCACGCGCACGAGGCCGAGTGGGGCGTCGTGTTTACCCGCACCGATGCGAAGGCCGGGCGCAAGGGCATCACCTGCTTCATAATCAAGAAAGGCACGCCGGGATTTGTAGCGCGGCCGATACGCACGCTGCGCACGTCGGCGCTGCCCAACGAAGTTCAGCTCGAGGATTGCGTCGTGCCTATAGAGCAGCGCCTGGGGGGCGAAGGCGAGGGTCTGAACCTATGTCTTGATCTGCTGACGCGCCAGCGCTTTCCGTACTCGGCGTGTAACGTCGGCGTCGGCGTGGCCGCGCTCAGGATGGCGATCGATCATGCCAAGCAGCGCAGCACTTTCGGCGAGCTGCTGTCGAAGCGGCAGGCTATCCAGTGGATGCTCGCGGATTCGGAAGTCGAGCTGCGCGCGGCGCGATGGCTGACATGGGAAGGCGCGTGGAAGGCTGACCGCGGCGAGGACTGCCGCGTCGAGGCGTCGATCGCAAAACTCTATTCGAGCGAAGTGCTCGGCCGCGTGATCGATCGCACCGTGCAGATTCATGGCGGCTACGGCGTCAGCAAGGAGTTTCCGATCGAGCGATGGTACCGCGAGGCGCGCATCCGCCGAATCGGCGAAGGCCCCAGCGAAGTGCATCGAATGGTCATAGCGCGCTCGCTGCTGCGATGAGGACTAACCGATGAGCCTGCCGCTCGATGGAATCCGCGTGATCGACCTGGGCCAGGTCTACGCGGCGCCGTATTGCACGCTGCAACTCGCCGCGATGGGCGCCGATATCATCAAGATCGAGCCGCCTGTCACCGGCGAAGTGCTGCGGCGTCCCGAGCTGCCGCCGGGCGGCGGCGGTTACTCGTTCCTCATGCTCAATGCGAACAAGCGCTCGGTCACGATCAACCTGAAAGATCGGCGCGGGCAGGAAATCGTGCTCAAGCTGCTCGAGGATGCCGACGTTATTGTCGAGAACTATCTCGACGGCGTGATGGAATCGTTCGGCCTCGCCTATAGTCAGATCGCCGCGCGCTTTCCGCGGCTGATTTACGCGTCGGGCAAAGGCTACGGCTCCAACAGCCGCTACGCGAAACTCGGCTCGATGGACAACACTATCCAGGCGTCGTCGGGCTTCATCAGTATCACCGGCTTTCCCGACCAGCCGGTGAAAACTTCGGCCACGTTTATCGACATGGGGACCGGCAGCCATCTGGTGAGCGGGATTCTCGCCGCGCTGATCCATCGCGGGAAGACCGGCCGCGGGCAGCATGTCGAGGTCGCGATGCTCGACGTGGCGATTCCGGCGCTGACCAGCACCGTCGCGCCCGCGCTGCAGGGGATAAAGTTCAAGCGGCTGGGAAATCGTCACTGGGGCGCATGCCCGACCAACGTTTATCCCGCGCGCGACGGCGGCGAGATCCTCATCTTCTGCCTGACGGAAGCGCATTGGCGGACGCTGGCGAAGCTGATGGGCCGCGAAGAACTGATCGCCGATCCACGCTGCAGAAATCATGGCACGCGGCTCAAGATCGCCGACGAACTCGACGCGATTGTCGGTGAATGGACCGGTGCGCAAGCGCGCGATGCGATGGTCGAAGGACTTATCGAGGCGGGAATCCCGTGCGCGCCGGTGCGTAGCATCGAGGAAGTGATCGCAGATCCGGAAACAGCGCAGCGGCGGATGCTTATCGACAGCGAATTTCCTGCTCGCGGTAAGATCCGAGTCGCCGGCACTCCAATCAAGCTGTCCGACGTACCCGAAGGCGACCAGCCCATGAGGCGTCCACCCGAGCTCGGCGAACACAACGCGGAAGTGCTCGGCTCGATAGGAATAGGCGCGGACGAGCTCGAAAGCCTCAAGCGCGACGGAGTTATCTAACCTGATGTGGAACCCGCCGTGGGTTCCACACCTCCTTGGGCAGGGGTGACCCTGCACCCAGCATTAGGAAAGTCGCAAAATCGCGCGGACGCGCCCCTGCTTCGTGTCGTCGTTTCTTTGTGTCATCCTGAGTCCGTCGAGTCGGCTTGATCGCAAGCGTGACGGAGAGATTTGGATCGCATGCGCGGCGCACGATTGGTGGTGGAGGATGGTGGGGTTGCTCGCGATCGATTTCGCGACGCGATGCGGTGCGCATTCGCGCTTGCTCTCTCGATAGCTTTGTTCGGTTGCGCCGCTGAACAATCGTCGGCTCCAGAAAATACCAGTGCGCCTGCAGAGCCTTCGCTCGTGCTGCCAGCGTCGGCTTTCGCCGCCGATATGGTCACGCCTGCCGGAATTCGCGTCAAGACCAACGGCCAATATAAGACCGAAGCCGAACGAAAGGCCGTGGCATTGGCGATCGATCGTTACTGGACTGAAGTGCGCACGTGCGCGGTCCATCTCGAGCCGGGCGGCGACACTGACGTCAATTTTCTGATCGAGGAATTTCCGCGCGAGCTGGCGGTCGAGATCGCGAACAACTGGAAGGTCGTCGAAGGTCCTACGACGCATCGGATGATGCAGGCGTTCCCGTCGCTCGCACATCCGGGCTCATGGTCAACCGCGCGCCGCCGAGAGGACGGCCTATACATAGTAGTAGTGCCGGAGCTGAACGGACTCGGTCAGCAGATGGTCAATGAGTTGAATCTGTGGATCAACAAGAACGCGAACGTAACACCAACAGCGAATTTGATAGGTGTCTGCGTACCGGTGCCCTGCGTGCGATTCAACTACGATAACGCGCCTTCGCAGGCATGGACTGAGTGCAAGGAGTAGTGCACGCAAAAGCGGCCGGCGTCCTTTTGTAGGACGCCGGCCTTCTTACTTCAAGCTATAGGTCTCCTCAGCTGGCAGTTTTCGCCGATAGCGTCCCCCGTCCCAGCTTCTTGGAGTTCCTTGCGAAATAGACGGCACCGTACAAGCCCCATACTATCGCGAGCGCTACCGCCATCAACGGTTCCTTGGCGCTGCCCAGGCCTTCGATAGGGCCTATGATGTAGAATGCCATGCAAGCGAGATTCGCGACCGCACCAAACAGCGGAATCAGCATATGTTTGACGCCGTGGAATTCGTCGCGCTCCTGGTAGGCGACCATGCAAATCACATTGGTCAGGCCGTAGGTTATGAAAATTCCGAAGTTCGAGATAAGCGTCACCAGCGCGAGCCCGTTGGGCAGCGACGACAGGTAGGCGTTTGAGCTCATCCCGGCCGCGTACCATATGTTATGCGGAAGGGTTGCTATAGTCTTATCGTCGGGAGCTGAACCACCGGCGAAATAGTAGAGGGCGCCGATTGCTCCGAAGAATGCCGAGACCACGGCCAGCGTCCAGATGGTGCGATGGGGCGTGAGATTCTCGCCGTGCAGGAGACCGAAGTGTTCCGGCACCTCCTTGTCGCGACCCATCGCATAGGTCACGCGCGCCCCGGTGTTCATGCAAGCCAGGGTAGTACCGATCAGAGCTAGAAATACAGTGATGGCTTCGACAACCATGAAGGCCTGCCCATGGCCTGCCAGCATCGTGTTACCGATTATAACCATCATGTCGCCGATCGGAGCCGCTGACCCCTTGGCGTCCGCAAGGCTGTAGGCGCTGCTCATGAAGTAGTTCGCGCCGAAATATTCGAACATGTAGCAAAACAGGCCCTGGATAAGCAGTGAGAGCAACACGCCGCGGGCGATGTCCTTCTTGGGATTTCTGGCTTCCTCGCCCAGTGACGTAACCGATTCAAACCCACATAGCAGGAAGATCGCGATCGTTGCCTGCAACATCACCGAGTTAAACCCATGCGGTGCTACCACCGACCAGGCGGAAGGATGGGCTGGAGTGTCTCCGTTGAAGGCGTAGTGCAACACCTTCTTGGTGCCGTCGAGCGCCATTCCCATAGAGCCTTCCGGATGCCCGACGCGGTAGGAGATCGCCAGCACGGTGAAAAATAGAAGCGCTACGATCTGAATGGCATTGATCAGGAGGTTTGTAACCGTCGATGCCTGGACCCCGCTGTATGCGATGTAGGAGATCCCGAACGCGGCGATGATGGCGACCAGGGCCATAAAGACGGGACCCGGAGTGCCGGAATTCATCGAGTCAGGGAAGAAGATACCGACGATGTAGCCGATCATAATGCCGATGGTGGCGGCCATCGCGCCCGGATAGACCCAGTAGTAGAGATGCGAACCCCAACCCAGGACGAACTTGGCCATTCGCGCAAATCGAAAATTCTTCGAATGGTTAAGGAACGCCTGCTCGGCGAATAGGTAGGAGCTCCCGGCGCCTGGATAGAGCTTGGCCAGCTCTGAGTATGAGATCGCGGTCGCGAAAGCCAGGGCCAAGGCGGCCAGGATTCCTGCCCACATCGACATTCCTGAAGGGTAAGCGTACCCGGCCTGGACCACGAAGGTGATCCATAGGAATGCTCCCGGGGCGATCAGCGCCATCGCGTTGACCGTTACCCCAGTCAGCCCCAAGGTTGGTTTCATCGTCGGTCCTTGTGCTGCCCCTGCTTGCGGTTCTGCCATTTGTCTCCTCCTTGCGACCTTGAAAGTTGACTGTGTCAGCAGTCTTGTCGAACGTTAACTCGCTCTCACGATTTCCCGCGCGCCAGTCTTGCGCGGTAAATAGTCAGTGCGGTCCAGCCTTGCCCCGATGCCATCCAGGGTGCGGTTCTTTTTCCGGTTCGCTTGAAGGGTCACTCTCAAAGGATCCGTCCAGGTGTCGGGCAGCAATCTCCGAGAAAGGTATTTCGCGTTCAGCGCATGAAGGAGCGATAGGTTCGAGGCGCGAATTTACGAGGTTATAGTTTATCCCCAGCAGCCTGAGCCGCATCGTCGGGGAAGGCATCTGGTAGGTCTTGAAGTCTTCGCGAGAGACTATACCTTTAAGCAAGGTCCCGTGACTTCTGGAATCCGGCTCCATCACACGAATGTCGATCACGTCTACCTCGGGCAAGGCCGTGAATAGCCGATCGAGTGCTGCAAAGGTGTCAGCAAAGGTCTGATCCACCAGCTTCAGCTCCTTGGTGTCGGGCGGCAGGTCATAGTCCCAGGGATGTATGTGCCTGGCACGCCAAGTGACCGCGAGGCGAAATGATCTTCCCTCGAGCATCAAACGATCTCCACGAACTTCGTAACGACTAAGTCTGAGCGCCTTATCGATAGAACCGCGTAACCAACGAGCCCGTAAACGTGCTTTCTGCTTTCTCAAGAAACGCGTTATCATCGCCGTCTCCTCGAAAGAACCCAGTTAGCTGTCAGAACTGTTAGGGCGGTCGAGTCGCCGGATTGCCCAAGTGCAATCTGCGTACCGCGCGGCAGGCCAGGTGAATCGACAAACGAAGAGGATTGCGACACGCATCGTCGGTTCGCGGTGATAACTCATTCTGAAATGTTGCAGAGTCGAGCTATTGCAAAATGGAAGTGCGCATCGCACTCGATGCGAGGCATTGCATTGCACAATTCATTATCAAAGCCTCGCGCCAAGCGCCGAGTTAGACGCAGTAATGGGCAATAGAACGTCACCAGATAGGCAGATGCCTACCCGTTAATCAGACGTTGTGACCGTCAACCCTCGGCCGACCCCGACCCTCATCGGACGAAGAAAGGTCAGGAGCCGAATTGGCTGCGCATTAACTTCCTGACAGGGACGAAGTCCCGCATCCTTATTTTCCGATCACTAAGGTGCAGGGGTTACCCCTGCCCAGGGAAGAGTGAAACCCAGGAGGGGTTTCACGTTAGATGAGGTGCATTTGTCGCCTTGGTTCCCAGCGTGACATAAAAGTTCACATTTTGATGCGTGGATATGACATTGTGATGCTCACTGCTTCT
>JBEKLS010000070.1:0-19899 GCA_050010075.1 Binatus sp. (SeqCode) | reverse complement strand
CACGATCGACAAGGTAAAGCTGGCGGCGCGCCAGGAGATGTTGATTCAACTACTGACGCGCGCCGCGCCGACCGTGGTCATCTGGGTGGGCGCGCTCATGATCATCCGCGGCACGATGACGCTCGGCACGATGGTCGCCTTTTTCTCGTACATGGGATTCCTCTACCTGCCGCTGGAACGATTCGCGCAGCTATCAGTCGTGGTCTCAACCTCGATGGCGGCGATCGAACGAATCTTCCAGTTTCTTGATTTGAAACCCGAGATCACCGATCACGCGCTCAGCCGGCCGTTTCCGCTCCGCAATGGTACGGTTCAGTTCGACGACGTCTCGTTCGGCTACAAAATACACGACGAAATGTCGCGTGGACTGGCGCTCGAAGGCCTGAATCTTCACGTGCCGGGCGGTTATCGTGTTGCGCTCGTGGGCAAGTCAGGCGCGGGCAAGACGACGATGGCGAGCTTGATTCCGCGTTTTTACGATCCGACCTCAGGACGCGTGGTTATCGATGGCCGTGACGTGCGTCATTACACGCTGAAGTCATTGCGGGAGCATGTCGCGATCGTTTCCCAGGATGCGCTGCTGTTCAGTGCGAGTATCAAGGACAACCTGCGCTATGCGCGCTCCGATGCGACCGACGCGATGCTCAGGCGGTCGCTCGAGATGGCCAACCTCGGTGAATTCATCGAAAGCCTGCCGGACGGCCTCGATACGATCATCGGTGAGCGCGGCTTCAAGATTTCCGGCGGGCAGCGTCAGCGGCTCGCGATCGCGCGCGCATTCCTCAAGGACTCAAAGATAGTAATTTTCGACGAAGCGACCTCGTCGGTGGACTCGGAATCTGAAAATCAGATTCACTCCGCGATGGAACGGCTGATGGATAGCCGCACGGTCTTTCTGATCGCACATCGCCTACGCAGCGCCGTCACCGCCGACCTGATTGTCGTCATGGAGCACGGCCGAATCGTCGAGACGGGCAAGCACGCTGACTTGTTACGTCGCGAGGGTCCGTATGCGGCGCTGTTCAATGAGCAAGCGAGCGGCCTGGCACTAGCATCACCGCGCACCGGCTTCCGAACGCGAATAGCTTCGCTATAGAGCTATTGAGCCGGTGGCGAAATTAGGAGATTTTCGATTGCCTCGACCAGCTGCTCAGGTGCGAGCGGCTTGACCATGCAATGCTGGAATCCCCTGGCCAGCGTCTGATCGCGATCGTGGACGCTGCCTAATCCCGTCAACGCGACCGCGATCATCTGGTTAGCCGGGATGCGTTCGCGAACTCTACGCAGCAACTCGTAGCCATCAACCAACGGCATGCCGATGTCGCTTAGCAGGACCTGCGGCGTCTCGCGAGCGATTTCGGCCAACGCTTCCTCCGCCGAGGCCGCCGTCCTGGTCTGAGCCCCGAACGTCCGCAGAATTTCCGCGAGCACTTCGCGCGAATCCAGTTCGTCGTCGACAACCAGTATGGAAACGCCTTCCAGCTTGCGCGGCCGCGCGGCGGTGTGACCCTTGTCGAAGCCTGCTGTCGCGGGTTTCGAGTACTTGCTCGGCAGACTCACCGAGAATGTTGCGCCCAACTCGGCTCCGTCGCTCCGTGCTTCCACGGTTCCACCATGGAGCTCGACGAGTTGTCGCACTATCGCGAGTCCCAGTCCCAAACCGCCGTGAGAGCGGGTGCTACCGCTTTCCGCCTGGCTGAAGCGGTCGAATACGCGCGGCAAAAAATCGGCAGAGATTCCCCGACCGGTATCGCGCACGGTCAGAGTGAGGTGACCGTCGCGCTGCTGCATCTGAACCCAGACGCGCCCATCGCGCGGCGTGAATTTGATCGCGTTGGACAGCAGGTTCCAGACTATCTGCTGCAGACGGTCCGCGTCGCCGCTGATTTCGTCGCCCGCCGCCAATATTTCATATTCGAGCGCTACTCCCTTCGCATCGGCGGTCGGGCGCGCGGCCGTGAGCGCGGCTTCCACCACCGCGCCCATTTTGACCGTGCGGAAGGTGAGGTTGACCTTGCCCTGTATGATTCGCGAGAGGTCCAGAATGTCGTCGATAAGCGCCGACTGCAGATTCACGTTGCGTTCGATCGTCTCCAACGCTTTCGTCGATTTGGCAAGGTCGAGGTTCCCCGACCGCAACAGATGAACCCAACCCACTATCGCGTTGAGCGGATTGCGCAGCTCGTGCGACACGGTCGCGAGAAATTCCTCTTTCATTCGGCTGGCGGCTTCCGCTTGCTTCAACGCCTGATGCTCAGTGTCGATGTCCGTTGCTGCGACGATCCATCCGGTCAACTTTCCCGCTTCATCGCATTGCGGAACTCCACGCATCAGGAACCATCGGTAAGCGCCGTCGCTATGCCGCCGCAGACGGACCTGCACTTCAGCCGAACGTTGCTCGGCGGTGCATTGCTCCCATTCCGATTTGAGCAACGGGAGATCGTCGGGATGCACGAATTCGAACAATCGCTCGGCAGGGACCGCCACTGAAGCCGGAATCCCGATGTAATCAACTGCCCGCATGTTCCAGTAGTAGAAGGTCAGATCGGGGCGTGCGACCCAGACGCATTGTGGCAGCGCGTCCATCAGTGAACGGAAGCGCAATTCGCTGCGCCGCTCGAAGGCCTCGCGATCGCGCTGACGCAGCAGCCCCGCCTGGCGCTTGATCATCTGCTCTTTCTGGTAAAGGTCGACGAAGACGGCCACCTTCGAGCGCAGAATTTCAGGATCGAACGGCTTCAGCAGGAAATCGACGGCGCCGCGCTCGTAACCGCTGACCACGTCGGCGTTTCCTATCGGCACCGCGGTCAGAAAGATCACCGGGACTCGCGCCGTGCTTTCACGCTGGCTGATTATTTCCGCAGTGCGGAGTCCATCCATTCCCGGCATTCGCACGTCCATGAGAATGACGGCGAACTCTTCACCCTGCAGTTTTTCCAGCGCTTCTTCGCCCGAGCTCGCGCGCACGAGCCGCTGGCCGAGTGGGTCGAGGATCGCCTCGAGCGCGAGCAGATTTGCGGGACGATCGTCAACCAGCAGGATGCTGGCCTTTGCCGCGGCTAGCGGGAGCCGCTCGATATGCGAAGCTTCCTGTGATTTCATCTGCTATCCCCAGCCTTCGCCGCTCGTTCTACATGCAATACTCGCTTGCCTACACCGACGCCTGCGTCGGCGTGCCACTTGACCAGATTCGAATCAGCTCGACCAATTGCGCGTCATCGATCGGCTTGGCCAGGTAATCCGACGCGCCCGCCGCCATGCAGCGCTCGCGATCTTCCTGCAGCGCCTTGGCTGTGACCGCGATCATTGGCAGCCATCGCTTGGCAGGATTCGCGCGTATCAGACGCATCGTTTCGTAGCCGTCCATCTCCGGCATCATGATATCTATGAGCGCGATGTCGATTTCGGGATGACGTTCGAGCATCGCGATTCCTGCGCGCCCGTTTTCCGCGGTCAGCGTCTTCATCCCATGCCCTTCCAGCAGGCTCCTGACGGCGAAGATGTTCCGCGGATCATCGTCGACGATGAGCACGGTCTTGCCCTTGAGGCTGTCGAGCGCTTCACTCGACAATTCGTGCACCGCCGGTGCCGCGGCGAGGAAATCGCGCACTGCGCCAGTGGTTTGCGCCACTTTCTGCTGAAGTTGATCGGTCAGCCGCGCCTGCATCTCGCCAGTATCCTCGCGCGCCCCGAAAGCCTCGACTTCCTTGCCGTATCTGATGGGCATGTAGAGCGTGAAGACGCTGCCTTCGCCCGGGCTGCTTTCGACGTGGATTTCGCCGCCGAGCGCGCGTGCAATTTCGCGGCTGATCGAGAGTCCAAGGCCAGTGCCGCCGTAGCGCCGGCTGGTGCTGCCGTCAGCTTGCTGGAACGCTTCGAAAATCAGGCGTTGTTTGTTTTTCGCAATTCCAATCCCGGTGTCGGTGACCGAAAGTGCCAGGACTTTGCCGCCACCTTTGAGTGATTCGCTTTCGAACTCGCGGCGCGGCTCGATCATCTCCATGCGGAATTTAACTGACCCGCTCTCCGTGAACTTGATGGCGTTGGCCAGCAGGTTCCTCAGCACCTGTTCGACGCGCTGCCGGTCGGTGCGAATTTCTTCGGCCACTCCCGGACCGACTTCGGTCGAAAACTCGAGGCCCTTTTCTTCGGCCAGCGCACGGAAGCTGCGCTCGGCGAATTCCACCAGCTCGGCGGTCTGAAGCTGGCGCACGTCAATCGCCATCTTGCCCGCCTCAACCTTGGAGAGGTCGAGCACTTCGCTGATCAGCTTCAGCAGGTCGCTGCCGGAAGAATAAATAGTGCGGGCATACTCAAGTTGCTTCTCGGACAGGTTCGCTTCCTTGTTGTCGGACAGCACCTTGGCGAGGATCAGCAGGCTGTTAAGCGGCGTGCGCAACTCGTGCGACATGTTCGCGAGGAACTCGGACTTGTATTTCGACACCAGCGCGAGCTGCTCGGCTTTTTCCTCGAGCGACTTTCTTGCCTGCTCGACTTCGCGATTCTTGATCTCGACCTTGGTGTTCTGCTCTTCGAGCTGCTTGGCTTTTTCTTCGAGTTCGAGCGCCTGCCGTTCGAGCGCGGTGTTGGTGCTCTTGAGCGTTTCCTGCTGATGGGTCAGCTCCTTGGACTGATTCTGCAACTCCTGCGTCAGGCCCTGCGACTGCTGCAGCAATTCCTCGGTGCGCATGTTGGCCATGATCATGTTGAGCACGACGCCGATGCTCTCGCTCAACTGATCGAGGAAGATCTGATGGATCGAGCTGAAGGCATTGAACGATGCGAGCTCGATCACCGCTTTGACTTCGCCCTCGAACAGAATCGGCAACACAATGATGTTCAGCGGCGGCGCCTCGCCGAGCCCTGAGCTGATGTGGATGTAGTCGTGCGGCGCATTGGTCAGCAGGATGCTCTTTTTCTCGAGCGCGCACTGGCCGACGAGGCCTTCGCCGATGAGGAATCGATTCGCGACGCCCTTGCGCTCGCGATACGCGTAGGTGTTCATCAGTTTCAGAATCGGCGCGCCCTCGTCGGCGTCCATCAGGAAGAACGCGCCCTGATGGGCCGAGACCAGCGGCGTCAGCTCCGACATGATCATGCGCGACACGGCTTGCAGATTTTTCTGGCCCTGCATCATGCTCGAAAATTTCGCGAGGTTGGTCTTGAGCCAGTCCTGCTCCTGGTTTTTTTGCGTGGTCTCCTTCAGATTCACGATCATCTGGTTGATATTGTCGGAGAGCGCCGCGACTTCGCCGAGCGCTTCGACCTTGATCGACCGCGTCAGGTCGCCTTTGGTAACTGCGGTCGCGACGTCCGAGATCGCGCGCACCTGGGCGGTCAGGTTACCTGCAAGTTGGTTCACGTTATCGGTCAAGTCGCGCCAGGTTCCGGCCGCGCCGGGCACGCGCGCCTGACCGCCCAGTTTTCCTTCGATTCCGACTTCGCGCGCCACCGTGCTGACCTGGTCGGCGAAGATACCGAGAGTCTCGGTCATGCTGTTGATGGTGTCGGCCAGTGCCGCGATCTCGCCCTTCGCCTCGACGCCGATCAGCTTTTGGGCGAGGTCGCCGTTGGCGACCGCGGTCACGACTTTGACGATACCGCGGACCTGGGTCGTCAGGTTCGACGCCATGAAATTGACGTTGTCGGTGAGGTCCTTCCACGTGCCGGCGACGCCGGGGACGCGCGCCTGGCCGCCGAGCTTTCCTTCCACGCCGACTTCGCGGGCCACAGTGCTGACCTGCTCGGCGAAGGTGCTCAGCGTATCGGTCATGTTGTTGATGGTGACGGCGAGCGCTTCGACCTCGCCGCGTGCATCGACGACCAGTTTCTGTTTCAGGTCGCCATTGGCGACGGCGGTCACGACCTTGACGATGCCACGGACCTGGGTGGTGAGGTTCGACGCCATGAAATTGACGTTGTCGGTCAAATCTTTCCAGACACCCGACACGCCTTTGACTTCCGCCTGGCCGCCGAGCTTTCCTTCGGTGCCGACTTCGCGCGCGACGCGCGTAACTTCCGCGCCGAACGAGTTGAGCTGATCGACCATCGTGTTGATCGTGTTCTTCAGTTCGAGGATTTCGCCTTTGACGTCGACCGAGATTTTCTTCGACAAGTCGCCGTTGGCGACCGCCGTGACGACCTTGACGATACCGCGGACCTGGTCGGTCAGGTTGCCGGCCAGCACGTTGACGTTGTCGGTCAGGTCCTTCCAGATACCCTCGACGCCCTGCACTTCCGCCTGGCCTCCGAGTTTTCCTTCGGTGCCGACTTCGCGCGCGACACGCGTAACTTCCGACGCGAACGATCGCAACTGATCCACCATCGTGTTCATGGTGTTCTTCAGCTGCAGAATCTCGCCTTTGACATCGACCGAGATTTTCTTCGAGAGGTCGCCTCGGGCAACCGCGGTTGTAACTTCCGCGATGTTTCGGACCTGGGCGGTCAGATTGTTGGCGAGCAGGTTGACGTTGTCGGTCAGATCTTTCCAGGTGCCGGCCACGTTGGGCACCTCGGCTTGCGCACCCAGCTTGCCTTCGACGCCGACCGTCTTGGCGACGCTGGTAACCTGTTCGGCGAAGATGGCCAGCGTTTTCGTCATGCTGTTGAGCGTGTCGGCGAGTGCCGCGATCTCGCCCTTGGCCGCGACTTCCAGTTTTGGCGACAGGTCGCCATTGGCGACCGCCGTGATGACGCGCACGATGCCGCGGACCTGCGTCGTCAAATTCGACGCCATGAAATTGACGTTGTCGGTCAGGTCCTTCCACACTCCCGACACGCCGCGCACTTCGGCCTGGCCGCCGAGTTTTCCTTCGGTGCCAACTTCGCGCGCGACGCGTGTAACTTCCGAGGCGAACGAGTTGAGCTGATCGACCATCGTGTTCATCGTGTCTTTCAGCTCGAGGATTTCGCCCTTCGCATCGACCGTGATCTTTTTCGACAGGTCGCCTTTCGCAACCGAGGTGGTAACTTCCGCGATGTTTCGGACCTGCGCCGTGAGATTGTTCGCGAGCAGGTTGACGTTGTCGGTCAGGTCCTTCCACGTGCCCGCGACGCCCGGAACTTCCGCCTGCGCGCCCAGTTTTCCTTCGACGCCGACGGTGCGCGCCACGTCCGTGACCTGTTCTGCGAACAGGCCCAGCGTCGCGGTCATACCGTTGATGGTGTCGGCGAGTGCTGCGATTTCACCGCGCGCATCGACGATCAGTTTTTGCGACAGGTCGCCGTTGGCGACCGCGGTCACGACCTTGACGATGCCGCGCACCTGGGTGGTCAGGTTCGACGCCATGAAATTGACGTTGTCGGTGAGGTCCTTCCACACGCCCGACACGCCTTGCACGTCGGCCTGGCCGCCGAGTTTCCCCTCGGTGCCGACTTCGCGCGCGACGCGGGTAACTTCCGCGGCGAACGATCGGAGCTGGTCCACCATGGTGTTCATGGTGTTCTTCAGCTCGAGGATTTCGCCTTTAACATCGACCGTGATTTTCTGCGACAAGTCGCCGTTGGCGACCGCGGTCGTGACGGTCGCGATGTTGCGCACCTGGTCGGTAAGATTGCGCGCGAGCACGTTGACGTTGTCTGTCAGATCCTTCCAGGTGCCCGACACGCCTTTGACTTGCGCCTGGCCGCCGAGCTTGCCGTCGGTGCCGACTTCCTTGGCGACGCGCGTGACTTCGTCGGCAAACGAGCTCAGCTGATCGACCATCGCGTTGACGGTCGTTCCGATTCGCAGGAACTCACCTTTGACCGGCTGACCGTCAATCTCGAGCGCCATCTTCTGGCTCAAGTCGCCTTGCGCGACGGCGCCGATAACGCGGGCGACCTCGGTCGTCGGCTGCACCAGGCCGCCGATTAGCGAGTTGATCGAACCTTCGATTTCCTGCCATCCACCGACCGCGCCTTTCACCGTCGCGCGTTCAGTCATTCGCCCCTCGCGCCGGACCGCCTGCTCGACCCGGATGATCTCGCTCGTGATCGCCTCGTTGCGTTCGACGACCGCATTGAAGCGCATGGCGAGTTGGTCGAGCAGTTTGTCTTTGTGCGAGATAGGCAATCGAACCGAAAAATCGCCACGCCCGGCCGCCGTCAGCGCCTTGATCAAATTCCTGAAACGCCGCTCGTCCGACCTTTCGTCGAACGCAACATCTCCGTTTCTCCTGGATCGCTGGCCGCTGGATTTATCCTCGGCAAGGACCTGGCGTTCGCCGGGCGCGCCGGCATGGGAAGGCTTCTGACCACGATTTGATTCGATGGATTCCACTTATGCAGCGCTCCTTAAAAAACTCAGGGCCGCGCTCCCACTCCTGGCTGCCCGAAGTTGCGAAGAATTTCCACGGTAGAAACGAGAAGCAGCAAGCAGAAAATGTGCCGAAAAACGAGCCGGGTAGATAAAACTAAAGAACTTCTACGATAAGAGAAGTCAGCATCTTATAGGCGATATTAGAACCGCGTGGATTTACGCCTAAAAAAGCGTTTGATTGTCGACATCAGGAAAAATATTCAGACACTTTTCTGCACGATTCAGAAGTTTCTTCACTCAGGGATAATCAGGGAACCAGACAGAATCTTGAATCGCGCGCGAAGCGCGCGCTGAACACGGACCCTCACCTTCATCCTCTCCCTTGCAGGGAGAGGAGACAGAAGGCTCGCACCAAGTGTGATTTTTTTAGTGGTCCGCGCGAAGCGCTCCGTGTCATTCTAGAGCGAAGCGAAGAATCCCGGATTCGCCGACGCACTGATCTTCGGAACAACCGGCCTTCGCCGCTGTCGCTCCGTGGTTGCGGGTGCAGTGGTTGGCGCCGAGAAAGATCCGGGATACTTCGCTGCGGTCAGAATGACAAAGGAGACAGCAGTTCGCTGTCTCCTTCTCAATTCAGGTTACGCAAAGGTCTCCTTCAACGGAGAGCTGAGTCGGTTCTACTCCGTGCGTTTTTCGGTTTCGTGCGCTGCGTGTGCAGGCTGTTGCCGCTCGGCATGCTCTTCGCGCGGTTGCTCCGCATGGCGAGCTTCAGCCTGATGTTCGGCGTGCGGCTGCTCCATATGGTGAGCTTCGGCCTGATGTTCAGCGCGCGGCTGCTCCATATGGTGAGCTTCGGCCTGGTGTTCGGCGTGCGGCTGCTCCATGTGATGAGCTTCGGCTTGGTGTTCAACGCGCGGCTGCTCCGCGTGATGGACTTCGGTCTCGTGCCTTTCAGCGCGGGGCTCTTCCGCCCGATGTGCTACAACCTGATGTTCTTCGGCCCGATGCTCTTGCTGGGCGCGCGGCTGTTCGCGATGCGCTTCAAGTGCGCGTGCGGGCTCCGCGCGATGCGCCTCAACCTTGTGTTCATCAGTACCCGTCGCTGCGCGGTCCGCTTCGGCCCTGCGCTCTTCGCGCGGCTCTTCGTTGTGTCGCACAGCACTCGTCGATTCTCGATGCGCTTCGACCCTGTGCTCTTCGGCGCGCGGCTCTTCCGCACGAGACGCCTCGGACTTGTGTTCAACAGTGCGCGGCTCCGCGCGATGCTCTTCGGCGACTGTGCCGTGTTCATCACGAGGATGATCTAAATCGCGAGAGTGCTCTGCGCGATTTGCGCGGCTTGTTTCTGCATTATCGCGTTCGAGACGTGAAGGCTCTGCGGAAGCTACGCGTTCCCTCGTCCACTCGGGATGGTTGGAGGCAACCCATTTCGGATCCTTGGCAGTCCAATAGGAAGCGGCGTGCCAGACGTGGTCATTGTCATAATCGCCGCGCCATTGCGGATGATTCGCGCGCACCCATCTCGGATCTTTCTGCACCCAGTAATTGGCCGGGCGCCATACATGATGATCGTCGTATGCACCCCACCAGTCGGGATGATTCTGTTCAACCCAATTCGGCTGATTCTGCCACCACCACGCGGCCGGGTACCATTCGTTGTTGTAGTAGGCGCCCCACCAATCGGGATGATACTCGCGAACCCAACCGGGTCGGTTTTCCCACCACCAATCCGCGGGATACCAATATCCCTGATAGGGAGCGCCCCACCAATCGGGGTAGTCCACTTCGGCTATAGCCGGCTGCAGCATCCACCACCATGACGCGGGATACCATTGGCCGTGGTAGAAACCGCCCCACCACTCCGGATGATGCACGCGGGCCCACTCCGGCTCGTTCTGCCACCACCACGCAGCGGGATACCATTGGCCGTGATAGTAGTCGCCCCACCATTCCGGATGATGATGACGAACCCAGGCGGGATCGTGACGCCACCACCACCATGCCGGTTCCCATTGGCCATCAGAATCGAAATCGCCCCACCATTCGGGATGATGCGAGCGGGTCCAGTCGGGCTGCGTCTGATACCACCATCCAGCATCACGCCAGGTATGGTCTTCATCGTAGGCGCCCCAGTTCGGCATGGGCGCCTGAGCGCGAGCGGGCGTGGCGAAAGTCAATCCGACAAATAGGATCAGTAATGCCGCAGCCGCTGCATATGTATTTTTCTTTGTGAGCATCGCAAGTTGCTCCTCGCTGGATTTACCGTCGCACCGGACGCGCAATTCTCAGGCGTCACTGGTTATTGAAGGCAAATTTTGAGCCAGCACACGTCGGCCTCGGCCCGACCGATATAGATCGGCGAATTCTAAGGCGATTATTGGGAAGGGAGCCGCACACGGTCTCTCACCGGATTGCGGTGGATCGAGTCATTTCTTCCGAGTGACTCGCGCAGTCGACCAGCAGAATTCGCCTCAAATTATCAGGATAGTAAAATTTAATTATCGGCTCGTGATTTCCAAAATCGATAGTTGTCGCGGAATGGCTCCGCAAACGGATTACATCGATGTTTATCCGCGAATTTTCGATCCAGACAGAAGACGATTTCGATCAATTTCTGGTGGAACTGCTACCGGCTCTGATTAAAGCAAATTCTGTCGACTGGCCGGTGCTGAGGATCGGTTTCTACCTCGTCCAACGGAAAGTGTTGGCGCGCCTCCCATATAGCTGCCCGCGAAGAATGTACATCGTCGACGAAACTGATCGCGTTCGTTGGGAAGCGGATGACGGTATTAGCCGGTGCGGAAGAGTATCGCTTATTGAGGTTCCGAAGTGGCGCTCTACCTACATTCAGCGATAAACAGCCGCTAGCATTTCGCGGCGACTCGCCACATCCCTCAAACTAAGTGGATTCTCGACGCCGAAATCGCTCGATGACATCGAGCAGCTTGTCGGGAGAGACTGGTTTGCGCAAAAGATAGTCGGCTTCGATTGGCTTGACGATCTCGCCGACGGCTGAAAGCACGACGACCGGGATATCCTTGAGTCGTTTCTGAGCAAGCTGTGCGGCTCGAAATCCCCACCCGTCCATTCTCGGCATCATCAAGTCGAGCAGAATGAGGTCGGGCAGGTTGCCATCGTTGAGCATCTCGAGCGCCGCAACCCCATCGACCGCGTGCGAGGCGCGATAGCCATAGAGCGTCAGGATTTCGCAAAGGACCTCGCCCAACTCAGGATCGTCCTCCACGACCAGAATTTTTGCAGCGGCGGCCGTGCCGCGAATCTTCTCTTCGAGCGATCCCCCACCCGAGGACGATTTGCGACCGGCAGCCACTGCGGTTTCCTAGCTCTTCGGTTTAGCTCTCGAACTCAAGATCTGAGGTAATTCAATGACGAAGCGAGTTCCGCCATTGGTGCGATTTTCGGCTCTGATCGAGCCGCCGTGCTGTTCGACAATCTGGCTCGCGATATAGAGCCCGAGTCCGAGACCGCCATAGTTGCGGCTGATCGAAGTTCGTTCGAAGCGCCCGAATATTCGCGATAGATCCTCCGCCGGAATACCGATGCCGCTGTCCTGCACGATCAGGATTGCTTTCGCGTCCCTGGCTTTCAGCTCGATATCAACCGGATGCCCGGCTCCGTACTTGATGGCGTTGGATAAGACATTGCTCACCGCTTCTTCGAGCCGGAATTTATCTAATCTCGCGTTGATCCCTTCACTCACATCAAGACGGAGTACGCTGCCGGCGTTCGCCGCCTGTTCGGAGAGACGCTCCGCGACATCCTTTACAATGTCACTCAGGACGCATGGCGTCAGTTCCAATTTGAGCTTGCCGCTCGCCAACTGAGAAACATCGAGCAGCCGGTCCACCAAATGGGCGATCCTTTGGGCCTGTTCCTGGGCGCGGCTCACGCTCGGCTGCACCTGGTCGATATCACCTTTCGCGGCGTGCCGTTCCAGCAATCCTAGCCGAAGAACGAGAGTGCTCAGCGGTGTTCGCAGCTCATGCGATGCGATCGCGAGGAACTCGTCGCGCATTCGAACTGCAGCCTCGGCCTGCTCGTTGCGTTTGCGCTCACTCAGGTCGGTGACGATGACGCCGATCGACGGACCTTCTTCAAGGTTGACCGGGTTGAGCGAGAATTGCGTCGGAAGAGTGGTGCCCGAGGACACCAGCAAGGTCATCTCGGCGCGAACATCCTCATGACTCGCTCGCTTGATCATCCTTTGCAGAGGCTCTCGCTCTTCAAACCGTACAAACTCGCGAAGCTCGCGGCCCATAGTCTGATCGAGTGGAACACCGACCATCCGCGCAAACGCGGAATTGCAATACAGGATGACGCCTTCTTCCGAGAGCGAGATCGCGCCCTCGTTCATGCTCTCTACGAGAACGCGGTAGGGATGCTCCGCACCTTCCAGGGTGAAGACCTTTTCGCCCGAAGGTCCCGACACGACGAGCGCGTCGACTTCGCCCTCGCGGATTGCGTTGAGCGTTTCTTCGGCTTCTTGCAGGCGCCGGCGAAGCTCACCAAGTTCGAGCCGTACCGAAGGTTTTTGATTCACCTTCATTTAGTTGTCCCACCTGCAATCGCCAGGTTAAGCAGTACTTTGGGCCGGTCGGAAAGGTCGCCGACAAGGCGCCGCACCGGCAGCGGTTCTTCCTTGATAAGTGTCGGCGCCGCGATAATGTCGGATTCGGTTGCGCGGCCGGGTTCCTGGTAGATATCGATCACTTCCAGATCGTACCTGCCCTTGAGATTGGCTTCGCAAATCTCGGAGAGGTTCTGAATGGCGCGCGTCGATCGCGGAGTGGTGCCGCTCGTGAAGAGACGCAGCAGGTACCGTTCAGATCGTGACGGCTTCTTCGTACGCCCGGGCTTCGGCCGAAGATGATGAATTTTCGCCATGAACACTTCCTCAGACCGGATTCAACTCGAAACTGAGTAGGACTTTATCGGTCGCCGAAAGGTCGCCGATGATGCGTCTAACCGGTTCCGGAATCTTTCTGACCAGCGTGGGAATTGCAACAATCTGATCGGCCTTGGCGAGTTCAGGATTGCGCATCAAATCTATTACTTCGATCGTGCAACGCCCCGGCATGTGAGTATCGCAGATGCGGCGAAGATTGGCGATTGCGGCGACCGATCGCGTCGATTGTCCAGCGACGTACAGCCGCATCGTCCAGGACTCTGCGGGTTGTATATCGGCCTTTTTTCGGAGGGCAGACTTCACCGCGGACGGCTTCCGCACGAGCTTCTTGGCAGAAGCACTCTTTTTTTTCATCCAACAAACCTGCTCGAAGGGTCAATTCCTATTATTCGCTCTCTGGCGTTTGAGGCAACTTACCATTGATTCTGCGGCTGTGGGCCATCGCGGAACGATTTTCGATTTGTTTCTTTTCGCGCTTGTTCTCCGACGCCACCGATTTGTTTATCGCTACCGCCTCGGCGTCGAACTCGGCCCGCAATGCTTCGATTTGCGCTTCCATAGCTTTGCGCTTGCGCTCCAGCTGGACGAGTTTGATCTCGCTCTCGTCGGCCTGGCGAATCGAAGCGTCGCGTTCCTGCTCTTCCAGTGCTACCCGCGCAGAGCCCGTGAGCATCCCGGAAGGACCGAGATAGACTTCGACCAGCTTGATTCCTTCCGCGCTGAGGAGGAATTCACGAATCTGATTGGAATGATTCATGCCGCGAGATTTCAAAACGTAGAGTCCACGATTGCGCTCGCCCGAGAGTTCGATGTCGCGCACCAACATCCAGGTGTCGATGAGCGACGAGATTCCGAGTTCGGTCGCTTCCATTTTTCCGCCGTTTTCCGTGAGCACGGTGAAAAACCCGGTGATGCCCTGGGTCTTCAGGAAGTCGATCAGCAGCGTGAGCATCGCATTCACTTCGCGCGAATTTCCGGCCGTGATCAGATTGGAAATCGGATCCACAATCACCACGCTCGGCTGGAATTTGTCGATCTCTTTGTGCATCGAGACGAGATGCATCTCGAGGCCGTAAAGAAACGGGCGTTGGGCAACGATTCTCAGGAGTCCGCTGTCGAGGTGAGGCCGTAGATCGGTGCCGACCGACCTCATGTTGCGGACGATCTGTTCTGGCGATTCTTCGAACGCGAAGTAAAGCGCACGTTCGCCGCGTTCGCATACCGAACGCGCCAGCGCCGCCGCGAAGGTGGTCTTCCCCATTCCCGCCGTTCCCGACATCAGCACGGTGGTGCCGCGGAAATAGCCGCCGACCCCCAGCATCGCATCGAGGTCTCGAACGCCGCTCGAAACCACCTCGTCCGAGACCTGATGCCGCAAGGCCATCGAAGTGACCGGCAGCACCGAAAAACCCTGTTCGTCTATTATGAAGGGATACTCGTTGGTCCCGTGACTGCTGCCGCGATACTTGACGATTCGAAGGCGACGCGTCGTGATTTGATCGCTGACGCGGTGATCGAGCAGGATCACGCAGTCCGCCACATACTCCTCGAGGCCGTAGCGCGTGAGCGAGTTCTCGCCGCGCTCGCCGGTCACAACGGCGGTGACGCCGAATGACTTCAGGAACTGGAATAGCCGCCTGATCTCGGCTCGCAGCAACGCGGTGTTCGAGAATCCGGAGAACAACGTCTCGATAGTGTCGAGTACCACGCGCTTGGCGCCGATCGACTCGATCGCGTACTTGAGCCGAATAAACAGCCCTTCGAGGTCATACTCTCCCGTTTCGGCGATTTCGTTCGGATCGACATGGATATGGTCGATCGCGAGCATTCCCAGGCGGACGAGTTCGTCAAGATCGAAATCAAGCGACGCGCTGTTTACCGTCAGCTCGTCCTTCGTTTCTTCGAATGCGACGAAAACTCCCGGCTCCGAGTACGTCCTCGCTCCGTTGACGAGAAACTCGACTCCCAACATGGTCTTGCCGCATCCGGGTGTGCCGCAGATGAGTGTCGCGCGTCCGCGGGGCAAGCCACCGAAGGTAATCTCATCGAGACCAACGATGCCGGTAGGCGCTTTTTCAAGACGCTCGGGCAGCTTGGCGGCGATGGGTTTGGCCTGTTCTGTTTGTTTCAGTATCTTTTTCTTTGACACAGTAGGATCCGCGTAGAGAAGCCAAATATATCATCGAGCTCTAGAAAGATAGCAAATTGCAATGCAGGGAATGCTGTTTTGCCATTTCAATGAATAGGTTGAGGGACTGGAGCAAGGTGGTTTATTTAGTGCTTGATTTGTAACCCGACGCAGTCTTCCGTAAGCGCGATCGCGCGGTAACACGACAATGCGCGGGCCCCCCTACGAAGACGCACTTGCGATACTCTCTGTCAGGCCTGCACTGCATCGGCTGGAATTCGCGTCGTGGCGGTCTTTGTATTTTTGATGTCGGAAGCGGCGGCGGCCAGGCTGCGGAGTCTGACGACTTCGCGCGGATAGCCGGCCAGTACGTTGCTCAAGATTCGATAGACCTCGACATTCACCACAAGGTCGGTATGCAGGCCGTCCACTTCATAGCTATCGCCATTCTCAGTGGTGGCGAAGCGCCAATCCACTATCCCGTCGTGGCGGGAATAGATCGAAGTGAAGCGGACGCCGCGCGGTAATCGGGTCCCGTACGCTTCTTTGGAAAAATTGCACGTACATTGTTCCGTTCCGCAACCCTGCGGTGTCTCGATGAACTTTTGAAAGAAAGAATGTATCGCGAACAGCGCCGGCCGCAGCTCTGGGTTGACGGCCTGCCATCCACTGCGCAACGGCGAACCAATCGCTATCACATGATAAACCAGGTCAGGCCGCTGGCGAGCGAGGGAGCACGCGACTAATCCGCCCAGGCTGTGGCCGATGATAACAATCCTGCCGCCCGCTTCTTTCGAAATATCTTCCAACCGACCCAGCAGGCGCTCGACCTTGCGCTGCGGGCATCCAACATTGATGTTGATCCCTGAGAGGTGTGTGCGATAGCCGATTTGTTGAAGCCATCGCGACATCGTATTGAACGTCCAGTCGCCGGCGGTAAAACCCGGAATCAAAAGAATCGCTTCGCGCTGGCCTTTGGGAACATCCTCGCCCTGAAAGATAGGATCCGAAAGAAGCGCCGCGCGCCTGCTACTGTAATCCTGGTAAGCGTTGTATATGAGGTTACCTACAGCCATCTTCTCAGCTCCTGCTATCTGCGCTTACAGCAAATCTCGCGCCGGGCTGAATGATGCTGAATGCATCGCGGTGTCCGGCCCTTTCAAGCCGGTTGATCTGTAAAATCTACATACTGGGAGATTCTTACGCAGGTGGTATGAAAGCCTGCGCCATACCTCCTCAGCATAGGTGTCGATTTTCGAATTGGTTCGCCCATCACGAGCGACCTACTGAAGACTGTGGATACAGCCGCGGTCCGACTATGCTTCTTTCAGTTGCTCATGAACACGAGGCAACACATGCTTTCCGTAGAACTCGATCACGCGCTTTTGATCGGATTGGCCTGAATGGACATTTACGATCGTCGCGCCGCTGTTAAAGAGCGCGATGAGTGCCTTTGCGTGAACGTCGGGGTCGGTGCTAACCGGCCACTTGCTGTAAATCTTCTGCAGAGAAAGTTCGGACTCAGCCCGGTCCTGGATCGCTTGTGGATCTCGAATGTTAAAGTAGCTTTTGAAAGCCTTAGGCAGGAATCGCCATAGCTCGGCCGAGGTCTTTGCATCGTTCTCATCGCCGACCACAACGAACTGCTCGACTAGCACCGGCATTCGTCCCGGATCCTTGCCTGAAGCTTTGGCTCCGCTCTCGAACTCTGCCCTGTGCTGCTTCCAGGTGTCAGGATCCGTGATAAGACCGTCGCCATATTGTCCGGATCGATGCATAGCCTTCGGGCCGACGTTAGCGGCCATCAGCAAGGGTACGAAATCTGTCGGAGGGTCATATAGCTTGGCGTCGAGACTGTAATATTTACCATGATGACTTATCTGTTCACCCGTCCACAGCTTGCGAATGATTTCTGCCGCTTCTACGAGCCGTTCTGAACGCTCCGGCCACTTCGGCCACAAGCCAGTGGCAGCTTGCTCATTCAAGGCTTCACCGGAACCTATGCCCAGGAATATTCGCCGCGGATAAAGCAGGCTGAGTGAGGCAAACGCCTCGGCAACAACCGCAGGATTGTAGCGAAGAGTCGGACAAGTAACTGTCGGACCTATCCAAACGCGCTTGGTGCGTTGACCTATCGCACTCATAGTAACCCAGGCTTGGCCCGAGTGGCGTTCGTTCGCTTGCCAGGGTTGCAGATGGTCGCTGGTAGCCAGTAAATCGAATCCGGCTTCCTCTGCAGCGACGCCCAACTCTACAAGTTCGCCGACAGAAAATTGCTCATGGGCCAGCATAAAGCCAACCATGGGCCTATCGATCGGAGGAGTGGCGCCTTGAGGTCCAGGTGAACGAGTTGATTGAGTAGTAGACATATTTGAAGCCAATCCTGACGTCGAAGCCGCTAACGCCGAAGTGCCGACGAGCAGACTTGCCGATTTCAAAAGAGTGCGTCGCGTTAATTTCCTCGAGTCTGACATAGTCCTGAATGGATTCATCATCGCCGCCGTGGTAGTCGACATAAAACCGAGCAATCGACGTGCCATCCCGGGTTGTGTCGAGGTGCTTGAAGCTTGGCAGATTTGTTGCACGCAGATCTGTCGATCCGAGCAGGATCAGACCTATGAGCATGCCCCTACATCCTACCTGGCCAGAAATAGGACTCAGGCTCGTACTGACGATCTTAGCGTCCGCAGTTATAGGCTTTGATCGAGGTGCGCAAGGTCATGCCGCAGGTCTCAGAACGACAATTTTAGTAGGGCTGGCAGCCTCAATCGCTATGATCCAGGCCAACATCCTGCTTTCGATTGGCGGTAAGACACCGGATTCCTTCGGCGTCATGGATCTCATGCGCATGCCCCTGGGCATTCTTACCGGCGTTGGCTTCATTGGCGGCGGAACTATTCTGCGGCGTGGCGATTTGGTTACCGGAGTCACGACGGCAGCAACACTTTGGGTGACTACAGTTCTAGGCCTCTGTCTCGGCGGTGGGCAACTTATACTCGGTCTGGCAGGGACGATCCTTGCGGTCATCATCTTGTGGGCGCTGAGATGGTTCGATTTGCGGATTCCACGAGAACATCGCGCGATGCTCGTGCTGCGAGCCGACTCTGCGTCTTCCGCAGCTTCGGATCTGGTCAACCTGATCGCGCCGGCCGGTTACAAGGCGAAATTCCATCGACAAAGTCGAATCGACGATACGCGGCCAGCAAAGCTATGGTTTGAAATCTCCTGGAGGCGGCCGGACATTGCCGGACCACCGTGGGACGTAATCAATTTAATTGCCGATCACTATTCAATCGAGTCTTTCGATTTGACACTCGAAAACCCTCATTGAATTGGGCGGCGCTAGCATGCTTTATTTTGGAACCGTCGACAGCAAGGACCGCGTCTCGGCGACGACGCGATCCTGGAACTTCGGGTCGCGCACAAGCGCCGAACCGAGCATCGGGTGGCCGCCTTCGTCGTAGTAGATACCGGTCTGACCGGATCCATCGATCAGTACTTTGGTGGCGACGCGGCCGGCTCGCTTCGGAGTGCTCCAGTACTTCATGAAGGGCGCGAGCAACGGAAGGATGTACATCAACAAGAAGCGCACGAGCACGTTGGTCCCCCGTGCGAGGCCGGTGTTCGGAGTAAAGCCCGGTTCGAGCGCGTTGAAGCGTAACCGTGGAGTCTCACGCGCGAACGCCATCGCCGTGGCAAGATTGGCCTGCTTCGACGTGGCGTAGGCGTCAAAGCCCGGTTGCGTGGCACCGCCGGGTTTCCACTCACCCCGCGCGCTCGCCTCCGCAGAGATGTAGCGACCGCCGCGGAAGCCGACGGCCTTGGCTGGCTTGCGCTCGGGATCTTCCACGCCGGAGGCGACGAAGACGACGTTCGCACCGTCGGGGAGATGCGGCACGAGCGCCTCTGTCAGCGCGAACGGCCCGAGGTGGTTCGTCGCGAACGTGATGTCCCAGCCCTGCGCGTTCTTCGTCGGATGCATCTGGCCGCCGATGCCCGCGTTGTTGAGCAGGCCGGCGATCGGAAGATTGAGCGCGATGATTTCCTCAGCCGCGCGCGCCACGCTGGCCGGATCAGACAACTCGCACACGACCGAAACCGCATGCTGTCCTTTTTGCTCTATGGCCTTCTGCAGCTCGTCGAGCTTTTGACGGTCGCGGCCGACCAGGACAACGGTACCGTGCGCGGCCAATTCGAATGCAGCGCGGCGACCGATGCCTGAGGTCGGTCCCGTAATGATGTACGCCTTGCGATCTGAAGAATTTTCCAAATCAGTGCTCGGCCTATTTTTCTCTGCTTAGTTGCGTGTCTAGTCAGTCATTAAGCGGGCAAAAAATTAGAGAGTGGCTGTCAGTCAAAGAATATCTTTCGCCGACCGGGCGGAGGAGGCAATCCATTTCGGCTATTGTCGGATCATCAGTGACAATCCGTTCGTCGTCGACTTGTTTTCGGATCTCTCAGGAACGAAGTGATCTCGCACTGTGCGCGTGGAGAGTCCTGGGATGCGAAATGTCCAACGGCAGGGATGACCAGGACCGTGGAATTGGGAAGCGTTTGGGCCGCGATTTGTCCCCAGCCTGGCGGTGTGATGGCGTCGAAGCTGCC
>JBEKLS010000069.1:0-20108 GCA_050010075.1 Binatus sp. (SeqCode) | reverse complement strand
CGCGATCTATGCGTATCGAAGATCCAGCCAGCGCAAGGCGGCCGAGCTCGCCAAGCTGGAAGCGCGCAACCAGTATCTGCCCGAGGCCATCGCTGAGGCTGCTGCTGTAGCGGTACCGGCGCCGTCACGATCTGAGCGGGAGCTTTCGCTCGAGAATCTGTCGTCGGTGCGATATGGACTCGATCGCGCGCTGCAGCCGGTCGGCGAGATCAACGGTTACGACAAGGTCGATCAGTTTCAGACCTCTGCCCTGCGTTACCAAATCAATCATCTGAGCTACGCGCTCAGTATGCTCCAGTGTCAGTACACGCCGAGCTTCCACGGCTATCTCTCGAAGGCCCAGCGCAATCTGATCGAGCTGTATGTTCAGCGGCAGATCTGGGGCTACTGGCTGTACGAGTCGGCTTGGGGCCATCTGAACCTCACCGACCCTGACCCTGCCGCCAAGGACAACATCATGCTCACCGGTTGGTTCGGCATCCAGCTGGGCCTGTATATGTCGAACACCGGCGATCGGACTTACGCCGAGCCAGGGAGCCTGCAGTTCAGAAAAAACAAGCATCGCGTGTTCCATCATGACGCGCACACGATTGCTCAGTCCGTTATCAAGAATTTTTTCGATTCGGAATTCTGCCTCTATCCGTGTGAACCGAATTGGGTTTATCCAATCTGCAACCACTACGGCATGACCTCGCTCGTCCTCTACGACCGCCTGTTCGGAACCTCGTACGTCCCTTCCATCCGCGATCGATGGCTCAAAAACCTCGATACCGAGTTCACCGACTACAGCGGCAGCGTCATCGGGTTGCGTTCGGCGCTGACCGGCATTCGATTTCCGTTTCCGTCCGGCGAGGCTGGTTATGCCGGCTTCGAAAACTGCTTCGCGCCCGAGCGCGCGCAGCGGATGTGGGCAATCGCGCGCAAGGAGCTCAAGTACATCATCCAGCCAGACGAGTCCGGCGCCGGGCGCTTGAGGCTAAGCGGGCGCGGCTTTGATTTCGGCAACTACAAGCCCGGGTTCGGCGGAGCGTATGCGATGATCATGGATTCCGCCCGCGAATTCGGCGACGACGAGATAGCGGAAGCCGCGCAGCGCGCCCTTGATCAGGACTGCGGACGAGCCGACGATGGCGGCGTCTTGCGCTATTCGAAGATGTCGAACCTGTCGAATATCAATGCCATGCGCGCTCGGTTCCATCGTCGTGACGACTTCAAGAACACCGTCACGCAAGGTCCTCCCGAGTCGACGTTTCGCGGTCCGATTCTCACCGATGCGTCGTATCCCGAGGTGCTGGTCGCACGGGCCTTCAGCGACGGCGACGATCTCGAGTTGGTGCTGTACCCAGGGAAGCAACCCGGCGCACAGGACATTCGTGTGGAACGCCTGCGGCCCGGCGCTGCATATGCGCTGCGCAACGGCTCAGAGCGTTCGTTCAAGGCCGACAACTTCGGCGCCGCCACGCTATCGGTCGAGCTCCACGGACGCACGCCGCTACATATCGTGCCGGCCAGCTGACGATGGGAAGACGGAAAGAAGAAGGAACTTAATTTAATGTGAAACCCCTCCGTGGGTTTCAGACTTCCTTGGGCAGGGGTGACCCCTGCACCCAGTATTCGGAAAATCGCAAAATCGCGCGGACGCGCTTTTGCTCCCGGGTTTGGGAGATCCGAAATTAAGCGGGGCGCGCTGATTCTAACCTCTCCTTGTCCGAGGAGAGGTCGGCGCGCGCCGAAGGAGCGCGACGGGTGAGGTGGGACGCGAGCCGTCGCACCCACGCGCACTTTTCTTTTGCACCGACTCAGAAACTGATGCGGTTGTCTTGCGGCGGCCTCGCCTCGGTCGTTAGCGACTAGACGAGTCGGTATCGGCGCGCTGTCGAGTGTCGCACCTCACCAGGCGACACCGCTGCGCGGCTTTCGCCGACCTCTCCTCGAACGAGGAGAGGTTAGGATTCGGACCGGGAATGTTGCGTTAAAGGTGGCCGCCGCTTTTTCCCTGTCAGCATTAGCGATTCCGCCGTGCATTCATCTGCTTTTGTTACGCGCCTATGACTTTACAGTTAATTCATTTCGTGAGAATGTCCCGCGAACGCTCGCTCAGCGGCTTCAGGACACAGATTCGCAATCAGCATGCTGCTTCAACTCACCGCCTCCGCATACTTCGATTTCCTGCAACAGTATGCGTCGCTGGCGCGCGACCCGGTCGGCTATGGCGTCGGAGTGCCGCGCGGCGACGGCCGTCCCGTGCTGATGATTCCAGGCTTCACGGCGGGCGATTGGTCGCTCGGCACGATGGCGCGATGGCTCGGGCGAATCGGCTACAAGCCGTACCTGTCGGGAATCGATCTCAATGTCGGTTGTCCACGGCGCAAGATGGAACTGGTCGGATGGCGGGTCGAAAAGATCGCGCGCGAATCCGGCCAGCGCGTGACGATCATCGGGCATAGCCTTGGCGGCGTGCTGGCCCGCGCAATCGCGACGGCCAACCCCCTGTCAGTGAGCCAGGTGGTAGCGCTCGGCGCGCCGATTCGCAGCGGATGGACAGGAGTGCATGACCAGGTCCGGCCGGCGCTGCAGGTTATACAATCGTTCTGGCAGACATTCTCGAGCGCCCCCGCGGAGTGTGGCACGACGGAATGCTCATGCGGATTCGCCGACGCGGTGTTCGCGCCGATTCCAAAGCGCAGCCGTTTCAGCTCGATCTACACGCGCCGCGACGAGGTCGTGCAATGGCAATCATGCCTCGATGACGCAGGATCCAATTTCGAAGTGTCGGGACTGCATGCGAGCCTGATAGTCAATCGCGAGGTTTATCGGCTGCTCGGCGCGATACTCGCGGACGCTTCGGTCGACAGCGCCGCCGCTTGAACCTTTCCCGTCCGTAGCTAGTATTCATCGCAAGAATCGATCGCAGAGGAGATTCCGACGTGGCATCATTACGCGATTTCGCCCAGACCAGGGACGGCCTGAAACTTCGCTACGAGCTTCGCGGCGCGGGCGACCCGGTCGCGCTCATCATGGGCTTCAGCGCTTCGAGCCGCGGATGGGGCGAGCCGTTTCTGAAGCTGATGGAAGCGCGGTTCAGGCTTTTAGTAATCGACAATCGCGGCACCGGCGAGAGCGACAAGCCTGACACGGAGTTCACGCTCGGCGATATGGCGGCGGACGTCGCGGCGGTGCTGGACCATGCGAAGATTCCGCGCGCGCATATTTTCGGAATCTCGATGGGCGGGATGATCGCGCAGGAATTCGCGCTGGCATATCCGTCGCGCACGCGCGGCCTCGTGCTCGGATGCACCAACTGCGGCACGAGTCATTCGATCCCGGCCGATCCCGCGGCAATCGCCAACCTTTTACCAACGCCCGGGATAGATCCGGTCGAGCAGGCGCGGCGCGCATTCTCGGTCGCCTGCGGCAAGGCGTTTCTCGCGTCGGCGGCGGGGCAGGCGACGATCGATCGGGAGCTGGCCGAGATGGGCAACTATCCGGCGACGCCGACGCATACGTTCATGCGGCAGGGGCAGGCGATTGGCGGATTCGACAGCTTCGCGCGGCTTGGACAAATCAAGTCGCCGACACTTATTATTCACGGCGATGACGACTCGATCGTGCCGTATCCGAATGCGGAGGTCCTGCACGGCGCGATAGCGGGATCGAAGGTACATACGCTCAAGGCCGCGGGTCACATGTTTTTCTGGGAGGCGACCGGGGAAACCGTGCGCGCGGCTGGCGACTTCCTGGCAGCGGTAAAGTAACCGCCGGAGAAATCAGATGGCGAACTATGAAACTGTCATTTACGAAAGGGCCGAGGACAAAATCTACCGGCTGACGCTCAACCGGCCCGAGAAGCTCAACGCGCTGTCGCAGAAGCTGCTCAAGGAACTCGACTCGGTGATGGACGAGTACGAGTCGAACGCCGAGGCGAGCGTGCTGATAATTCGCGGCGCCGGGCGCGCGTTTTCGGCGGGCTACGACTTGCAGGGCACGCAGCATCCGGGATCAGCCTTCACCGTCACCAACGACCGGATGGGGCTGCACAAGACGATCGAGCGATGGCAGCGTTTGTGGGCGATTAACAAGCCTACGATCGCGCAGGTGCATGGCTACTGCCTGGCGGGCGGCACCGAGTTCGTCGGTCACTGCGATATCGTGTTCGCCAGCGAGGACGCGCAGTTCGGGCATCCGGCGGGCCGATCGCTGGGAATCCTGCCGACGATGTCGATGTGGCCGGTGCTGATGGGTCCGCGCAAGACCAAGGAATATTTTTTCACCGGCGACTATATGTCGGCGAAGGAAGCACTCGAGTGGCACCTGGTGAACCGCGTCTTCCCGAAGGACAAGCTCGAGGAGGAGACGATGAACTATGCGCGGCGGGTCGCGATGGTGCCGGCGGAGCTGCTGATGCTGCACAAGGCGGCGGTGAATCGCTATCTCGATATCATCGGGATTCGCGCGGCCGAGCAGTCGTCGGCGGATATCGACGTGATCGCGCATCAGACGGACACGGTGAAGAACTGGATGAAGGCGAGCCGCGAGAAAGGTCTCAAGGGCGCGCTTACGGATCGCGATCGTCCGTTCGCGAAGAAGGCGTAGAGCGGGATCGCAGGGGGAAGAAATTCAGCAAGGTGCCGGGTTGGGACAGCGATCAAACGTGAATTTTCGGTGGCCGTCGCGACTGCGGCCTAACTGCCAGAAACGCGCGCCAATTCCACAGCGACTCCAAAGGAAGCTGGAGGCACCTTTGCTGGTCTATCGTCGCAGGCGTGTCCTGTAAGTCAGGATGTTAACGTGAAGATCTACAGCGGTCGGAGCGCTGTTCGTGCGATCGAATATGGTAAAATGGGGAGATGTTGATGAGCTGCCGAGAGGGGACAGTGTTCAAATACACATTGATTTTCGTTGCCGCCGTTATCATCGCTGCGTGCAACTCCGCGCCGTCGCAGACCACTGATAACACCGTCGGGGGCGCCAACGTAGTTGGTTACACGCAGGCGCCGATGGTGAAGCAGACGACCACGCTTGCGCTGGACTGGGGTAAGAAAGCGCAGGCCGGCCAGGTCGCGATCGCCGACGTTATCAGCTTCGGCGGCGCGGCACCGGCGATCACCGCGCCGGCTGGATGGCAAATGATTCGCGACGACTCCACCGCTACGACGCGACAGTCGCTCTATTGGCATGCAGTCGCGGCGAATGATCCCAGCACGGCGACATGGACCTTCAGCGCGCCGGTCGATGCGCAAGGCGCGATGGTGCTGCTCGACAATGTCGCGGCGGGCGCGCCGGTCGATATGTCGACCGGCAACACCGGCACTGGCGGCACGGTGACGGCGAAATCGATGATGACGACAACCAACGCGGATTTGATCATCAGTTTCTATGCGACCGATTTCCATCTGCCGGGACTCGCGCCGCAGTTGCCTACCGATGTGAACACGGTGATGAACGAAGAAACGACGCCGGACGAATTCTGGATCCTGACGGCATACCAGCAACAGTTCGGGGCGACCGAGGACGAAGTCGGCACCGCAGTACAGCTCTTCAACTGGGTGGCCGCGCAGGTGTCGATCAAGCACGGCACGACGTCCCCGTAGGCGAGCTGAAATCCGCACGCTCGCGCCGGTTCACTTATCGCGCGAGTTAGCGTAAATCGGTTGTCGATGAGCGCGGGGGAGGGGGCATCGCCTGGCAGCGGTCGATCGTTGCAATCGTTTTTTCGGCGCGAGGCTGTCTGGTTCGCCCTCGCGATTGTCACCGCGCTCGCAATCTACCGGCTCCGCGATTTTCCGTATCCCCTGGACTTGATGGGCGCTGTCCGCGGGATCGCACCCGTGTTGCCGGAGACGGCGTGGGCGGCGGTGAGAGTCTGGACCTTCTGGGCGCTCAGCTCATTCGCCATCAGCGGTTTGTTGCGGCGCTACGATCCTTCGATCGATGCCGGCGACGCGTTGATTGCGGGCGCCGCGGGTCTCTGGGTCCTCGCCTACGTTCTCGGCAACATTTTCGGGCCGCTCAGGCTGATGAGGTCGTGGTTCGTCTGGCTGCTGCTCGCGGCTGCGATCGCCCCGCAATGGCGCGAACTTAAAGGCTACAAATTCAATCCTCCGAGCGGCGGGCAGAAACTCGCGCTTCTCGCATGGGCGTTGCTCAGCGTCTCGATGCTGTTCCTGCAACTCGGATCGCCGGTTCCGCCTTTTATGGACGTGCTGAATCATCCCGCAGCCGTCCAACGCATTCTGACCTTTCACCGATACATCCCGTTCGACAATGATCCCTATGGCGCGTTCGGCGCGCATGTGCAGGCGCCGGCGGTAGAGCTGTTCTACGCGGTACTGGCGCTCGGCGCCGGCTCGAAAATGGGCGCGCTGGCGGAAACCGCGGCGATGCTCCCGATGGCCGGGCTCATGATCTTCTCGGCGTACTGCATGGGGCGGACGTTGTTCGGCGACACTGCCGGCGGAATGGCGTCGCTGTTCCTGTTCTTCACCTGTCTGTTTCGGCGCGAGCAAGGGATGCGTGCGACGGCGGTCGTATTCGTGCTGGTGGGGATCGGACTCGCCTTCTTTCTCGATCCGCGGCGAAATCGCACCTTGTTCGCGTACGGGGCGATTGCCCTGGGGACCGCCGTTGCTGCGCATGCGATCGGCGGCGGCCTCGCGATGGTTGTCGCCGCTTCGGCGGTGCTCTTCTGGCTGCTGTCGGGAGATTTTTCGCGCTCGTTCGCGGCGGTGATTTGCCTGGCGGGAGCCTCGATGCTCGCCGTGCCGGAATTGCTCATCGCTACCGAGCACAGCGTCGGTTATCCCATCCTGCCCGTGATTCAATTAGCCGGGATCGCGGTCATACTCGCAGGCGCATCACTCCTGAGACCGAATGGTCCGCAACCTTCCGTCGTCATCCCGATCCTGAACGCGGTGCTGGTCGCGGGATTGTTCGCGGTGCTCCTCTACCGGCACTGGTACACGGGAACGATCTTCGATCAGGTAATGCAATACCTGCCGATACTATGCGTGCTCGCTGCCATCGGAATGATCGCGGCGGTAATCCTCGGCTTCGTCGAAAAGCGCAGCGCGTTCTACACCGGAGTGCTCGCCGTGGCGCTGCTGATCGGCGTTGCCGGCGAGATAGTCAACAATCAACTTAGTCCGGTGATCACCGCGCCGGTCGAACGCCACATGCTGTCGGATTTCATCAGCAAGCTGGTCGACTACTGGATACCATTCATTCTGATTTTCCCGGCGGGCCTCGTGTTCGCTCTGATCTACGACCGCATCTCGCGGCAGCTCGCGCTCTTCGCCGTCGTCACAATCCTGATGTATCCTTGGACGCGAGTCGAAAACCCCCAGGACTATGACAGCGATGAGCACGCGATTTCCGAACTGTGGGCGTTCAACCTTAACCGCGCGAAAGACGGCTACTGGATCGGCACGCCCGACGGCCGCTGGACGATCGGCCCCGATGGGTTTGCGTTAGTGCAGGTGCTTGACAAGGAGTTGCGCGCCGGCCGAATCACGCCCGCCACGCATATCCTTCACCTCACCGACGACACGTCGCCGTGGGGGTTGATGCAGGTCGCGATCTACACTGGCATCGACGACGACCCGTACGATCTCAACTACCATCCCGACAATCTCTTTCAGGCTGGCAGCCGGGTGCGCGGCCCCGATGACCTGCCGGCGGCGCTGGCGCGGCGTCCGCCCTACATCCTGGAACAGTGTCCCGCGCCCGTCTTGATGGGCGATCCACCTGACGGCTACGAGAAGATCTTCGATGGCGGGGGGAAGCTTCGACTCTATCGAAGAATCGGAATGGTCAAGAAGAATGCCGGCGACTAGGTATCGCCGCGACCCGACGCGCCCGAGCCTCGCGACCAGCCGCGAGTTTTTCAGCTTCGCCGTGGTCTTTGCGGTCGTTGGCTTCGCTTTCATCCTGTGGCGCGGATGGAGCTTGACGCGTCTCGACTGGATCTCGGCGATCGTCGCATCGACGGCATTTGCATACTCGTTCTGGATGACCGATCCTGCGCCGCCGCCGACCGCCGCGCAGATCAGGCGCGATGAGCTGCTTTCGCAGTTCGCCGTCTTCGCGGTCTTCCTGGTTTTCTATTCGATAACATCCGGCTCGGACTCGAGCCCCTTCAACGCCCACGTTCGCCAGGCCTTTGCACTCATCCACGGCCATACTTACATCGACGCGCCCAATTTTATCGAGCACGCGCAGGTCGGGCATTACAGCTACCAGCTCCATCCGATACTGCCATCCTTGATGCTGATGCCGTTCGCGGCTTTTTGGGGGATGGACACCAACCAGACGTACTTCTCGATCGTTATAGGCGCGATCGACGTTGCGCTGGCGTGGCGCCTGCTCGGACGATTCCGGCTCACGGTCAACGCGCGCGGATGGCTCACGGTGTTTTTTGGCGCCGGCACAATCGTGTGGTACGAGACGGTCCACGGCACGAGCTGGGGAGTCTCGATGGTGGTGGCGATCGCGATGACGCTGCTGGCGCTCGACGAGACCTTTGACGAGGCGCGTCCCGCAGTGGCCGGGGGCTTCGCCGCGCTCGCCGCGCTTGCGCGCTACGATCTGGCGTTCGTGTGGCCGATCTACCTGGCGCTGCTTTTCGTTCGTGGACGTAGCATCCGCGACCTCGCGTGGTTTATACCCGGCTGCGTAGCCGTGGGCGTCGTCTATATCGCCTTCAACGAGGTTCGCTACCAGAGCCCGTTCGACCGCGGCGTATTCATCTTCGCCGACCCCGGGTCTCATCTTTTTGGATGGGAGCATTTTCCCGGGAACTTCTACACCCTGTTTTTCATGTCGACGCATCTCGACGGCACGTTCCCCTACATCCATCCGAGTTTCGGCGGCCAGGCGCTGATTCTCACCAGCCCGGCCTTCATTCTGGCTCTGCGGCCGAACTTCCGGCGAATCGAAACGGCGCTGATCGCCGTGGCGGCGCTGATCTCGATGACGCCGAGCCTCTTTTACTTCACCAACGGATTCGCGCAGTACGGCACGCGCCACTACCTGCACACGTTTCCGTTTCTGCTCCTGCTGATGGCATTCGGGGTCCACCGCCGAGCCGATCAGCTGACGCGCATCCTGATAGCGATTTCGATCCTCCTGATAGCCTTCGGCGTCTGGCACGAAAGATTCTACGGCCTCAACGCCTGAGGCGCGGGGCGCCGAATCACGAGATGGCATCGCGGACTAGCGGCTCGAATGGCGTCTCAACGCTGGCGCGCGATTTGGTATTGGCGCTGATCGTTGGACTTCTTACTGGCGCATTGGCGATCCCGGTCGTTATCAACCTGGGACTCGGCGGCGCAATCAGGATTCCGTTGGCGCTGCTGCCTGTCGTCGGTGGAGTTTTGTTTGCGGCAGGGCTGCTGGTTGCGAGCCTGGTCGCGAATCGCGCGCCTTCATTGTTCGAATTTTCCAAGTTTGCCGTGGTCGGGGTTCTGAACTCCGGCGTCGATTTCGGTATTCTGAACTCGCTGATGTTGCTGACGAGCGTATCGTCCGGCGCCGGCTTTCTGGGGTTCAAATCAATTTCGGTCACGCTGGGAGTGATCAACAGCTACCTGTGGAACAAGTACTGGACCTTCGATGCGGCGAAATCGCCGGGTGCGCGGCGCGAGCTAATGGCGTTCATGGCGGTGACTGTGATCGCAGTAGCGCTGAACGTGGCGGGCGCGGACGTGATCGTCAACGTTATCGGCGCGCCGCATGGATTCAGCGCGCGGCTTTGGGCAAATATCGGTGCTATCTCGGGCGCCGGGCTGACGCTGTTCGCGAACTTCTTTGGCTACAAGTATTACGTCTTCAAAAAACCTTCGGTCGTTCCGGCAGAATCGTGAAAACGCCGCCATCTTTGCGCGCGGGTTAGCTACACCTGACTGTTAAATACCCGCTTACGCTGGCAGACTCGTTACCAGCGATGGATTTTCGATGCATGGCATAACGGACCCCGCGCATATCGCGGAGCTGCTGTCGACCTGGGGTTACCTCGGCATCTTCGTTGCCGTGTTCGTCGGCAACCTCGGCGTTCCCGTGCCCGAGGAAACCGTCATGCTCGCGGCGGGATTTCTCGCTGGGCAGGTGCTGCTCGACCTGCGCCTCGTGTACGTCGTCGTGATCCTGAGCGCGGTCACCGGCGACTGTTGCGGTTACATCATCGGCCGCACTGGCGGACAGCGCTTGCTGGCTGGGCTCGCGGTAACCTTCCCCTTCGTGCGCACGCGCTACGAGCGCCTCCAGCTTTTCTTTCAGACGCATGGCAGCAAGGCGGTCTTCATGGCGCGATTCATCACCGGCGTGCGGTTCATGGCGGGTCCGATGGCGGGCGCATGCGGGATGCCGTTCTTCCAGTTCCTCGGATGGAACGTGCTCGGCGCGATCGTGTGGTGTTCGCTGGTGGTGACGGTCGGCTACCTCGTGGGCGGCGAGTTGTATCCCGCGATGGCGCTGGCGCATCAGCTTTCGCGGTGGATTGCGCTTGGCGGATTCATTCTGCTGCTCGCCGTTTTCGTCTTCTGGTGGAGGGACCGGCGCCCTGCGGTGTCGCGGCCTCAATCGTAGTAGCGAGTGCGTCGCGATTGCCCTGATCGCGCTCGCGCTGACCGGATGCAAGTCGCAGGCGCGGCTCGAGATACATTATCTTCCAGGCATCGTGGCCGGATCTGAAAATATTTTTCGTCCGGCGAAAATTGCGGTGCCTCCCACCACCGGAGATTTCACCGCCGGCGACTCCCCGGTCGGCGCAATCTACAACGCCGACGGCAGTACCCAGGCGCCGCTCATGGTCGACGATCCGCTCCGCGCCTTCAACGACGCGTTGCTCAAGGGACTGGCGGACGCGGGTCTGACGCCGGTGCCGCTCGGCTCTAATCCGGACGGCGGCAAGCCGCCAGAGGGCTCGGATTTCATCCTCAACTCGGAACTCGAACAGGCCGTGGTGAACAAGCGGTTCGGAACCCTACAGACCGTGCATGGCCAGTACTTCGCGATGCACGCGACGGTGCGCGTGAAGTACGAGCTGAAAAATCGCGACGGCACAGTGCTCTACTCGGGCGACGTGAGCGGCATCGAAGATGAACCGCCGAACCCCGTCGGCGGCGAGGTCTTTCTGCCGCTCGAGACGGAACCCGCCGAGTCGTTGTCAGTGGCACTCTCGCGCGCCGTCGGCCTGCTGATGCTGCAGACAGGATTCCGCGACGCGCTGCCGATGAGCCACAAATGAAAATGTCCGGCGCGTAGCCGCGATTGGCAGTAAATGTGGCAGCTTACGTATTGCTGCCAACCTTCAGGCGCGCGATAGTTGTCGGCATGAAGATCGTCTTGCGCACACGCCGGGTCGTCATGCTCGCTTTTCCCGACGCGCAGATCATCGATATCACCGGTCCGCTCGAAGTGTTCGGGCGCGCCGCGCGCCTGATGACCGAAGAGCGCGGCTGGCGCGTTCCCGCCTACACCGTCGAGATTGTCGCGGCCAAGGCCGGCGCGTTCGCGACGTCCTCGGGCATCCGGCTGATTGCGGACCGCTCGATAGCGCAGGTGCGTGGACCGATCGACACGTTGCTGGTGGCAGGCGGCCGCGGAACTACTGCAGCGCTTCGCAATCGCGCGCTGATCGATTGGCTTCGGCGCATCGTCGGTCGCACGCGCCGCCTGTGCTCGGTATGCACCGGCGCGTTTCTGCTCGCGGAGGCGGGCCTGCTCGATGGGCTCTCCGCAACAACCCATTGGCGCCAGTGCGATCGGCTCGCGGCTCGATACCCGGCAGTGTCAGTCGAGACCGATCCGATTTTCGTGCGCGCAGGCAAGATCTCTACCTCGGCCGGCGTGACCGCGGGCATCGATCTGGCGCTTGCCCTGCTCGAAGAAGACCATGGCCGCGAGGTTGCGCTCGCGGTGGCGCGTGAACTGGTTATGTTCCTGCGACGGCCCGGCGGCCAGTCGCAGTTTTCGGTGCAGCTAAGCGCGCAGGTTGCCGATCGCGAACCGCTGCGTGAGCTGCAGCGATGGATCGCCGACAATCCTAGCGCCGAAATGTCGGTCGAAGCGCTCGCGCGGCGCACCGCGATGAGCCCGCGCAACTTCGCCCGTGTATTTACGCGCGAAGTCGGAGTGACGCCGGGAGAATTCGTCGAGAACTTGCGGGTCGAAGTTGCGCGGCGTCGCCTCGAAGAGTCAAGCGAAGGGGTCGATTCGATCGCGTCCGCGTGCGGCTTCGGTACGCGCGAATCGATGCGCCGCGCGTTCATTCGCACGCTGCACGTGCCGCCCAGCGCGTATCGCAGCCGATTTCATCAAAAACTCAGCGCCTGACCCGGAAGGAGAATGCCATGCGAATTGCCTTTTTGATTTTTGACGACCTTACTGCACTCGATGCGATTGGACCGTTCGAGGTGATGTGCCGAATTCCCGGCGCCGAGGTCATGTTCGTCGCCGAGACCGCCGGCATCAAGCGCGCCGATCCGAAGTCGCTCGGCATCGTCGCCGACTACTCGATCGCCGACGTGACTAGCGCCGACATCCTGGTCGTCCCGGGCGGCAGAGGCGAGGCGCAGGTTCGCGAAAAGCCGCAAGTGCTGGAATGGGTTGGGCAAATCGACGCGACCACGCAATGGACCACATCGGTTTGCACGGGCGCATTGATCCTCGGTGCGGCCGGGCTGCTCAAAGGACGGCCCGCGACCACGCATTGGGCGCGGCTCGAGAAGTTGCGCGAGTTCGGCGCCGAGCCGCGCTCCGAGCGCGTCGTCGAGGACGGCAAGATCATCACGGCCGCCGGCGTTTCCGCCGGCATCGACATGGCGCTGCATCTCGTCCGTCGCGTCGCGGGCGACACCGTGGCTCAAGCGATCCAGGTCGGGATCGAGTACGACCCGCAGCCGCCGTTCGACGGCAATGCGGGACGCGCGCCGGCGAGCGTTATGGAAGTCCTGCGGCCACGCTACCAGCGAGCCGCCGCGAAGTGACGACGCGCTAGAGCGGGAAACGTTCGCCGACCATCTCCTCGCTCTTGCGCCACAAGTCGTTCGCATGCGCCAGGTTGAGAGCGTATGAGCGCACGCCGACGCGCGAGGTTACGTCGTCGTTGATTTCGCACACGTGGCAATCTTCGCAGTAGTGGCCGCCGACCGCATCGGCTGACGCGACAAAGCCCGCCCAGACCGAGGTCGCCGAGCCTTGCGGGACAGTCTTGAACCGAAACGCAGATGGATCTTTGAGGCCCTGACTCATGCGGGTCCTGACCTGGTCCATCAATTCGGGCGTGAGATGCCGCCCGAGCTCGGTCTGGATTCCGCCGGGATGCAACGAGGTTGCGCGGACGCCGCGTCCCTTCAGCCTGCTGTCGAGCGCGACCGCGTACAGAATATTTGCCGTCTTCGAGCGGCCGTAGCCGAGAAAAGGCTGATACTCTGTGTGCTCGAAGTTCGGATCCTCAATGTTCACATCGCTGATTTGATGACCCGCGGAAGAGAGTGTGGCGACTCGAGCGCCGGACCTCAGTAACGGCACGAGCCGATTGACGAACACGAAATGCCCGAGGTGATTGGTTCCGAATTGAGTCTCGAAGCCGTCCTGGGTCTTGCCGAACGGACACGCCATCACGCCGGCGTTCGCGATGATCACGTCGAAAGGCTCGGCGCGCGCCAGCAAGTCGCTCGCCGCCTTGCGCACGCTGCTGAGCGAAGCGAGGTCCGCTTCGACGAGGGTCACCGAGGGATTGCCCGCTTCCGCCAGCGCGCGCCGCGCCTTGGCGAGATCGCGCGCGGTGCCGACGACGGTTCCGCCGTGCGCCACGACCGAGCGCGCCGTCTCGACGCCGAGGCCTGCCGAGACGCCGGTTATCAGTACGCGCTTGCCTGAAAGATCGACGCCCTCGAGGACTTCATCGGCGGTGGATTCCGATCCGAAAGTTTTTGCCATTATGGTTCTCCCAATTTTGTTTTTTTGAAATTAAACAGACTTGCCTTTGCGGACTTCCTCCTGCTTGCGGAGGTCGACGCGCCGGATTTTGCCGCTTACCGTTTTCGGCAGCTCGTCGATGAATTCTATCTCGCGCGGATACTTGTAGGGTGCGGTTATCCGCTTGCAGTGCTCTTGCAGTTCCGTGATTAGCTGATCGCTGGGCTCGGTGCCAGCACGAAGTTTGATGAAGGCCTTTACGATCGAGCCGCGATCGGCGTCGGGAGTTGCTACCACCGCGGATTCCATCACTGCGGGATGCTCGAGCAGCGCGCTTTCCACTTCGAACGGGCCGATTCGGTAGCCGGCGGAAATGATCACGTCGTCGGCGCGGCCGACGAACCACAGGTAGCCGTCGACATCGCGAATGGCCTGGTCGCCGGTCAGGTACCAGTCGCCGCGGAATACCTGCGCGGTTTCTTCGGCGTTTTTCCAGTACTCGAGAAACAGCGATGGCGGGCGCTCGGGCGTCACGCGCACCGCGATTTCGCCGAGCTCGTCGACTTTGGTCTCGGCCAGTTCGTTGTTGATGACGCGCACGTCGTGACCGGGGAACGGCAGGCCCATCGAGCCCGGCTTCACCGGCATTCCGGGCATGTTCGCGGCAAGGATCGCCGTTTCGGTTTGCCCGTAGCCGTCGTGAATGGTGAGGCCGAGCTTCTCGCGCCAGACCTCGATCACTTCGGGATTCAGTGGCTCGCCGGCACCCGTGCAATGCCTCAGGTTGGGCAATGAGTAGTCTGCAAGGTTCTCTTTAATGAGTATTCGATACTCAGTCGGCGGCGCGCAGAAAGTAGTAATGCGGTAACGCGTGAGCAATTCGAGTTCCTTCGCCGGATCGAAGCGGCCGTTGTACATGAAAGTCGTCACCCCATTCATCCACGGCCCGAACAAAACGCCATACGCGGCCTTGGCCCATCCGGTGTCCGAGGTTGTCCAATGGATATCGCCCGGCCGCAGGTCCAGCCAGTTGAGCCCGGTGAATTTGTGACTATAGGTATAGGAGTGACTATGCAGAACCGCTTTCGGTTCGCGTGTCGTGCCGGAAGTGTAATAGCAAATCGCGGGTTCCCACGATTGCGTAGTCGCCGGCCTGAACAGCGCCGACGCATGACTCATGGATTCCTGGAGGCTGATCCAGCCGGTGCGGGCGGCGCCGGCGACGAAGTACTGCTCGATGCTGGGGCATTGCTTGCGCAGCTCGGCGACCATCGCGGCATTCTCGACGCCCGCGATTATCGCGCGCGCGCCGGAATGATTGGCGCGGTAAATTAAATCCTTCTCACGCAGCATCGAGGTGCATGGGATCACGATCGCGCCGAGCCTCAGCGCGCCGATGTAGGCCGCCTGCCAGAGCGTAATTCGCGGCAGCACCAGCATCACGGCGTCGCCGCGTCTGATGCCGTAGCCGGCGAGAACGGTCGCGATGCGCTTCGACTGCTGCGCGATGTCGGCGAACGTGAGCCGCGCGCGCCGGCCCTCGCTGTCCTCCCACAGGATCGCGACGCGCCGCGGATCTTCGGCGAACTTGTCGATGACGGCGGCGAAGTTGAAATTCGGCGGCGTCTCCCAGCGGAAGTCGCGATAGATGCGCCGGTAATGCTCGAGTGCAGTCGGATCGACCGGTATTGAACCAATCTTTGTTGTATCAGTCATGGACGCGAGTTCCCGCGCGCTGCATGCTCGGCCGGCGCTTGCGAACGCTTGGCCGCCGCCTTGATGTACTTCACGGTGACCGGAGAGAGGTCGTCGCGCTCGACGCGAACGTCGATTATCGCAAAGGATTTGCAGTCGGCCGCCGCCCGCAGCGCATCGCGCAATTGTTCGACGGTGGTTGCCTCGAATCCTTCGCCGCCCCAGTCGCGCGCAAGTTGCGCATATGGCCACGGCGGAATTTCGAGGAGCTCGCGGCGCTCGGCGATAGGCCGGAAGATGCCCCATCCGCCGTTGTTGATCAGCACCACGATCGGATTCACGCCCTTGGCCGGCGCCTGCGAAATCTCGGGCCCGGTCATCTGAAAGCCGCCGTCGCCGCACATCACGAGCGGCCGCAGACCGGTGCCGATTTGCGCGCCGAGCGCGGCAGGCACCGCGAATCCCATCGAGGCGTAAAACCCCTGCGCGAAGTAAGCGTTGCGGTGCGGCACGCGAATATCGAGGCCGCCGAACAGCATGTCGCCCGACTCGGCGACGACCAGGTAGTCGCGCTTGTCGGCCAGGAATTCGTTGACCGCCGCGAGAACCTGGCTGACCTTGACCGGCTTGCCGTCGCGCGCCGCCATCTCGCGAAGGTTGTCGGCGTAATGAATCTGCTCGTGATGACGATGCAGCTTCTCGCGCAGCAGCGCGCGCGCGAAATCGCTGACAGCGACGTCGGTGTAGGTGTGAAACTTCACCTCGACCTTGCGATCGACGGCCCACACCGTCTTGCTCTGAATGACATGCGGCGGACGGTTGCCGAAGTTCATGTCGGTCTTCAGACAGCCGAGGTTTAGCACGAAGTCGGCCGCGTCCATCCGCGCCACGATCGACGGCGGACTGATCGGGCCGACGTGCACGCCCATGTACAGCGGATGATCCATCGGGAAGGCGCCCTTGCCGAGCACGGTCGTGAATACCGGCGCGCCCATCTTCTCGGCGAGACGCACGAGATCCTCCGACGCCTTGAAGCGGTGAATCTCGATGCCGGCGATGAGCACTGGCTTGTGGCTCGCGTTGAACATCGCGGCCGTCTCGTGCGCCGCTTCCTCGACCTTGCGCGCGTCGGATTCCTGGAAGCGCAGCCGCCCGTCCCATTCGATGAGTTCCTCGGGGACCTCGATTTTGCGATCGACCATGTCGCGATGAATCTCGACATAGCCGGGGCGCTGCTCAGCCCAGATAGCCTTGACGACGCGATGCAGCTCGTCGGCGGCGGTGCGCGGATCGGTGAGCACGGCCGACGCGCAGGTTACCTCATTGTATATGCGGCGCTGCGATTCGATTTCGCGGGCCTGGTGATGAATCAGGGTGCCGAGCTTGCGCTCCTCTTCGCCCGGCCCGCCGGAGAAAATCAGAATCGGCACGCGCTCGGAGAATGAACCCGCGACCGGATTGACCATGTTGTGGCCGCCGGCGCCGTAGGTGACGCAAATGACGCCGATTTTGCCGGTCGCGCGCGCGTAGCCGTCGGCCGCGAAGCCCACGCCTGGCTCATGCGACAGGGTTATGATTTCCAGCCCATGCTTGCGCCCCAGCGCGAAGAACAGCTTGAGCGCGAGGTCGCCGGGGATGCCGAAAACATGCGACACGCCAATCTTGCGCAGGTACGCGACCAGGAAATCGCCCAGCGCCATGTGCCTCTTCACTCCGCCTTCGCCCTCCTCGAACTACGTTATTGTAACAAAGCACGCCTGTCACAGGACATCTTCGACGGCGCCGTGTGCTAGAGTATTATGTTGGCGGGTCAAGCTGATGTTTTCCAAGATACTTCGCATGCAATTCCTCGGGCCGATGCAGCTGAGCAAGCTGGTGATGTACCTGCCGCAATTCGTGCGCGTGTTCTATCGGTTGTACACCGACGAGCGCGTCTCGATGCTGGCGAAGACGGTGCCGTGGATGGGTCTGGCACTCATGCTCACGCCGCCGGCACTCGAACTCGATATGATTCCGATAGTCGGCGAACTCGACTGGCTTGTGATCGGCTACCTCGCACTGAAAATCTTCATCTGGCTCTGTCCGCCCGACGTTGTGCGCGAGCACGTCAGCCAAATTGGCCGCGGTGAATAACACAGCACGCTGATGCGGCCGCGCAATATCCTGATCCTGCTGGCGGCAGTTGTTATTGTCGCGCTCCTGGCGCTGAGCCTCGTCGATCAGCTGCTGGTCGACTACCTGTGGTACGGCAGGCTCGGCTTCGGCGGCGTTTTCAACACGACAGTCGGCGCAGAAATCGCCATCTTCCTGATCGTATGGCTGGTTGCGTTCGTGGCGATCTTCGCCAGCGGCCTGATCGCGATTGGCTCGAGCCGCAATCATGAGCGGTTGCGCGTCGTACGCCGTCCCGACGAGATGGTCGAGGTCAATCTGCCCGAGCTGATTCGCGCGCTCGGCGAGCGCGTGCCGTGGCGCGTGATCGTCGCCGCCGGCGCGGCTCTGCTCGCGCTGTTCGCGGCGCAGGGCGAGGCGGCGAGCTGGGATACTTACCTGAAGGGTCTCTACGGCGTTCCGTTCGGGATCGTCGAGCAGGCGTTCGGCAACGACATCGGCTTTTACGTCTTCACCGTGCCGCTGCTCGAGGAGCTGCGCGATCTCTTCCTGATGCTGATCGTGCTCGCGGCCGGGATGGCGATCGCGGTGTACTGGGCGCGCGGCGCGCTCGACTTCAAGGAATCGCCGCCGCGCATATCGCCGGGTGCGGCCGCGCACTTATCGGTGCTGCTCGGCCTGTTCTTCGTGCAGCGCGCGATGAGTTACTGGCTCGGCCGCTTCGACTTGCTGCTGCATACCGACGGTGTCGTGTTCGGACTGCGCTACGTCGACCGCATCCTGTGGCAGCCGGGACTGTGGGTGCTGGTGGCGCTGTCGCTGATCGCCGCGGCCCTCTGCGTATACAACGCGCGCGAGGGCGGCCTCAGGATTCCCGTCGCGGCGTTCGTCATCGTATTCGGTCCCGCGCTCATTTTGAATTTCATCCAGCCGGTGATCGAGCGCCTGTGGGTCAAGCCCGACGAACTGCGGGTCGAGCGTCCATACCTCGTGCGCAATATCGAGGCGACGCGGCACGGCTACAAGCTGGACACGGTCGACGTGAAACCGTTTGCGGGGCAGGGCACGCTCACGCCGGCGGCGCTCGAACAGGATTCCGCCACCGTCAAGAACATCCGACTGTGGGACCCGCGGCCGCTGATCGACACTTACCGCCAGCTGCAGGAAATCCGCACCTACTACGACTTTCGCGACGTCGATATCGATCGCTACTGGATCGAGGGCAAGTACACCGAGGTGATGCTGTCGCCGCGCGAGATGAATATCGACCAGTTGGCCGACAACGCGCAGACCTGGGTCAATCAGCATCTCAAGTTCACCCACGGCGCGGGACTGGCGATGAGCCCGGTCAACAAGAAGGACACCGAGGGCCTGCCGGTGTTCTATATAAAGGATATTCCGGCGGTGTCGGACGTCGGAATGAAGGTTGACCAGCCGGCGATTTATTTTGGCGAGGCGCGCGACAATTACGCCGTGGTCGATTCGGCGACGCCCGAGTTCGACTATCCCAAGGGCGCCGACAACGTCTTTTCGTTTTACAAAGGATCGGGCGGCGTGCCGGTGTCAGGATTTTTTCGCCGCCTCCTGTTCAGCATCTTCTTTCGCGACATCAACCTGCTCGTCACCGAGAATATCGTGGCGAACAGCAAGATCATGATTCGGCGCAACATCTCGGAGCGCATCGCATACATCGCGCCGTTCCTGAGCCTCGATCGCGATCCTTATGCGGTGGTGCTCAATGGCCGCATGGTCTGGATCGTCGACTGCTATACGACCAGCGATCACTACCCCTACTCGCAGCGCAACGGCGACGGCATCAACTACATCCGCAATTCGGTCAAGGTGGTGGTCGACGCCTATACCGGCGACACGGATTTTTACGTGTCGGATCCCGACGACCCGATAATCAAGACGTGGCAGCGCGTGTTTCCGGCGATGTTCAAACCGATGTCCGCGATGCCGCCGGACTTGCGCGCGCATATTCGCTATCCCGAGGATTTTTTCCTCATCCAGGCCGACACTTTCCGCACCTATCACATGACCGACCCGCAGGTTTTCTATAACCGCGAGGACCTGTGGGGATTTCCGCGGGAAAACTACGCGGGCGAAACGGTTAATATGTCGCCCTACTATGTGATCATGCGGCTGCCGGGCGAGACGCAGGCGGAGTACATGCTGATGCTGCCGATGGTGCCGTCGGGCCGCGATAATATGATCGCGTGGATGGCTGCGCGCTGTGACGGCGCCGATTACGGTCACCTGTTCGAGTATTCGTTTTCGAAGGACCGGCTGTTTTACGGGCCTTATCAGATCCAGGCGCGCATCAATCAGAACCCGGAAATATCGCGCCAACTTTCGCTGTGGAACCAGATGGGATCGAAGGT
>JBEKLS010000068.1:0-20172 GCA_050010075.1 Binatus sp. (SeqCode) | reverse complement strand
GCCGACTCAATCGCTCGACTGGGTATAAGAGCGACCACCAGCGACGAGTATGCGCCAAGCACTGCGCCTCAAAAAGCTAACTTTCAGGCCGATCTGCTCAAAGGCATCGGCTCGGCGCCACTTGTAACGCAACTCAGCGCCACCTCGAACAGTCAAACGTTCAAGGTCGATGCTAGCGCGGCAGCGCTGATGCAGGATTCGCTCTTCGACTATCCGGGATGGACGGTGCTCGTCGACGATCGCGAAGTCCCGAGTTTACCTGCGTCAGATAGCGGACAGATAACCTTCAACGTCCCGGCCGGATCGCACAATGTCTCAATCGAACTGCGCCCTACCCCAATCCGCCGATGGTCCTGGTACCTATCTCTAGTCACCTGTGCGTCGCTCAGTCTTATGCTACTAGTCGCTCTCTTCACTACCAGAAATCGGACTGACGCTGACGATAAGTCTAAATCGAAAGCTGCCAAGCCGCGTTCCGGGAAGTGATCGCGACGCTAGGCCGCGAATATCTCCTCGAAGAAATCAGCCATCGCCTTCCATGACCGCGCGTCAACTACTTTGTTGTAGCCGATACCTGGCATTGCAAGACTGTCCGAGTTCGGATTCGTGAAGCTATGCTTCGCGCCGCCATAGGTGATGACCTGCCAGTCCGCACCGGCCTTGATCATCTCAGCTTCGAAGGCATTGACCTGCTCTGCCGGAATCATGGTGTCATCAGCGCCGGTGCACACCAGGATCTTCGCCTTGACCTTCCCAGTTTCGGCAGGCCGCTGCGTCTGCAAGCCGCCGTGAAAGCTGACGATGCCCTTGAGCGGTGCGCCATCGCGAGCGAGTTCCAGCGAGAAGGTGCCGCCCATGCAAAAGCCGATCGACGCGAGCCGGCTCGCATCGGTATGAGGCGTCGAGGCCAGAAAGTCGAGCGCCGCCCGTCCGCGTTGGCGAAGTTTCGCCGGGTCTGCAAACAGCGGCATCGCATGCTTCATCGCGTCCGGCAGATTTGCGAGTTCGATTCCGTTGCCATAGGGGTCGCCCGCGAATGCGACGTAGCCCAACTCTGCCAGCCGCTCGGCGCGCTTCTTCGCATGCTCGCCCAGCCCGAATGCTTCCGGCATCACGAGCACGCCGGGGCGCTTGCCCGTCTTCTTCTCGTCGAAGGCCAGGTAGCCGCGCAGGGTTACGTCTCCGTCCTTGTATTCGATTGTTTCCGTCTTCATTGAAATCTCCGATGGTTGCCGAGTTAGCGCAATCTTGCACGATTCGGCCATTTTCTGGAAGCGCCGGAATAGTTGTAAGTTAACGGCGACGCCGCCGGGATTCGCGGCGCAGCGAGAGTTTTGCTAGGAGCATGGTCTATGGCAGATCCCGATTTCACCCAGTTCAAGCTCGTGCAGAAGGGCCACTCATTCGAGCAATTCCACGAGGGCCAGGTCTTCGAGCATCATTGGGGGCGCACCATAAACGCGGGCGACAATTCGCTGTTCACCACCGCGACGCTCGCCCATTGCCCGCTCTACTTCAACGCCGAGTATGCGCGCGCGCTCGGGCATCCCGACGTGGTGGTCAATCCGATGCTGGTCGCATGCACCGTGGTCGGAATCTCGGTTGAGGATTTGAGCGAGGCCGGCGGACCGTTCCTCGGCATCAACGGTCTGGAATTTCATCGCCCGGTTTATCCCGGCGACACGCTGAGCGCGCGCAGCACCGTCGTCTCGACCCGCGAATCCGCCAGCCGCGGCAACTTCGGCATCGTCACCTGGCGCACCGAAGCCCGCAATCAACGCGACGAACTCGTCATCAGCTACGAGCGCACGAACCTCGTCGCCAAACGCAGAGGAGCGCCACTGTGAGCTACATGACCGACGAGCGGCGGATGATTCAGCAGGCGGCGCGCGACTTCGCGATGAACGAAGTGCTGCCGATCGCGAACAAGCTCGACCCCGAGCAGGGCGACATCCCGATGGCGCTGCGGGACAAGCTGGCCGAGATGGGCTACTTCGGCGTCGTCATCCCCGAGGAGTACGGCGGCCTTGGCCTGGGCGCGTTCGAGTACGTGCTGATCACCGAGGAACTCGCGCGCGCATGGATGAGCGTCGCGAGCATCATCGCACGCGGCAACGGACTCGGCGGCGGTTTCACCGCGGCGCAGCGGCGCGAATACCTGCCGCGGATGGCACGCGGAGAATTTCTCGGCGCGGCTGCACTGTCAGAGCCGGACGCGGGCTCCGATCTCGCCAACGTCTCGTGCAAAGCGACGCGCGATGGCGACGGCTGGATGCTCAACGGCACCAAGACCTGGTGCACGTTTGCCGACGGCGCGGATTTCATCTCGGTGCTCGCGCGTACGAAGCAGCCATCCGACCCGCGCCGCCGCCACGAAGGCATCAGTCAATTTCTCGTGCTGAAAGAGCGCGGCAAGTTTCCGCCAGGGCTGACGGGCTCGCCGATTCGCAAGATCGGCTACTTCGGCTGGAAGACGTGGGAGTTGCACTTCGACAACTTCAAGCTGCCGGCCGACGCATTGCTGGGGCGCGAGCGCGAGGACCGCGGCGAGGGCAAGGGATTTTACGGCGCGGTCAGCGGGCTCGAGGTCGCGCGCGTGCATACCGCGGCGCGCGCGATTGGCCTTGCGCGCGGCGGACTCGAGGACTCGCTGGCATACGCGCAGCGGCGGGTCGCATTCGGCCAGCCGATCGGCGAATTCCAGGCGATTCGATTCAAGCTGGCCGAGATGGCCACCGAGATCGAAGCGGCGCGCCAGCTCACCTACTTCGTCGCCACCGAAGCCGACAGTCACCGGCGATGCGACAAGGAAGCGTCGATGGCGAAGCTGTTCGCCTCCGAAATGGCCGAGCGCGTCACCAGCCAGGCGCTGCAAATTCACGGCGGCTACGGCTACACGAAGGACTTTCCGCTCGAGCGCTACTGGCGCGACGCGCGCTTGACGAAAATTTTCGAAGGCACTTCCGAAATCCAGCTACGGATCATCTCCGACCGCCTGCTGCCGAAGGTGAGAAAGTGAGTACGTCGATTTCAAAGCTGACCGGCACTGGAAATTACTTCGAGGATTTCGAAGTCGGCGCCAAAATGCGTCACGCTCGCGGCAGCACGATCGGCGAAATAGAAAATCAAATGCTCACGAAGCTCGTGCTGAATACCGCCGACGGCCACTACAACGAGCATCGCATGCGCTCGACGCAGTTCGGCCAGCGGCTCGTCTTCGGCCTCGTCACCGGCTCGGTCTGTATCGGACTGGCGACGCAGGACACCGGCGAAAATGCGCTCGCCGAGCTCGGCCTCACCGGCATCAGGTTCACCTCGCCGGTTTTTCACGGCGACACGCTCTACGCCTACACCGAAGTGCTCGAAAAGCGCGACGCCGACCGCGACGACGCCGGTATCGTGCGCTTCAAGCATTGGGGCACCAAGCACGACGGCACCATCGTCTTCGAAGGCGAGCGCACGGTGCTGATCAAGCGCCGGTCGCATTGGGGCAATCGATGACCGCGCGCACGGGACCGCTCTCCGACGTGCGCGTTCTCGATCTCACCCAGGCGCTCGCCGGCCCGTACTGCACGATGCTGCTCGCGGACCTCGGCGCCGACGTTATCAAGATCGAGCCGCCGACCGGCGACATGAGCCGGGCGATGGGACCGCTTCCTGCGGATCGCAGCGGATGCGACTACGGCGGCTACTTCGCGAGCGTCAATCGCAACAAGCGCAGCGTCGTGCTCGACATCAAGACCGACGCCGGGCGCGAGACGTTTTTCAGACTCGTGAAGACGGCCGACGCGGTGGTCGAGAACGCGAGGACTGGCGTGATGGATCGCGCAGGCATCAGCTACGAGCGGCTGCGCGAAATAAAACCCGCGCTGGTCTATGCGGCCATTCGCGGCTTCGGCGATCCGCGCACCGGTCTGAGTCCGTACGCCGAATGGCCCGCGTTCGACATCGTCGCGCAGAGCATGGGCGGTCTCGTCGCGGTAACAGGTCCGCAAGGCAGCGCGGGCTACAGGGTCGGCGCCGCGGTCGGCGACATCTATCCCGGCACTCTCGCCGCGCTGGGCGTGGTCTCCGCGATTCACGCCGCGCGCCGGACCGGGCAGGGACAGTTTCTCGACGTCGCGATGTACGACGCGATACTCGCGCTGTGCGAGATGGTCGTTTACGCATACGCAGGCGGCGCCGGCGTCAGAGAGCCGGCCGGCAACGGCACGCCGGTGCTGTGCCCGTTTGATATTTTCCCGACGCGCGATGGCGCCGTCGCGATCGCGGCGCCCGGCGAAAATCATTGGAAGATTTTGTGCGACGCGCTCGCTCGGCCCGACCTGGTCACCGACGATCGCACGCGCAACGTCACCCGGCGCGTCGCCAACGCGGATTTCGTGCGCGAGTTGATCACGGACTGGACGAAGACGCACACGACGCGCGAAATCGTCGACGCGATCGGCGGCAAGGTGCCGGTCGGTCCCGTCAACAGCGCCAAAGATATCTTCGAGGACCCACATCCGAAAGCGCGCGGCATGCTGGTCGAGGTCGAGACGCCCGGCGACAATCCGCCGCTGGTGCTTGCGGGATGTCCGATCAAGCTGACCGGCACGCCGTCAGGAATTTATGCGCGCGCGCCGCGTCTCGGCGAGCATACCGGGCAGGTGCTGGCCGACGCGGGAATTTCAAACACGCACAAGGAGCAGTCATGACGCTTCGACTAAGACGTTCCGAACTTTCCACGCCGGCTTCGAGTCCAAAGATGATCGAGAAGGCTATGGCGACCGCGGCCGACATGGTGTTTCTCGATCTCGAAGACGCGGTCGCGCCTGCGCAGAAGGAAGCGGCGCGCAAGAACGCCGTCGACGCGCTGCGCAATCTAGATTGGGGCAAAAAAGTTCGCGCCGTGCGCGTCAACGGCGCCGATACGCACTGGGCGCATGACGACGTGATCGAAGTCGTCGAGGGCGCGGGCGACCGGCTCGACGTCATCATCGTGCCGAAGCCCAAGGCGCCGCGCGATATCTGGTTCTTCGACACGCTGCTGACGCAGCTCGAGGCCAAGCTGCATCTGAAAAACCGGATCGGTCTCGAGGCGCTCATCGAAGAGAGCGCAGCGCTGGCCCATGTCGAGGAAATCGCGGCGTCGTCGCCGCGGCTCGAAGCTTTGATTCTCGGCTTCGGCGATCTGTCGGCGAGCCAGGGCATGCGCTTCGGCGTCGCGAGCGATCCGGCGAATCGATACCCGGGCGACATGTGGCATCATGCGCGCGTGCGGATGATCACCGCATGCCGCGCCAACGGTATCGACGCGATCGACGGGCCGTTCGGCAATTTCAAGGACCCAGACGGCTACCGGCGCGAGGCGACGTGGGCGGCGACGCTCGGCGCCGTGGGCAAATGGGCGATTCATCCGAGCCAGATAGAACTCGCCAACGATGTGTTCGCGCCAACGCCGCATGAAATCGAAAACGCGCGCAAAATGTCCGAGGCCTACCAGGCTGCGACGCGCGACGGCGCCGGCGCCGCGGGCGCGGGCGGGATGCTGGTGGACGCCGTCGCGGTGCGGATTTTCGAGGGAGTGCTCGAGCGCGCGCGGCTGACGGGGCGCGCGTAACTGACAGTCACGCCTGCGCGGCGGGCGCCAAGGGGTGACCCTTGGAACCCAGTATTCGGGCGGCGTTACCCTATTGCGCTACGTAGCCGCCGTCCACCGGCATCGGTAGTCCGGTCACGTACGAGGCGTCATCCGAGCATAGAAATAGTACAGCGTTGGCAATCTCTTCGGGTCTTCCGATGCGTCCGATCGGCTCCGAAGCGATCATCATCTCTTCGCTGATCGAGCCGCCGTCGATCGCCCGCTCCACCATCGCAGTGCGGATGAACCCAGGACAAACGGCGTTGATCCTGATGCCTGACTTCGCGTATTCGAGCGCCGCCGATTTCGTCAGCCCCGCCACGCCATGCTTGCTGGCCACGTAAGCTGTCCCGCCCGGAAGGCCGATCAGACCGGCTGCGGAAGCCGTGTTGACGATACTGCCGCCGCCGTGTTTGAGCATCTGCGGTATTTCGTACTTCATGCACAGGAACACGCCGGTCAGGTTGATCGCGATGATCCGCGCCCAATTCTCTTCGCTGCAATCGGCGATATTGATCGGCGCTCCATGTCCCATCTCGCCCTCGATACCTGCGTTGTTGAAAGCGCAGTCCATCCGGCCGTAAGTCTCGACGGTCCTGGCGACCATCGCTTCAACCTGCTTGGCGATCGCGACATTGGCTTCGATGAACAGCGCTTCGCCGCCCGCGTCCTTGATCATTCTGGCGGTCTGCTCGCCACCATCGCGGTTGTAATCCGCGATCGCGACTTTCGCCCCTTCGCGTGCGAAGACGATCGCGGTGGCGCGGCCAATCCCCGAACCACCACCTGTGATCAACGCTACCCTGCCTGAAACTCGACCTGCCATTTCGCTGCTCCTTTGTGTTCGCCAATTGTTGTGGACCATAACAGACCGCTCCCCAATTCCAGTAGCGGAGCGCGCATGGCCCCAAAACGTGGCAGGACGCGGGCTGACGATGGAATCTGGCGCGGCTCTGGGTTAGCATCCCGCGCGGATAACAGTTCAGCTGCAATCAAAGAGGAACGGTTATGGCGATTAAATTGTCGTGTGCGTTCGCGACCTCCAACTTGAGCCATGAGCATGCGCGCGTGGCTGAGAGCCTGGGCTACGAAACGGCGTGGTTTTACGACTCGCCCGCGCTCTACCCCGACGTCTGGGTGCAACTTTGCCGCGCCGCCGAGAAGACCACGAAAATCGGGCTTGGCCCTGGCGTGCTGGTGCCGACTCTGCGTCATCCGATGGCCAACGCAGCCGCGATTGCGACGCTCGTCTCGATCGCGGGCGCGAAGCGCGTCGTCGTCGCCGTGGGATCGGGGTTCACGGGCCGGCTCACACTCGGACAGCGGCCGATGAAATGGTCGGCCGTGCGCGAGTACGTCAAAGTTCTCAAGGCTCTCCTGCGCGGCGAGCAGGTCGAGTGGGAAGGTGGCGTGATGGAGATGCTGCATCCGGCGGGTTACGGCGCGCCCAGGCCGATCGAGGTGCCTTTCGTCATCGCGGCGGGCGGTCCAAAAGGGATCGCCGTGGCGAAGGAGTTAGGCGACGGCGTTTTCGGAGCGCTCATGCCGGTTCCGGGATTTCAATGGAGCGTCGTGCTGACCGTTGGCACCGTGCTTGCGGAAGGCGAGGATCCCGGTTCTGCAAGAGCGCTTGCGGCGGCCGGACATGGTGCCGCAGTTGGTTTCCATGCCGCGCTGGAGTGGGGACAACTCGGCCGGATCCCCAATGGTGAGGCGTGGGCGGCGGCTTATGCCAGTGTGCCCGAGGGCGTTCGCCATCTCGCGCTTCATGATCAGCACCTGATAGCGATCAACGACCGCGACCGGCGCTTCGTTACTGGCGAGCTCCTTGCCAGGCAGGGTCTGGCGCTCAGCCGTGCAGGATGGCGCGAGCGCGTTGCGGCGCTCGAATCAGCGGGCGCGACCGAAATAGCGTACCAGCCCGCCGGGCCCGACATCGCGCGCGAGCTCGACGCGTTTGCCAACGCGGTTCGCGGCTAATCTCGCAAGCTCGGCGCGAGTGACGTAGTCAGCCGGCGCGACGCGTCATGCTGATTTCGCGATCGCGCCGCATTTGCGGAGCTGATCCAGATCCGCGTTGCCGAATCCCCAATCGCGCAGCGCTTCCTCGGTATGCTCACCGGGCCGCGCGGGCGGCCGCTGAATTTTGCTCGGCGTGCGCGAGAATCGCGGCGCCGGTCCCGGCTGCGTCACGCCGCCGTCCTCGATGAAAGTCCCGCGATGCTTGTTGTGCGGATGACTGGGCGCTTCCGCCATGCTGAGCACGGGCGCGAAGCAGATGTCGCTGCCCTCCATTATTTTGCACCACTCATCACGCGTCTTGGTGCGGAACAGCGTCTTCAGCCGCTCCTTCATCTTCGGCCACGACTTGCGATCCTGCTGATGCGGCAGCTCTTCGCCCTGCAGGCCCGACAGCCGCAGCAATTCCGCGTAGAACTTCGCTTCGATCGATCCGATCGCGACGTGCTTGCCGTCCTTGGTTTCGTAAACTTCGTAGTAGTGCGCGCCGGTGTCGAGGATGTTGTCGCCGCGCTCGTTGTTCCAGAAGCCCGAGCCGTGCATGCCGTAGATAGCGGTCATCAGCGACGCCGCTCCATCGACCATCGCGGCGTCAACCACCTGGCCCTTGCCGGATTTCTGCGCCTCGAGCAGGCCCGCGACCACTCCCAGAGCCAGGTACAGCGCGCCGCCGCCAAAGTCGCCGACCAGGTTGAGCGGCGGCACCGGCGCCTCGCCCTTGCGCCCGATACTGTGCAACGCGCCCGACAGCGCGATGTAGTTGATGTCGTGGCCGGCCGCATGCGCGAGCGGACCCTCCTGGCCCCATCCCGTCATGCGCCCGTAGATGAGCCGCGGGTTGCGCTTGAGGCAATCGTCGGGGCCGAGGCCGAGGCGCTCGGTCACGCCGGGACGAAAGCCTTCGATCAACGCGTCGGCTTTCTCGACCAGCTTCAGCACGGCTTCGATCGCCTCGGGTTTTTTGAGATCGAATGCGGCAGAGCGGCGGCCGCGATTGAGCAGGCTGTATTTCGGATCCATCGCGATGCCCAGTCCGGCGTCGGCCGAGCGATCGATCCGCAAAACGTCGGCGCCCATGTCCGAGAGCAACATCGCACACATTGGTCCGGGGCCAATCCCGGCCAGTTCGATGACACGATAGCCTGACAACACTCCCATGATTCCTACCTCATTGTCGGCGCGATTAGATCGCCGCGATTGATCACTCTTCTACTTCAGAGTGCGAACTTTCTTGTTGGCATCCCGCCCCAGGCATTTTTGCAGCCACGCTTCGACCCGCGGAGTCGCCGACAGATCGAGCTTCATCATCGGCGCCCAGCTGAGCACCGACGCTACGTTCAGATCGGCAATAGAAAAATTCTTGCCGAGCAGATATTCCTTGCCCTCGAGCGCATCGTCGAGCGCTTTCATCGGCGTCTTCAAGGCTTCGACCGCAGCCTGCGCAGCTTTCTCGTCACGCTGCTCGACCGGAAGCAATACCCGATTACGCAAGATGTTCAGCAGAAGCGGCTCAACCTCGGTCATCCCGAAGAAGCTCCACTTGTAAACGTCGGCGCGCGCGGCGGGATCGGATGGCCAGATCGAATCCTTGCCGTATTTGTCGGCCAGGTAGAGGTTTATTGCCATCGATTCCCAGACCACGACGCCGTCGTCTTCGAGCACCGGAATGTGCCCGTTGGGATTGCGTTTGAGATGATCGGCCGACTTGGTATCAGCCGTCGTCAGCGGCAGATGCTCGTAGGTGACGCCGAGCTCCTCGAGGGCCCACAAGGAGCGGGCGCTGCGCGATCGTGAAGTGCCGTAAAGTTTTGCCATTTTAGTTCCCTCCGCCGATCGCATCTTACTACCAGCGCTTGGGCCTCTTACAAACGAAAAAACACGGCTCGCCCCGGAAGCTAAACTCCCGCGCGCGCGAGCCGTGCGTCGTCGGTTTGACTTGAAATCAGCCGATCAAAAACCGAACCCCAGAGATTCGCCCAGCACGATCACGTCGAGCGTCCTGTTACTCGGATCGTCAGAAGTGATCGAAAGGATACCGAGATTGATGTCGCTCTTGGTCGGGGCGTACCGCACGACCACGATCTCCGATTGACCCGGCGCAAGTGTGACAGCGCCTGCGTTGCTGATAACCGAGAACGGCGCTTTCAGCTGTCCAACGTTGACCTGCAGTGCGCCGGAACCCGTATCGCTTATCGTGATGCTCGCGGTGGCGGTCGAACCCGGAGACGCCTGCAGGAACAGGAGTCTCGGCGACACCGTAAGATGACCTGAGGGCGTCGGCGTGGGCGTGGGTGTTGGCGTCCTGGTCCGAGTGGGCGTCGCGGTCCTGGTCGGCGTCGCAGTTCGAGTAGGCGTCGCGGTCGCGGTAACAGTTCGGGTTGCCGTCGCGGTCTGAGTAGCCGTCGCGGTTTCTGTGGCCGTTGGCGTTGCGGTCGCCGTGACCGTCGCTGTCGAGGTCGGCGTTACCGTTGCGGTCGCAGTTGCAGTTCGGGTTGCCGTAGCGGTCGCAGTCGTCGTCACCGTTGGCGTTGCACTCGCCGTATTCGTAGCCGTTGCGGTCGAAGTGGCTGTCGGCGTTGCCGTAGCGGTTACAGTCACGGTTGGCGTTGCTGTAGCTGTCGCCGTTGCGGTTACAGTCGCTGTCGCAGTCGCGGTCTTACTCACGGTCGGCGTTGCAGTAGCAGTAGCCGTCGTCGTTGCGGTTGGCGTCGCCGTCGCGGTTGCTGTTGCGGTAACTGTGGGCGTCGCGGTTGCAGTCGCCGTCGCTGTCGGCGTTGCCGTAGCAGTCGTCGTCGCAGTTGCCGTCGCCGTCTTAGTCGCCGTCGCAGTCACAGTAGGTGTCGCGGATGCGGTCGCGGTAACCGTCGGCGTTGCGGTTGCAGTAGCAGTTACCGTCGGCGTTGCGGTTGCCGTCGTCGTTGCTGTCGCAGTTGGCGTCGCAGTGGCGGTAGCCGTCGCTGTCGCGGTCTTAGTCGCGGTCGGCGTTGCGGTAGCAGTAGCCGTCGTCGTCGCGGTTGCAGTCGCCGTCGCTGTCGGCGTTGCCGTAGCAGTCGTCGTCGCAGTGGCCGTCGCGGTTGGCGTAGCACTCGCCGTATTCGTGGCCGTTGCGGTCGAAGTGACCGTCGGCGTCGCAGTTACCGTCGCTGTCTTGGTCGCCGTCGCGGTCACAGTCGGCGTTGCCGTAGCGGTCGCAGTCGCTGTCGTCGTCGCGGTTGGCGTTGCGCTCGCGGTATTCGTGGCCGTTGCGGTCGAAGTGGCCGTCGGCGTTGCGGTTGCCGTCGTAGTTGCTGTCGCAGTCGGCGTCGCTGTCGCGGTCGCTGTGACAGTCGGCGTCGCAGTGGCGGTCGCCGTCTTGGTCGCCGTCGCTGTCACAGTGGGTGTCGCTGTCGCAGTAGCTGTAGCCGTCGTCGTTGCAGTTGCGGTCGCGGTTGGCGTCGACGTAGCGGTTGCAGTAACCGTCGGCGTCGCAGTTACGGTCGCGGTTGCGGTTGCTGTCACAGTCGGTGTGGCTGTCGCTGTGGCCGTCGGGGTCGCGGTCACGGTGACAGTTGGCGTCGCGGTAGCGGTCGCCGTGGCAGTCGCGGTTTTCGTCGCGGTCGCGGTGGCCGTCACGGTAGGCGTCGCTGTCGCAGTGGCTGTAACAGTCGGGGTTGCAGTTGCAGTCGGAGTCGCGGTGGCCGTTGCTGTCACAGTCGGTGTAGCGGTCGCGGTCGCGGTGACGGTTGGCGTCGCTGTAGCGGTCGCCGTGGCAGTCGCGGTTTTGGTTGCAGTCGCAGTTGCCGTCACAGTAGGCGTCGCGGTCGCAGTTACTGTCGGCGTTGCGGTTGCGGTTGCCGTCACCGTCGGTGTGGCCGTCACGGTCGCGGTGACAGTGGGTGTCGCGGTAGCGGTCGCGGTTGCCGTCGGCGTTGCGGTCGCTGTCACAGTAGCCGTAGCCGTGGGTGTTGCCGTTGCGGTCGCTGTTTTAGTCGCAGTCGCCGTCGCTGTTGCAGTAGCTGTAGCCGTCAACGTTGCTGTTGCGGTTGGCGTCGCGGTGGCGGTCGCTGTTTTGGTGGCGGTTGCAGTAGCTGTCGCCGTCGATGTTGCAGTGGCCGTTGCAGTCGCTGTGGCTGTTGCGGTCGCGCTGGCAGTTCGAGATGCGGTCGCCGTTGCGGTTGCGGTCCTGGTTGGAGTCGCGGTTGCAGTCGGCGTGGCAGTCGCCGACGAGCCGCATGGCGCTATCGGCTGGTCGTATCCCAGCACGCGGTTACTGCTCTCGTCGGCGATATAGACGTCGCACGAACTATCAACTGCGACGCCGCCGGTTGCCAGTTTATCGCCTATGTCGTCGTAAGCGCCGAGACTGTCGGCCGTGATTCCATCGTATTCCGGTGAATTGCTGGTAAAACTTCCACCCTGTCCGAAAACCGCGATCGCATTGAGACTCCCCGACAACGATCCTGCGTTCGCAAAGACGAGTGCGCGATCGTTACCCGGATCCATCGCATAGAGATTCTCGTTGGCGTCGACTGCTGCGAAGCCGTTTCCGCCGATTCCGTATTGGAGGCTCTGGTTGGTCGGCGGTCCGCCGCAGTCGTTGGCAGTAAAGTCGCCAGTACCGTCGGCCCCGGTGCCGCAGGTGCCAAAAACCTTGTCGGCATAGATGTCACCTGGGCATCCGGATAAGTCGGTATTCGGGGTGCATCCTCCGGCTGACCCGAGCGGGTCGAGGTACATCAGGAGCCGTGTGGGGCCGGAGTCAGCCACATACAAATTGCCCTGCGGGTCCACGGCGATACCGAGCGGATCGTTAAGGCTCGCGGGCGTTGGAGCATTGTCGTTGCAATTGTTTTCCGCGAAGCCGCCGCCGCAGGTGCCGAATACCATGTTCGCTGTTTGTCCCGTCGTTGGGGTAAGCGGCGAACTGTATTCGAGCACCGATGCCGGCGACTGCTGAGATACGTAAAGGGCACCATTTTTCGGATCAAAGGCGACCCCAACAGGATCGCCAAGGTTCTGAGCCGTACCGTAGTCGCAGTCGTCGTCTTCGACGAAGCCACCGCTACATGTACCGAATACCTGATCTGCGATCGTGTCTCCGGCTGAGCCGGAAGGAGTGCCAGGTGCCGTAAGTCTCGGCCCCGAACCGGGCACGAAGCCCAAAAATGGATTGTCGTACTCGAGCACGCGGTTGTTGCCGCTATCGACGATATACAGGTTGCTCGAGGTGTCGACCGTCATCCCGAGCGGGTTGCTGAGAGTGTCGGGACCTGGGTTACCCAGGCCGTTCACGCCGTTGTTTTCCGCGATGTGGTAAAAGTCGGGCTGTCCGAACACCAGGTCGGCAGGCTGGCCGTTGGCGAAGGATTTAGCGTCGTACCACGCCAGCACGCGATTATCGAACTGTTCGTCGCCGCCGAAGTCGTCGACGTAGATGTGATTCGGCGTCGAGTACTGATCGATCGTCACGTTCAGTGGAAGGCTGAAACTGCTGCCGTCAACGAGGTCGTGATAGCCGGTGTCGAAGAAAACCTGCCCCAGCACCGCATTTGCCGTGTTGCCCTGCGCTGCGAGTGAACCGGCGTTAAATTCGAGCACCCGATTGTTTGCCAGATCAGCGGCGAACACATCTCCGCTCGAGTCTGTAGCGACGCCACTGGCTTCGGTCATGCAGCTCGCCGATATTGGAAAACAAGAGTTCGTCGTGAAGTTTTTCTGTCCGATTACAGTACTAGCCGCCGGGTCGATGCTCGAAGCCGCGGGCGTGTTGAACTCGAGCACCCGGCTATTCGAGGAATCGGCGATGTAAAGATTGCCGTTCGTGTCGAGCTTCGCATCGATCGGCGCGTCCAACGTTTTTGCGGTAACAGAGCCCGGGAAGAATGGACCGGTTCCTTGATCAGGGTAGCCGCTGGTGAAGTTGGTTTGGCCAAACACGCCATTGGCGGAGAACGACGTGTTGACCGGCGTGACCCCGTCAGTGAACGGTGAGTTGAACTGGAGCACGCGGTGGTTACCGGTATCGACGATGTACACGTTACCGTTCGCGTCTACTCCGACCCCGCCGCCGCTAGTTTGGAAATCTATGAGTGTGCAAAGATTGGTCGCGCTGGGATTGCCGCCGCCCAGGTTACAGGTCGTCGTCGTGAAGCTGCCGCCCTGGCCGAACACATAATCCGCCGTCGTATCGCCCGGATGACCCGGCGTGCCCTGCATCCCGCCACCGGCGAGGGGATCCTCGTACACCACCACGCGATTGTTGAACGAGTCGGCGACGTACACGTCATGGGTGGTCGGATCGACGCTGACTCCCTCCGGTGAGCACAACTCCTCATTGGAGGTGACGGCACCCTCACCATGGGTGCCATTGCAACTGGTGGTGGTAAATACCGGGGTGCCGGAGCCATTAACCTGACCGAGCACCAAGTTCGCCGATAACTGGTTCTGGCATGGGGTGGTCGCCGTGCAGGTATCACCCAGTCCCGCGTATGCGGCATAGGGCGCGTTGTATTCGACGACGCGGCTATTCTCGAAGTCTGCGATATACAGATCGCCGTTGGAGTCCACCGCGACGCCTGTCGGAAAGCACAATGCGCTGGCGGTCGTCGCGCCGACGCCGCCGGTGCCGTTGCAGTAGTAGTGAAGCATGTCGGGCTGGCCGATAACCAAATCGGCAGGCTGCCCATTGGCGAACGAAGCTGCGTTGTTCCAACCTAAAACGCGGCTGTTTAGAGAATCGGCAACATACAGATGCTCGGGCGTCGAATTCACATCGACGGCGATACCGTCAGCTTCAGTGTTGCTGGTGCTGATCTCGCCGTCGCTGAAGTTGAACCCTGCGCCATCGACGAAATTCTGTTCATTAAGCGTGAAGACTCCCTGGCCGAGCACTCGATCGGCGATAGTGTCGCCGGTGGCGGCTGGCAGCGTCGTTACCAGGACCAGCGTGGTGATGAGGACCAGCAGAAGCGATGGTAGTCGCAACCAACGGGTCAAAATCGATGACTTGAGGCGCATATCGAACCAGCGTCGACGGCCGACGATTTCGCGATACTACAGCGCATTAAAACGTAGCACCAACTAAATTTTCGCTACAAAAGTATGATTAACCTACAACTAGGCGCGAAAAATCGCCTTAGTTCCGTTAACTGCCGGATGCTTTGCGCCCACCGGCATGGCGATTTGGTTCTCGGAGGAACGGTTTAGTTGGTCCAAGAGCTCCCGCGGCGCGTACTTTACGACGACGGTCGCCGATCAATCCGGCGCAAAGGCCTGGTTCCAGCTAGATTCTTGCTACAGAAGCATGCTCCGCCTACCGACAGTCGCAACCATCGCACTCGCCATGTTGGCGGCGGGATGCTTCGCGCCGAGTCCGGTGCGCAAGCCGCAGGACCTGGGTGGGCAGCACGTCTCGTTTACTACTTCGGACGGCGTTCTATTGCGCGGGCATCTCTACGGGAGCGGCTCGACCGGCGTGATCCTCGCGCACCAGTATAACGCCGATCAGTCGGACTGGACTGACTTCGCGCAGGTGCTCGCGGCGCACGGCTATCAGGCGCTGACCTTCGACTTCCGCGGCTTTACCGAATCGGAGGGTCGGTCCGGCACTGAATTCGCCGGCAACGACCTGCTTGCTGCCTACGATTTCATGCGTCCCCGCGTCTCGCGCATCTTCATCGCTGGCGCGAGCCTGGGCTCGGAAGCTGCAATCCTCGTTGCGGCACGCAACATCGTGGCCGGACTCATCCTGATCTCGACGCCCACCGCTTTCGGCGGACTTGAGGTCACCGATTCGATTCGCCACGTCCGAGCGCCGATGCTGTTTGTCACTTCGGCCGACGATCCTCTCGTTGGGGGGCAGCCGCAAATCCTGTACGGGCTGGCGCAGGCGCCGAAGTCGATCGTGGTCTATCCCGGCCGCGCTCATGGGACCGCAATCCTGTTCGGGCCTCATGGCGGCGAGCTGCGTGCTCTCATGCTGCGGTTTCTCGCCGAGCATCAACCGGCGCCGCCGGCCGTCTCAGTTCGTTAGCCCGAATACCACGACGCTGTTGGGCGTGCCGACGTAAACCTTACCGTTGGCTATCGTCGGCACCATGTACTTGTTGTCGCTGAAGGCGCTCGGACCGCTGTTGTAGAGCTCGTTCGCCAGGTTAGTCGCGTCGTAGGCATGCAGCACTCCGCCGCTTGATCCGTTCTCGACCGCCCACACGATTGCATTGCTGGTTCCGTTCGCGGAGATGCTGGGCGTCGACCCGGGATAGCTGTAGCTCTCGCTGCTTTTCGTCGGCGGCGTCTGCAGCATCGCCTGCGAAAATGTCCACGCCTGCAGCGGTGCGCTCACCCCGCCATAATAAAGAGTGCCGTTGAAATACGCCGGCATCGACCACTCGCCGTTGGGAAGAGCGTCCGGGAGAAACTGGTAAGCGTTAGTGTTGGTCGTAGAGCTCCACTTGCCCATGTTGTCGCGATCGACGAGGTAGATATTGGTGTCCTTGCCAGCGCCGACCGCGAGATGCCTGGTGACGCCGTTCATATCGACCATGTCGGGCAGCACCATCGCACCGCCTGAACCCAAATCTATGTCGTGACCCGACTCGGTGGTCGTGTTGGTGGGCTCGAAAAAGTCGGTGACCTGGAATCCGCCCGTGTTAGAGAGCTTCAGGAATCCGTTGCCGAAATCATTACTGGCAGGGAATCCCAATCCGTTGATAGTCGCGTCGAAGGTTCCATTGCCGTCGAGCAGATAGATGTAGCCCGAGCTGTCCACTGCGGGTGCTGCACCCGACTGCCAAATCGCGCCTTGACTGCCGTTGGGTGTGACATCGAGCACTGAAGTCTGGGCCAGCGTGTTCTCGTTGTAGGCTATAACCCAGCCATTGTACGTACCGAGATCGCAATGCGATGCCCAGGTGGTGATGATCTGGCCGTTGAGCAGGAGCAGTCCCGCGCGGTCCTTGTACTGCGCTGGATCGAAAGCCGGATTTGTACCGGGGTAGGTCGCCGCAACTGTCTTGGGACTGTCGGATTGTTCAGCCCCGGTCGTCAGATCGAGCGCGTGGAGGCGCTGGAAGTAATTGCTCGTTCCCTTGGTCTTGGACATCGCGACGACAAAGATAGTGCCGTTGGCACCCGCGCCTGGATCGATCACGGGCGTGGACGTAATCCCTATTTCGGGCACTACCTGGCCGCAACTTCGCGCGTCCGAGGCAATCTCGCCCGTTCCTAGCAGCGACACATTCCAAAGTGGGGAGCCGTTGTCGGCATCGAAGGCATAGACGGTATCGTTCTCGGTAACGACGTAGAGCACGTCGTGGATGCCCTTCCCCGGGATAGGCACCTGCGTCTTGATAAGCGGTTGCCCGTCAACCAGGCCGTCCACCGACACTGAGAACAGCATGCCGAACGAAGTTTTGACGTTGGTGGTAGTGAGAATCTGCTCGGTCAGATTTTGTCCAGTGCGCGCGAGGTCGTTGTGATAGGTCAGCACGTCGGTCGGGACGATCGGGCTCGAGGTTGCGGTGGAAGTCGGCGTCGCGGTTGTGGTGGCTGTGGCAGTTGCAGTGCGCGTCGCAGTTGCGGTCACAGTCGGAGTTCGAGTCGCAGTCGCTGTCGCCGTTGGAGTATGAGTCGCCGTTGCGGTCGCGGTCCGTGTCGGAGTGAGCGTGGGCGTGGGCGTACGAGTTGCAGTCGCGGTCGTGGTGGGTTTGATCGTCGCAGTCGGTGTCGCCGAGGGCGTCGGCAACAAGTTTTTTGCCGAGCCGCTCAGTTTAACTTTGGCCGACGACTTGCCATGAGTCGCGTCGCTGCTGATCGCGATGCTCGCCAAGAAATCGCCTTTGATGACGGGCGCGAATTCTACCGTGACGGTTGCTTTCCCCTGCGGTTGAATCAGCGTCTCGCCCTGCCCCGCCGTTATCCGGAAAAATGGGCTGCCGCTTGGCGCTGCAACAGTCACCGATAGCGCGAGGCCGCCGGTGTTCTTCACTGAAAACGACTGGCTCTCGGCGTGAGTCTTGCCCGATAGATTGATCTTGTCGAAGTCGAGGCTGGTCGACGGCAAATCGAGCCTGCTCTGCGGACTGCTCTTCCCATCGGCGACCGCGTTCTGCGCGGGAGCACTCGATGAAAGCAGAATCAGAAACGTTAAGAGCAAGCAGGCCGCCGTCACGCGCCCCGCTCTGCATGACGGTTCAAAACGTACCCCGCCCCGCACGATCGTCTCGAGTCCTCCCTCTCCCAATGCCGCGACGCGGGCCCGCTAGCTACCAGTTGCCTGATTTTAGCAGGTGCCACTAGGGCAACCGAACGTCCCGCTGAAACTATTCACGTGTCGGCCGCCGGTGAGCGCTCTGAAATAGCAGAGGAACGGCGCTTTGGATCGTCGTCACTGTTCGGCTATGAGAATATATGAGAGCGAGGTAAAGGCAGTCATGGAAAAGCGAAAGCTGGGTAAGCAAGGACTCGAAGTTTCGGAACTCGGCCTCGGATGCATGGGGATGTCGCAGTTTTACGGCAAGCCCGACGACCGTGAATCCGCCGCGACGATCGAGCGCGCAATCGAGCTCGGGATCACCTTCTTCGACACCGCCGACGTGTACGGCGCCGGCCACAACGAGCAACTGGTCGGCAAGGCGCTCAAGAAATATCGCGACCGCGTGATCATCGCGACCAAGTTCGCCAACCAGGTCTCGGCCGACGGCAAACGCTCGATCAACGGACGCCCGGAATACGTGCGCTCAGCCTGCGACGCGTCGTTGAAGCGGCTCGGCGTCGATTACATCGATCTTTATTACCAGCATCGCGTCGATAAAACCGTGCCGATCGAGGAGACCGTCGGCGCGATGGCCGAGTTGGTGCGGAACGGCAAGGTCCGCTACCTGGGACTGTCGGAGGCGGGCGCCGGGACAATCCGCCGCGCGCACGCGACGCATCCGATTACCGCGCTGCAATCCGAGTATTCACTCTGGACCCGCGACTACGAGGACGAGGTGATTCCGACGCTGCGCGAGCTCGGGATCGGATTCGTGCCGTTCAGCCCGCTCGGCCGCGGCTTCCTGACCGGAAGCCTGCGCGATCTGCCGGCCAACGATATGCGGCGCAAGGTTTCGCCGCGTTTCGAAGATGAAAATTTGCAGAAGAATCTGAAGGTGGTCGATCGCATCCAGGAAATCGCACGCGAGAAGGGAATCACGCCGAGTCAGCTCGCACTGGCGTGGGTGCTCGTCAAGGGCGACGACATGGTCCCGATTCCCGGCACCAAGCGCCGCACCTATCTCGAAGAAAATGTCGCGGCAACGAAGGTTCAGCTGTCGAAAAGCGATCTCGCGCGCATCGAGGAAGTCGCGCCAAAGGGATTCGCCGCAGGCGGCCGCTATCACGACATGAGCACCGTCAACGTCTGAGCAGAGCAAGAGGAAGCAGGCGATGGCAGTCAACGAATTAAACGAGCGCGTGATCAAGGAGTTTCGCAGCAATGGCGGCAAGGTCGGCACGCCGTTCGCCAATATGCCGATGATCCTGGTGACTCACACGGGCGCGAAGACCGGGAAGTCGTACACAACGCCGTTGGTGTACACGCGCGACGGCGATCGCGTCGTGGTGATTGCGTCCAAGAGGGGCGCGCCCAACAATCCGGCCTGGTACCACAATCTCGTCGCACATCCGACCGTCACGCTCGAGATTGGCACCGAGAGCTTCAAGGCCAAGGCTCGAGTCGCGACCGGCGACGAGCGTGAGCGCCTTTACAACCAGCAGGCGGCGCAGATGGCGGTGTTCAACGAGTATCGCGCGAAGACCACTCGGAAGATCCCGGTAATAGTGTTCGAGCGCATCTGAACGGCGCGGAACTCTGGCCGGAGAAAACGGCGGCCGTCGTCACCACGGGATGCACAAATTTGCGTTGGCAGGTGCTCCGCGATCACAATTGAGGTGGCGCGCTGTCTAGAGGACCCCGACGACCTGCGTCACGACCCAAACGACGACCATCGCGAAGAAAAACGCGATCACGAGCTGGTCGATGATGTCGGCCCAACTGCCGTCCGACTGACGTGCCGAGTTGCTCGCGCGAGTAGTAAAACCGCTGGATTTTGGTGCCCTTTCTCGAATCATCGTAGCCATATCACTGTCACCTGCCTCAGTTGTTCGGCCTTTGCCGTCACAAATAAGGCGTTATGAGCGACTGAACGCGCGGTTCAATCGGGCAGAACGAGGCGCCGGTGCTGTAGCCCAGAACCCTCACCTAACCTCTCCCGTGAAATAACGGGCGAGGGACCGGACTGCGGACAGCGTGGCGCCTAGGTTGCCGGCAGTTTCAGGCGATAGACCTTGGCGGCGGTGCGATGAAACAGGTGCGCTTTTTCATCCCTTGTAAATCCCGCCGCGATCTTCTTGAACGAATTCCACAGCACTCCGTATGTGCATGAGACGCGGTCCACCGGGAAGTTGCTCTCGAACATGCATCGCTGCGGGCCGAACTGCTCGATGCTGTGGAGATAGTAGTCGCGCGTGGCGGCCACGAGTTCGTCCGAGGTCGGCGGCGACGGCCGATG
>JBEKLS010000067.1:0-20235 GCA_050010075.1 Binatus sp. (SeqCode) | reverse complement strand
AACCGCGCGCACTTTTCTGTTGCACCAAATCAAATAGTCGTGCTGCTCACTGGCGGCGGCCTCGGTGTCGAACGCTTGCGATTAGACGAGTCGGCATTGGTGCGCTGTCGAGCGCTCCACCTCACCCGGCGACACCGCTGCGCGGCTTTCGCCGACCTCTCCCGGACAAGGAGAGGTTTGGAAAAGCGCTTGCTCCTTTTCTCGTGACGTCCCCTTTCGTGTCATTCTCATCGCAACGCGACTCTCATGAAACTCATACTCAGCCGCAAGGGCTTCGACTCGGCGCACGGCGGATGCCCGAGTCCAATCCTAGACGGCCAACTATGCTCGCTCCCGATTCCCGATACGGGATCGCCGACCCCTTACAAAAAGATCTCTTTCAACGGCTCGAGCATCGCGCAGATCGTCGAAGACCTGACCCGTGGCCGAGTCACACACAGCGCTGGCGCGCATCTCGATCCCGACTTGCGCCGCGATTCGCTCCCGCGCGCCGCGCGCTGGCGTCCAATCTTCGGCCAGGCCGCTGCCGCGCAGCGCCATCTCGCAAATCAAGCGATAAGTCCGGGGGACCTGTTTCTTTTCTTCGGATGCTTTCGGCGCGCCGAGCAGGCTGGAGGCGTATTCCGCTTCGTCCGCGATGCGCCGAAACTTCACGTTATCTTCGGCTGGCTGCAGATCGGTAGTATTGCGCGAGCGACCGACGAACTCGCCGCCGAAATTCCGTGGGCCGCCCCTCATCCGCATCTCACGCGGCCCTATCGCTATAAAAACAACACGCTCTATTTCGCGAGCGAGCGACTCTCGTCTATTGGCATCAACGCCAACGGCGGCGGAACGTTCAAGCGTCTCGCGCCCGCGCTGATACTCTCGCAAACCGAGCCATACGTGAATTGTTCAACGTGGAAGTTGCCGCGATGGTTCGAGCCGCGCGGGCGCCCTCCCCTCTCCTATCACTCGAAGGCAAGTCGCTGGACGAGCTGCGCAACTTCGATGCGGGTACAGTCTGCTTATCCGGGCCAGGAGTTCGTGCTCGACCTCGAGCATTATCCCGAAGCGCGCGGCTGGTTGCGTTCTATCTTCGGCGACGCCAATCGCTAGCGACGCGACGACGCGTTGCACACCGCCCAGGCCGCGTCGGCGAGCATCGGCACCCGCTCCTTCATGCCCGCGAACATCGGATCGTCGGCCTGTCCGCGCACGAAGCGCGAGTAGCTGCCTTCCATGATGATCGCGAGCTTGAACAGCGCGAACGCCTGGTAGAAGCCGAAGTCGCGCATCGCGCGCCCGGTGCGCCGCTCGTAGCGATCGATCATCTCGCGCCGTGTCATCCATCCTTCAGCGGCTTCCATGCTCTTGATGACGCCGCCCGACGCGTGGTCGGTCGGGTCGGGCCAGTAGGTCAGCATCCAGCCGAAATCCGCCAGCGGGTCGCCTATCGTCGACATCTCCCAGTCGAGCACCGCGATTGCGCGCGTGCTTTTCGGATCGAACATCACGTTGTCGAGCTTGTAATCGCCGTGCACGATCGTCGGCGCCGGCGACTCCGGGATTCGCGTGCGCAGCCACTCCTTGACGTTCTCCATCACCGGCAGCGGACGCGTGTATGGGAGCGTGCGCTCGAGCTGATCGGTCCATCGCTTGAGCTGGCGCTCGAGATAGCCGTCCGGCCGCCCGAAACCCTCGAGGCCGGCCGCGCGCCAATCAACCTCCTGCAGCGCGACGAGCACATCGACCATCTGCTCGCTGACCTGGCGTCGCAGTTCCGGTGTCTGCACGAAGTTCTGATTGTCCGCGCGCACGACATCGCCGCGCATGTACTCCATCAGGTAAAACGGCGCGCCGATGTACGCCGGATCGTCGCACACGGCGTACATGCGCGGCACCGGCACCGCGGTCTCCTGCAGCGCCTTGAGCACGCGGTACTCGCGAATCATGTCGTGCGCGGTCGGCAGCAGCGGTCCGCGCGGCGGGCGTCTGAGCGCCCAGGACTTGCCGTCGAAATGAATCAGGTGAACCTCGTTGGAATGGCCAAACGAGATATTTTCCGACCGCAGCGCGCTCGTGTCGCCGAGCTTGCGCTCATCAAGGAACCGCTTGAGGCCGGCTAGATCGACCGTGGCTGACGGTCCGGTTTTTTCCTGTGTCGAGGTACTCATCGACGGCTACTGTTTTCGCAAATAGGGCTCGCGGTCAAGCGCTCGCGCCGGCTTGCGGCATCGAAGCGCCGACCTATACAACGAAATGCAGTGAACGCGGCGCCCAAGCTGAACGACGGCCAGAGCACCAGCCAACTGGCGGCGATGATCCGCCTGGCCCGCCCCCATCAATGGATCAAGAACTCGCTGGTGCTGGCGGCACTCGTATTCGGCCAGCGTTTGCTGGTGTTCCGCGACGTCGTGCTGGCGATCACCGCGTTCATCGCGTTCTGCGCACTGGCGAGCGCCGGTTACGTGCTGAACGACATCGTCGATCGTGACGCCGATCGGCTGAATCCGGAGAAATGCGACCGGCCGCTCGCGCGTGGCGATCTCACGGTTGCCGCCGCCGGCCGTTTTGCCCTGACGCTCGCCGCGATCGCGGCCGTGCTGAGCATCGTGCTCGGCCGCCAGTTCATCGGAATCGCGCTGATGTACGCCGCGTTGCAGTTGATCTACTCGCTGTGGGCCAAGCACCAGGTGATCATCGACGTGATCGCCGTCGCAATCGGCTTCGTGCTGCGCGCATTCGCCGGCGGTGTCGCCATCCACGTTGAAGTGTCGCCGTGGCTGGTCTTCATTACCTTTGTGCTGGCGCTGTTCCTCGTGCTGGCGCGGCGGCGCCATGAACTGATCGCGCTGGGCGACGACGCCATCGCGCATCGCAGCGCGCTCTCGCAGTACAGTGTCCGGCTGGTCGATCAGATGATCTCGATCGTTGCCGGTGCCACCCTTGTCAGCTACATGATCTACACTGCGTCGGCCGAGGTCGAAGCAAAACTCGGCACCACCCATCTTTATCTGACGGTGCCCTTCGTCGCCTTCGGAATCCTGCGCTATCTCTACCTAATTGACGAGCGCAACGAGGGCGGCGACCCGGCCAGCGCGCTCATCCACGACGTGCCGCTAATGCTCGCAGTCGCGCTGTGGATCCTGACCGACATCGCGCTGCTGTATTTCTAGCGGGACGCAGGACGACCGAACCGGCTACGCGTTCAGCTCCTCGAGCAGCACCTTCGCATACTTCAAATCGGCGGTGTCGAAGCCTTCGGTAAACCAGTCGTAGATTTCGGCGAGCATCGCGCGAGCTTCGTCGCGCTTGCCTTGCGCTGCGAGCAGCCGTGCGAGGCTGGTCGTCGCGCGCAGCTCCAGCGACTTGCCGCTCTGCTTTCGCGCGACTTCGATTGCCCGTTCAAAGCAGGTTTGCGCTCGCGGAGCATTGGAACTATCTCGCCTCAGTAGCAATTCACCCTCGAGTCGATGAATCTCGGGCTGATAGCTACGGTCTTCGTTCTTGTCGGCGGCGGCCAGCGCTTCCTGTAATGCAGTCAGGGCCTGGTCGTAATGATCGGCGCCCATGCAGGCGTCGGCGAGCAAGCACAGGAAATACGGCTTCCTGAATTCCGCGCCCGACTCATGAAGCGCAGCCAGGCCTTTTTGAATCTGCGCCGTGCCCTCCTGGTTGTGTCCCTGATGAACCATCAGCCAACCGCTCAGGACGGTCGAATAATCGAAAAAATTGGGTAAGCCGTTCTCGGAACATAGGTTAATCGTAGTCTCCGCATGCCTTTCGGCCTCGCGTGCTTCTCCGCGATATTGTCGCAGAGCGCCGGCGAAAGTCTGGGCGAGAGCCAGACTCAGCGGATCGGAAAGCGTTTGGGCAATTGCGAGGGCCTCGTTGTTCCTTTTCAAGGCTTGGTCCGGGTAGCCGAGATGCCAGAGAGTCCACGATATGCCGCACAGAGAATAGAGATACTGAAAGCCGAACGCCCTATGACGGTCCGGGTTGTAGATTGAGATCGCGATTTCTTCATGTTCGCGAGAGCGGAGGAACTCGCCCAAGCCGTACGAGATGTGTCCCACAGTGACGTGTGCGAACAAAAGTTGCACCGGATCTTGCGAGCTTTGTGCCTGTCGCAAAAGCTGTTGCGCAAGTTCACGGGCCCGCTGCAAATCGGCGCGCAAGAAATACAAGGACCACAAGCCAAACAGAGTGGGAATTAGTTCCGGGGTATCGCCGAGTCCTTCGCAAAGCTGCTGCGCGCGAGTATAGATTTGCTCAACTTCCGGTCCGGTTCGGCCTTTGACGACAACTACTGCGGGGCCAAGGGCCAACTGGAGGAGCAACTCCTGCTGATTGCGCTTTGGGCCATCGGGAAGCTTCTGCAGGAGATCTATCGCGACAGTAAGCCGGCTGATCGCATCGGCATAGGCAGATCGCTGCGCCGCCTGTTGGCCCGCCTGGCCCAGATACTCAATCGCTTTCTCAAGGTTGTCGGTGCGGCTGTAGTGATGCGCCAACTCCTCCAGGTGATCATCCAACTGCGCCGCGAACATCGTCTCCAGCGCCACTGCGGCGCGCTCATGCAATAGCTTACGGCGTTCGATCAGGACTGAGTTATAGGCGACCTCCTGGGTCAGCGCGTGCTTGAAGCTGTACTCGATGTCGCCGAGCGCGGGTTGCTCGTAGATAAACTCCGCGAGCTGCAGGTCGCCAAGCATCCGGTTGAGCTCGTCTTCTGACTTCGCCGTGACCGCACGGATTACGCTTAGCTGGAACTCTTTGCCGATCACGGCCAGCGCCTGCAGCAGATCTTTTTCATCAGAGGGCAATCGATCGATACGTGCGGCAAGGATCGATTGCACCGTTGGCGGGATTTTAAGATCGCTCAGCTCCCTGGTGAGCTTGACTGTTGCCCCGTCACGCACCAGCCCGCCCTCATCGAGGAGAACTTGCACCGTCTCCTCCATGAAAAAGGGATTGCCGCCGGTGCGCTCGATGATCATGGCCTTGAGCGGCCGCACTTCATCACTGTCGCCGACCAGGGCGGTCAGCATCTCCTCAGCACCTTGCTGACCAAGTGGATCGAGCCGCAGTTGCGTGTAGTAAGTCTTGTTGCCCCAACTGTGCGTGTACTCGGGCCGGTAGTTCACCAGCAGCATGAGCTTGGCGGTGCCAATCGAGTCGGCGAGAAGATTAAGCAGCGCCTGTGTTTCCTCATCGATCCAATGGAGGTCCTCGAAAATCACCATCAGCGGATGATTAAGGCTCTCGCGCAGCAGGATGCGTTTGATCGCCTCCAACGTTCGCCGCTTCTTGATCTGCCCGTCCATCTGCGCGAGCGGATCGTCGCCGTCGACGATAGCGAGCAGACTGAACAGATAGGGCAAGGTGTCTTCCAGGCTTCGATCGAGCGCGACCACGCGCCCGGTTACCTTCTCGCGCCGCGTGCGCTCGTCGTCGGCGGAGACGATCTTGAAATAGTTCCAGAGCAACTCAATCACTGGCAGGTACGCCGACGCCTTGCCGTGCGAAACCGAGAACGTCTCAAGCACCATCCAGTCCGACAGGGAGATCGCCTTGAACTCGAAAAACAGGCGCGACTTGCCCGTGCCCGCCTCGGCCATCGCAGCAGCGATCTGCCCGCGTCCCTGCCGTGCCAGTTCGCCGGCGTGTTTGAGCGCTTCCATCTCGTGCTCGCGCCCGACGAACCTCGTCAGTCCGCGGCCGGCCGAACGTTGCAGACGCGTGCGCAACGGTCCGAGGCCGATGACCTCATAGACGTTGACGTGCTCGCTCACTCCTTTGATGCGGGTCGGGCCTCGCGCCTTGAGCGCAAAATATCCTTCCACCAGTCGGCGGGTATCCTCAGTGATAGCGATCGATCCGGTTGAAGCGACCGTCTGCATCCGCGAGGCCAGATTGGTCGTGTGTCCGATCGGGGTATATTCGACGTGTCCGCCGCTGGTTGAAATCGAACGCACCACAACTTCGCCGGTGTTCACGCCAACCCGAATCTCGAGCGGCGCTCTGCCATCGGCGAGCAACTTATCGCTGTATCGCCGCAGCTCTTCCTGCATCCTAAGCGCCGCATAGAGTGCGCGCTGCGGATGATCTTCATGCGCGACGGGCGCGCCGAACAGCGCGAAGATGCCGTCGCCGGTGCTCTGCACCACGTAGCCGTCGTAGCGGTGCACCGCTTCGATCATCAGTTTCAGCGCTGGATCGACGATCGCGCGAGCCTCTTCGGGATCGAGATCCTGCTCCAGTTCGGTCGAACCCTTGATGTCCGCGAACAGAGCGGTGACCGTCTTGCGCTCGCCTTCGAGATTTTCAGCGGCGGGAGTGTCGGCTACTCGAATCCGTGAATCGTTGGTTTTCTTTGCCGATGCGGCCGCTGCGGACGCTCCGAGCGCGGTGCCGCACTCACCGCAAAAGCGTTGACCCGCCGGGTTGTCGGCGCCGCATTTCGGGCAAGTGTTGGCCAGCGGCGCGCCGCAATCGCCGCAGAACTTTTTGCCGGGCGGATTTTCAGTTTTGCAATTCGAGCAGCGCATCGGCTTTGCAGCGTGGAGGGACTAGCAGGCTACGCGAGGACGATCGCAGTAAGTGAACAGGCGCCACGATCGCAGACCGAATGCGGGTTAGTACGTCGGCAACACTCCCGTCGATGAGCCGACCAGGCCCTGACGCTGGAAAGGATTGCGGCCGAAGGGACTCTGCCCGAAGGATCCCAGGCCGCCGAGCGTCAGCTGGACCTGGATCAGGGTCTCATTGGGATTGACCGAGTCGGTGACGCCAAAGTCCGCCGCCCAACAATCGCAGGGCGACTTCAGCCGCACGCCGTACTCGGTCGTTAAAAATTTACTCGCCCCGATATCGTAGGAAGGCGAGAAGTACAGGCCGACGCGATTGAATAACTCGGTGTAAGTGCGCCCACTGACCAGCTCCGAGCTGTTCTTGTTGGTCGGGGGAAAGACCGTGTCGCGCCGATTGCCGTAGTTGTAGTCCAGCTGCAGGAACGAGCCCTGCAACTGCTTGCCCATATAGATGCTCGACGTCGGCTGCTCCCAGGGCGGCTCGAGGGTTATCGCTGCGTCAGCAGCCGTCACTCCGGCGTGATTTCGCGGGCTGTAATCAACCTCCGAACTGAAGGTCATAAATTTATTCGCGTAGATGTGCAGCAGCGCCTGGACGTCCGACCAGTTCGATCCCTGGTCAACCTCGTGCGAGGTGTCGTAAGCCTGCTGAATCGTCAGCGATCCGATCTGCTGCGAACGCTCGCCCTCTCGAACGATACTGCCGCCGTGCGTCAACTGCGGACCCGCGAGCGGGTCTTCATGGGGCGGCCCGCCAACGGCGGAATCTTCGTCCGATAGTTCCGGGTTCGTAGTATCGTTATCGGTATCTGTCTCCTCAGGCTCTTCCTCCCTGGTCTTGGCGAACAGACGCGTGGTGAACCCGTAACTGATCAAGCTGCGCGAGTTCAGCCGATCGACCTGATCGAACAACGGCTGATTGCCCTCGTAGATGCGCGGCACGTAGTAATAGTTGATATACGGCTGAATTGTGTTCTTGAGCTTGTCGATCGTCTTCCACTGCACGTCATAAACGCGATCGAGCAGCGTGGACATTCCAGTTTGAAAGTATGGGATCGCCCGCCCGCTGGTCGTAGTGCCGCTGATATGCGTCAGGCCGGCGCAGTTGTTCCAAATCAGTTCCTGGCCTCCGCCACTGGCGCAAGTGGGCTGATGCACGGGAACGCTCGTGACCGGGAAGATATGGATATCGCTGCCCGAGGCGTCATAGAACGTGGTCTGCGTGCCTACCGTGCCGTAACCCCACAGATAGTCGCCCAGGCGCCACGGCAGCGTGACGCGGGGATTGGCATCCATCCGGAAGCCATCGACTCCCTGGTAGCGGTAGAAATCAACCGCCTCCGCGTCGAAGTCCGCGAACATCAGGTTGTTGAACAGCTCCTGCCGTCCCGTCCACGTCGCGTCGGGCAGCCGCTGCAGCGCGAACTGCTGCGGCTGAATCAGATCCTGGTTCCACGTGCCTTGCAGCCGGGCGAATGAGTTTTCAAACTCGTCGAGCAAGCCGAAATCCGCTGGAGCATCACGCAGCGAACCGAAGTTGTTGCCGTAGCCGCGCGACAATGTCCACACATCCATCTCGCGCAGATACAGGCTGTCACTGACCGAGATCGCGTCGGCGTATCCGATCAGACTGTCCGTCAGATGCTCCCGCGTCATCCCGATGATCCCATAGCGGTCCAGCGGGATATGCGGGTCGGCGAGCTGGGTATCTGTGATGTCGTTGATGCGATTGGTCTCCGACCTGATCGACTCGTTGTAAAACGCGCCGTTGACCATGAAGTAGTCGTCTTTGCCGTTGACCAGTCGATACTCGGCCAGGCCGCCGACTCGCTGCGAGGTCTCGATATCCAGCGCCACGGTCGCGTCGGAGCTCTTGTTGATCGCGAGATAGTACGGCTGCAGCCACTGGAAGCCGCGCAGTCCCGATTCACCCTCGCGACCGCTCAGGAACCCACTATGCCGCCCCGAATCCGCCGGAAAAGCCAGGTACGGCGTCGGCAGGACCGGATAGCCCGCGATGTTGAAGGTGGCGTCCTGCGCGTGCCCCGTATGCCCCATGTTGACGGTCATCTGCTTGGCGTTGATCGACCACGACGGCGTGCCCTTCTCGCATCCGCAAGTCGTGAAGAATCCGTCCTTGACGACGTAGGTCGTCCCCGTCTGCTTGACGATCTCCTTGCCTTCGAGATGGTAGATGTCCTTTTTCGCCAACACCTTGGCGTTCTGCAACACCATCGTCTCGTTGATGATGTCGATGTTCGCCTCGGTCGCCCACATCTCGACTTCAGGATCGATCAGATGGACGTGGCCGATCGCCTTGGCCTTATGGTCGCGGCGCATGATGTCGATTTCGTCGGCCTTGAGCACGCTGCCGCCCTGGATCATGACAGCGTCGCCCTTCACCACGAAGGTGTCGGTCTTCGAATCGTAGATTGTTTCCTGGCCGGTGATGTTCACCGGTTCCTGATGCTCGGTGCGGACTCCGGTGGGAACAGTGCCCGCTTTGGGCCTCGCTACTTTTGCGGGCGAAGCGGGTGCCGTGGTCGCGGCCAGAACGATAGCCTGCGCCAGCATCACCACCACCGCGGCGATCGCTATTCGTCTAAGCGCTCGCTTGAGGAAATAACCCAACTCGCCCCTCTCGCGCCAGAAAGTACGGGTAAACTTCGCCGATAAGATACACCGATCCGGTGACAAGCGCCACGTCATCGGGCCCCAACTCGGACATCACGCGCTCGATCGCGCGGATCGGATCGCGCTCGACGCGGGCCGGACAATGCGGCGTGAAATGATCTACCAGCTCCTCGGGCGCGAGCGGATTCTTCGGCTTGGCCTGCGTCAGCGTTACGTCGCGCACACGCGGCCCGAGCATCGCCGCCATCCGCGGCCATTCCTTCGCCGCCTGGCAGCCGAATATCAACCGCGGCTTCACGCCGGGACCGAGCTCGACATTCATCGTCTCGAGCAACGCCGCAATACTCATCTCGTTATGCGCGCAGTCGAGAATCGCGAGCGGCCGCTTCGATACGATGTCGAACCGCCCCGGCCAGTATATTTCGCGAATGCCGCGCCGGATTGCGTCCTCGTCAATCCGCCAGCCCTGCGCCCGCAGCGCTTCGAGGGTCGCCAGCGCAATTGCGGCGTTCTCATGCTGAAACGGACCGGCCAGCCCGATTTCGAGATCGCGCAGCTCGAGCCCGAGCCCGTGGTAGTCGAGCCGATGGGCCGGTGCTTGCGACGTGTACGAAAAATCGCGATCGATCAGGCGCATCGCGCTGCCGCGCTGACCGGCGATCGACGTCAGCACCAGCCGCGCTTCCGGGTCGCGCGCGCCAATGACCACTGGCACGTCGTTTTTGATTATTCCGCCCTTCTCGCCCGCAATCGCCGCGATAGTGTGGCCGAGATATTCCATGTGATCGAAACCGATTGGCGTGATCACGCTCAGAATCGGCGTCACGACGTTGGTGGAATCCAGCCGCCCGCCGAGCCCGGTCTCGACCACCGCGATATCGACGTTCTCGTCGGCGAAGTACAGGAACATCATCGCAACGGTGAACTCGAAAAAGGTGAGCGCCATTCCCGCCCGATCGTAAATCACGCGCAGCCGCTCGATATAGGCGAGCATCCGCGCCGCTGGAATCTCGCCGCCTGAAATTCGCGTCCGCTCGGCCAGATTCACCAGATGCGGCTTAGTGTAAAGCCCGGTGCGGTAGCCGGCTTGCCGCAAACAGCCGTCGAGCATAGCCGCCACGGAACCCTTACCCTTGGTGCCCGCGATATGCACGGCGCGAAGCTTGCGATGCGGATTACCGATAGCCTCGAGCGCAGCCTCCATCCGCTCGAGCTTGTAAATCTCGCCGCGCGCCTCGAGCGAATAGAGCCAGTCGATAGTCTTTGTGAGCTCGTCCATGTCCAGCCGAAGTTTACCGGCTAGCGCCATCCGGCGGAAGAATTCGAGCGGACCCTCGGCCCGAAGACTATTCTGCTACACGCGCCAAAACGCTACTTTCCCATCACTGCAAAAAGGGGAGGTCTCGTCATGGCGAATCAGCATGTGATTGAGCCGTCTGCAGTCAAGGAGTTCAAAACAAGTCTGCGTGGTCCGCTGCTCCAGCCCGATGACGCCGGCTACGACGACGCGCGCAAGATCTGGAACGGCATGATCGACAAACGACCCGCGCTGATTGCATGCTGCAACGGCGCCGCCGACGTCATCGATTCCGTCAACTTCGCGCGGTCGCATGATCTCCTCGTCGCGGTTCGAGGCGGCGGACACAACATCGCCGGCAACGCGGTCTGCGAAGGCGGCCTGATGATCAACCTGTCCGCGATGAAAAGCGTGCGCGTCGATCCTGTGCGCCGCACGGCCCGCGCCGAACCCGGAGTGACCTGGGCGGAGTTCGATCGCGAGACGCAAGCCTTCGGCCTGGCCACGACCGGCGGGCAGGTTTCCACCACCGGCGTCGCCGGCCTCACTCTCGGCGGCGGATGGGGTTACCTGGCGCGTCAGCATGGCCTCTCGTCCGATAATCTCATCGCGGCCGATGTCGTCACCGCCGACGGACATCTCCTCACCGCCAGCGCCACCGAAAACTCGGATCTGTTCTGGGGCTTGCGCGGTGGCGGCGGAAATTTCGGCGTGGTCACCTCGCTCGAGTATCAACTTCATCCTGTAGGTCCGGTGCTGGCCGGGCTGGTCGCTTTTCCGTTCGCCAAGGCCCAGGAGGCGCTGAAACTCTTCCGCGATCTGACGATTGAAGCACCGGACCAGCTAGCCTCCGGCGCGGTTCTTATAACTCTCCCAGACGGAACTCCTATCGTAGGTATTCCGGTCTGCTACAGCGGACCTATCGAGGATGGCGAGCGCGTCGTGAAGCCACTTAGGACATCGCACTCGCTGCTAATCGATCAGATAGCACCGATGCCTTACACGGACGCGCAGAAGTTGATCGACGGCTTTTATCCCAAGGGCTTCCACTACTACTGGAAATCGAGCTTCATCAAGGAAGTCAGCGACGGCGTAATCGATACGATGGAAGCATATTGCGCTAAGCGTCCGGCGCCTATCTGTCACGGACTGATCGAGCATCAGCTGGGCGGCGCGGTAAGTCGCATCGACCGCGACGCGACTGCGTTCAACTTCCGCGACGTCGAGTATAGTTTCATGAGCCTTGGTCAATGCGCCGAGCCGGCCGACACTGAAAGCGTCGCGCGATGGGCGCGTGAATTCTGGACAGCGATGCAACCCTACTCGACCGGCGGCGTGTACGTTAACTACCTGGGAGGGGAAGCCGACGAGGGCGCCGAAAGAATCAAGGCAGCCTACGGCCCCGCGAAATACCAGCGCCTCTCAGCCCTGAAGAAAAAGTATGACCCAACGAACCTGTTCAAACTGAATCAAAACATAAGGCCTGCGTAGCGCAGCTGGTCTTGATACTGGGTGCAGGGGTCACCCCTGCCCAAGGAAGCGTGAAACCCACGGAGGGGTTTCACTAAGACTTAGTTGTCTGCCTTATAGAAGTTACTGACTATCGCTTCGCGATACTCCGCGACCTTCGCGCTGGGTATAAAATTCGCCGGTGCCGTCAACGTCATCGAGTCCGCGTATTGCCACATCTTCTCGACGCGCTCGCGCGTCTCGTCGGGCGTGCCCGCAATCGCAAACGTCGTGACCATCTCATCGGGCACCGCCTTCAGCATCGCCGCCACATCCTTGCGATTAGCCGCCTCCACGACTGCGCGCGCTTGTGCTCCAAACCCATGCTCTGCGTAGTACTTCTCGTATTGCGCGACGCTCGAATAGAAGGCCACCGTGCCGCGCATGTCGTCGATTGCCTGCTTGCGATTGTTCGCGACAGCCGCATAGCTCCACAGATTCACGTGATACTGATCGCGCGGCCTGCCTTTTTCGTGAAGAGCGCGGTCGAGCGTCGTCGACTGTTGCGCAATCCAGTTTGCCGACCACATCGGATGCCCGAGTAGGCCGTCGGCGACCTGCGCCGCCATCACGACCGTATTTTCGAACAGCGCAGGAACGTAAATTGGAATCGAGCCGCGCGCGGGCTTGCGGCCGGTGTTGAAGCCGCGCAGATCGTGCTTGTGATAAACGCCGTCGATCGCGCCGAGATCACCCGTGTGACCCTTTTCGATTATCGCGCGCACCGTCTCGACCACCTCGCGCAAATGCGCGACCGGCTTGCCGTACACGATTCCGTAGCTGCGCTCGTTCCACAGCCGCACGCCGGTGCCGAGTCCCAGCACCATCCGCCCGCCGCTGATTCTGTCGAGGTCGAGCGCGCTGAGTGCAGTCTCCATCGGACTGCGCGTGAATGCGAGCGCGATTCCGGTGCCAATCTTGATTCGCTTGCTCGCCATCGCGACCGCCGCCAGCGTCACGAACGGCGGCGAGTGCAACTGCGGCGCCCACACTCCGTCCAACTCGAGCTCATCGAATCGCTCGACGACCTTGGCGAGCTCGCCAGCGGGCATCGCCTGCAGCACTTCCCAATATTTTCGCTTCATCAGATCTCTCTTCTACCGCCCCTCGGTCATTGGCGGAAGACTTATGCCCCGCGCCGCGCCTTGCCCTTGCCCGCGCCTGCGCCGTGATTACCGCGCGGCCGCGTCAGCATCGCGAGGATTCGCCCGAGCGTGAAGCGCATCTGATGGCGCGGGACGATCGCGTCGAGCATGCCGTGCGCCAGCAGAAATTCCGAACGTTGAAAATCCTCGGGCAGCTCCACGTTGCTGGTCTGCGCCGTGACCCGCCGTCCCGCAAAACCGATCAGCGCGCCCGGCTCCGAAATATTCAAATCGCCGAGCATCGCAAACGACGCGGCCACGCCGCCGGTCGTCGGATCGCAGAGCACGGAGATGTAAGGCAGACGCGCGTCGCGAAAGCGCGCGATCGCGGACGAGACTTTCGCCATCTGCATCAACGAGAGCGCGCCTTCCTGCATCCGCGCGCCGCCCGACGCGATGAACAGGATCACCGGCAGCTTGCGCTCACCTGCGATCTCGAACAGCCGCGCGATCTTCTCGCCCACCACCACGCCCATGCTGCCGCCCATGAATTCAAAATCCATCACGCCGACCGCCACCGGCCGGTTCTCGATCTTGCCGATCCCGACCACCACCGCGTCGTTGCGGCCGCTGCTCGCGCGCGCCTGTTCCATCCGCTTGGGATAAGGTCTGGAATCGACAAAGCCGAGCGGATCGCCGATAGCCATTTCGACCATCAGCTCGCGCCAGGTTCCGCGATCGACGCTGATCGAAAGCCGCTGCGCGACCGTCACCCGGAAGTGATAGCCGCACTTGGGGCATACGTTCAGGTTGCGCTCCACTTCCTTGCGGAACGCCATCTCCTTGCACGACGGGCACTTCGACCAGATATCGTCGGAGGGCGCCTGCGTCGCGACCGGCGTCTGTTCGCGTTCAGCCATCTGAATTCTCCGCCGCGGGCGCGCGCTCGACGCGCTGCGCCGCTTTCATCGCGTCTTTCATCGCGCCAACCAGTCCGCCGACCGCCGTCGTCACGTCGCCTGATTTGACGTGCGCCTCGATCACCAACGATATCGCACTGCCGACGACGACCGCATCCGCCATCATCGCGATCTCGGCTGCCTGTTCGGGCGTCGAGATGCCGAAGCCCACTCCTATCGGCAGATCAGTCACGCCGCGCAGCTCGCGCATATGCTCCGCGATGCCGCTGTCGAGATGCGCTCGCGCGCCGGTGACGCCGGTCACCGACACGTAGTAGAGAAAGCCGCTGGCCGACCGCGCGATCACGCGACTGCGGTCGAGCGGCGTGGTCGGCGCGAGCAGGTAAATGATATCGAGGCCGTTGGCGCGCGCCGGCTTCTTGAGCTCGCCCGCTTCTTCGGGCGGCAGATCGAGCACCAGCAGCCCGTCGATTCCAGCGCGCGCGGCGTCGGCGCACAAACGCTCGCATCCGTAGTGAAAAATCGGGTTGAAGTACCCGAACAGGATCACCGGAATTTGCGTTTGCGCGCGAAGCTCGCTGACCATCGAGAATATCGCTGCCAGTGACGCGCCCGCGCCGAGCCCGCGTGCCGTCGCGCGCTGATTGGCGGGTCCGTCGGCCATCGGATCGGAAAACGGCACGCCCAGCTCGATCAAGTCGGCGCCGCGAGCCTCGAGCTCGAGCACGAGCCGCCGCGTCGTATCAAGATCGGGATCGCCCGCCACGATGAATGGTATCAACGCCGCCTCGCCGCGCGCGCGCAGCTCGCGAAATTTACGTTTGATTCTGCCTGCGCCAGCCATAGCTCTACACCGTCACTCCGAACGCCTTGGCGATCGTGCCCATATCCTTGTCGCCGCGTCCGGACAGATTCACGATCATGATTTGCTCCTTCGGCATTTGCGGCGCCAGCTTGATCGCATGCGCCACAGCGTGCGAACTCTCGAGCGCCGGGATGATTCCCTCGGTCTCCGACAGCGTCTTCAATGCGTCGAGCGCTTCGGCGTCGGTCACCGACGTGTATTGCGCGCGGCCCACGTCGTTGAGCCACGAATGCTCGGGGCCGACGCCTGGGTAGTCGAGGCCCGCCGCGATCGAATGCGTCTCGCGAATCTGCCCGAGCTCGTCCTGCAGCAGGTAGGTCTTGTTGCCGTGCAGAACGCCGATGCTGCCCGCCGTTATCGTGGCCGCATGATGCGGTCCGCTGATGCCGAGCCCGGCTGCCTCGACGCCAATCAGCTTGACGTTAGTGTCTTTGATAAACGGATAGAAAAGCCCGATCGCATTAGAGCCGCCGTTGACGCATGCGATCAGCACGTCAGGCAGCCGCCCTTCATGCTTGAGAATCTGACGGCGCGCCTCGCGTCCGATGACCGCCTGGAAGTCGCGCACGATCATCGGATAGGGATGCGGCCCGGCGCTCGTGCCGATCAGGTAGTAAGTGTTGCGCACGGTCGCGATCCAGTCGCGCAGCGCCTCGTTCATCGCGTCCTTCAGGCTCTTGCTGCCACCTTCGACACTTGTGACCTTGGCGCCGAGCAGCTTCATACGAAAGACGTTCAGCGATTGCCGCTCGATGTCGACCGAGCCCATGAAGACTTCGCACTCGCGCTTGAACAGCGCCGCCATCGTCGCCGTCGCCACGCCATGCTGTCCCGCGCCGGTCTCGGCCGTGATGCGCGACTTGTTCATCCGCACCGCGAGCAACGCCTGCCCCAGCGTGTTGTTCACCTTGTGCGCGCCGGTGTGGCAAAGGTCCTCGCGCTTCAGATAAATTTTCGCGCCGCCGAGCTTCGCCGTCAGATTCGCGCACAGGTAGAGCGGCGTCGGGCGTCCCACGAACTCGCGCGAGAGCTGCTCGAGCTCGGCGCGAAATTCTGGATCGCGGCGCGCTTCCTTGTAGGCGCGTTCGAGCTCGAACAGCGCCGGCATCAGGGTTTCAGCGACGTACTTGCCGCCGAACTGGCCGAAATGGCCGCGGCTATCGGGAACGTTTTGCATTGTTGACGAAGCTCCTGAGTTTATCATGGTCCTTGATGCCCGGCGCCGATTCGACGCCGCTGGCGCAGTCGACCGCGTAGGGCTTGAGCGCGGCCACCTCGGCCACGTTGTCGGGATTCAAACCGCCCGCGACAAACGCGCGGCTCAAATCAAAAGCGCGAAGCTGCTCGAGCGCGATGCGGATGCCCGTGCCGCCGTGGAGTTTCGCGTCGAACGAGTCGAACAGCACGTAGTCGCCGCGAGCGGTCGTCACGCTTGGCGTTTCGCCCGGCTTCAGCCGGCGCGCGACAATCGACGGTACCGGCCAGCCTGCAATCGCGGCGCCGTCCTCGTCGCCCGAAAACTGGATCATATCCAGCTCGGCCAACTGCAATCGCTGGTCTATGTAGGCGCGCTCCGCGTTCACGAACACTCCAATGACGGCCGCGCGAGCGCCAACCGCCGCGCGAATCTCGCGCGCACGTTCGATATCGATGTAACGCGGACTCTTCGCGTGGAAGTTGAGGCCGATCATATCGGCGCCGGCGGCGATCGCCGCGTGCGCGTCTTCGACGCGCGTGATGCCGCAGATTTTCACGCGTACCGTCATCTTACCAACGCCGTCATCAGCTCGCCGAGTTTCGCGCCGGGCATGCCTCCTCGCAGCAGGCTCTCGCCGATTAGAAACGCGCGCGCGCCAGCGGCGTCGAGTCGCCGAATATCGCCAGGTGAGTCGATTCCACTCTCGGTAACGATCAGCGCGTCGCCTTTGTAGTCAGCGAGCAGACGCTCCGTCACGGCGATATCAGTCACAAAAGTGTGCAAGTCGCGATTGTTGATGCCGATAAGGGCCGCGCCGATTTTCTCAGCGAGCGCAAACTCGGCGGCGTCGTGCGACTCGACCAGCGTCGCCATCCCAAGCTCACGCGCCAGCGCTGCCAGCGAGCGCAATTCGCCTTCTTTCAGCATCGCGGCGATCAGCAGGATGCAATCGGCGCCCGCCGCACGCGCCTCATAAACCTGGTACGGCTCGAAGATGAAATCCTTGCGCAACAGCGGAGCGTCCACCGCGGCGCGGACCGCGCGCAGATCGTCTAGCGTGCCTTTGAAATGCATGTCGGTCAGCACGGAGATAGCGGCAGCTCCGCCGACGACATACTCGAGCGCGACATTTGCCGGATCGAGTCCCGGCATGATGTCGCCCTTGCTCGGTGAGGCGCGCTTGATCTCGGCGATTATCGCGGGCCGCCGCTTGCGCAGCGCCGCAACGAAATCGCGCGGCGCGGGTGCACGTCCCGCCTCAGCGACGATCGCCATCGGCGACACGACTGCGCGCCGAGCGCGGACTTCGACGCGCTTGGCGGCGTAAATTTTGTCGAGGATCGAGCTCATCGTAGTTCTTTCCGGGTTTCTTCGTGGCTGGCGCGCCGCATCTTATCGAGAACTTCCAGGGCGCGGCTGCTGGCGATGATTTCGCGCGCGGCATCGACGCCTTCTTTGAGCGACGCAGTCTTGCCGCCGACGTAGATTGCGGCGCCGCCGTTGAGTGCGAGCACATCTTGCGCCGGCCCTGCGCCGCCATCAAGCGCGCCGCGCAGAACGCGCACGGCCTCGTCGAGATTCCTGATCACCAGCGCGCGATCGTCGCCGCGCCGCACGCCGAGGCTCTCCGGCGTGATTTCATATTCGGTTAATTCGCCGTCGCGAAGTTCCATTACACGAGTCGGACCGCTGATCGCGATCTCGTCGATGCCGTCGCCGCCGTGCACGACCATCGCGTGCCGGGTTCCAAGCGCCTTCAGCGCACGCGCCATCGGTTTGATCAGGCTGTCCTCGGCGACGCCCAGCAGATGAAAACGCGGACGCGCCGGATTGCCGATCGAGCCCATCAGATTGAAGATGGTGCGGATACGCAGCTCGCGTCGGAGCGGTGCGATCTTTCTGAACGCGGGATGATACGCCTGCGCGAAGATGTGACAGCATCCAGCGGCGTCGAGGCATCGTTTCAGCCCTTCGGGATCGCAATCGATCTTCACGCCCATCGCTTCGAGCACGTCGGCCGTGCCGACCGTGCCGCTGATTGCGCGATTGCCATGCTTCGCGACCGCAACGCCCGCCGCAGCTGCGATCAACGCCGCGCCGGTCGAGATATTGAACGTGCTGGCGCCGTCGCCACCGGTGCCGCAGGTGTCGAGCACCTCGCCGTCGCGAAGATTCAGCGGAAGCGCGCGCTGCAGCATCGCACGCACCGCGCCTGCGAGCTCGTCGGCCTCGGCGCCCTTGATTTTCAGCACCACCAGGAACGCGCCGACCACGGCATCATGCGCGCCGCCGTCCATGATCTCGCCGATCGCGAACTCTGCCTCGGCGTCGGTGAGCGAGCGCCCGTCGATGAGCGCTTGCAGCGCGTCGTGGAGTGCGCTCATTGCGCGCCTCCGTTGCGCCCGAGGCTGTCGAGAAAATTTTGCAGCAGATGCTTGCCTTCGAAAGTCAGAATCGATTCGGGATGAAACTGCACGCCTTCGACTGCGTGCTGCTTGTGACGCAGCCCCATGATTTCGTTTTCCGCCGTGCGGGCGCTGACTTCCAGCGCAGGCGGAATCGTCGCCGCATCGACCAGCAGCGAATGATAGCGCATCGCGTCGAACGGACTCGGGATGCCGTCGAAGATCGTCTTGCCGTCGTGAATTATCGGCGAGGTCTTGCCGTGCATCAGGCGATCGGCGCGCACGACCCTGCCGCCGAAAGCTTCGCCGATACATTGCAGGCCGAGGCACACGCCGAGAATCGGAACTTCGCCCGCCATCTCGCGCAATAGAGTCAGCGAGATTCCGGCTTCAGTCGGAGTGCACGGGCCCGGCGAGATGACGACGGCGTCAGGATGAAGCGCGCGAACGCCGGCGACGTCGATCGTGTCGTTGCGCTTGACGATGACATCGGCGCCGAGTTCGCCGAGGTACTGCACGATGTTGTAGGTAAACGAGTCGTAGTTGTCGATCATCAGCACGCGAAGTTTTTCATTTGACGCCATGCGACTCACCTCCGGGCCGCGATTTCGAACTCGCGCGCGGCCTGAAGCGCCCGCACCATCGCGCGAGCTTTGTTGACCGATTCGTCGAACTCGGCGGCGGGATCCGAGTCGGCGACGACGCCGCCGCCGGCCTGGATATAAACGCGGTTCCCCTTGATGAGCAGCGTGCGCAGCGCGATTGCCGTATCGGTATTGCCGGTGTAGCTGAAGTAGCCGACCGCGCCCGCATACACTCCGCGGCGGACGCTTTCGAGCTCGTCGATGATTTCCATCGCGCGGATTTTCGGCGCGCCGGAGACTGTGCCTTGCGGAAAGGTCGCGGCGAAGGCGTCGAACGCGTCGCATCCTTCGCGCAGCGTGCCGGTAACGTTCGACACGATGTGCATCACGTGCGAGTAGCGCTCGACGATCATCAGCTCGTTCACTTTCACCGAGCCGATTTCAGAAACGCGGCCGACATCGTTGCGCCCGAGATCGACCAGCATCACGTGCTCGGCGCGCTCCTTGGGATCGGCGAGCAGCTCGGCTTCGAGCTCTCGATCCTCGGCTTCGGTCGCGCCACGACGCCGCGTTCCTGCGATCGGCCGCAGCGTTATCTCGCGACCCTCGACGCGCACCATCACCTCGGGCGACGCTCCCACCAGCGTGTGATCGCCCAGGCGCAGGTAGAACATGTAGGGCGACGGGTTAATCGTGCGCAGGCTGCGGTAGATGTTGAACGGATGCGCGGTCAGGGGCGCCTCGAAGCGCTGCGATGGGACGACCTGGATAATATCGCCGGCCGCGATGTACTCCTTCGCGGCGGAGACCATCGCCATGTAGCCTTCGCGCGTCACGTTCGAGGTGATCGACGCGTCGTTGATTGCGACGTTGCTCGCGCCTTCGAGAAACGGCGGCACGGCGGGACGTTTGAGGCGTTCGATGATCTCGTCGATTTTAATTCGAGCGCTTTGATAGGCCATTTTGGTCGAGGCAAACTCCTCGACCGGCACGTTGGCGATTATTTTGAGCGTCTGGCGGACGTTGTCGAAGCAGAGCACCGTGTCGGTGAACATCAGGTGGAAGTCGGGCGCGCCAAGATCGTCCTTAACTGTCTCGGGAATTTTTTCGAAGCATCGCACGATGTCGTACGCGAGAAATCCGACCGCGCCGCCGAAGAAGCG
>JBEKLS010000066.1:0-20719 GCA_050010075.1 Binatus sp. (SeqCode) | reverse complement strand
ATTTCTTTGCACTTCGGACAAGCCGTCTGGCTCAACCGCTTGCGCATCTTATCGACCAGCTCCGCATCGTTCTTTCGAGCCCATTGATCCTCGCGCGCGGCACCAGCATCCTTCAGCTTCTCGCCCAGCCGATCCTTGTTGTCACCCACCATCGCCGTCAGGTCATCTCCTTGATCAACTTGCCACTGCGTGCTTTTTCGACCGTCGCCTCGAATTTTGATCCAAGATCGACGCCCATCTCCTTGGCCCGCTTCTTCGCCCACAATCCAACATTGCGCGAGTCGCGATAGAACGAATCGTCCCGCGGCTTCGACGCGTCGAAACTCGCCAGCCGCGACGCCTCACTCTCAACCACCGCGAACGACGACATCACCCGCCGTAGCCGCGCCGACCCGCACTCAGGACATTCGCGGCGCTCGCGGCGCCCGGAAGAACCCATCACCACGTGCGAGCTGACCAGCGCGCATCGCGAACATTCATACTCGAAAATCGGCATCGGACCTAAAGAATATCCTGCCCCGACACAGCCCGCAAATCAGCACGAGTAGGAGAGGAATCAGATGCGGGGCTGCGCGCCCCGCACCCGCGGCAGGGGTGACCCCTGCACCCGGTATTAAGAAAAAAGAGAAGATGCGGCCTTACGGCCTGTTAGAACTATTTCGGGTAGGAGAGGTCGACCTTTCTGGAAAATCGACAGCGCCTCCTTCGCGTCCTCGCGCCCCAACCTCCTAACAGGGACGAAGTCCCGCATCTTTTCCCTTAATACTGGGTGCAGGGGTCACCCCTGCCGCGGGCGTGGGGCGCGCAGCCCCGCATTTGATTCCTCCGCCGCCGCTTTCAGCGGCGCCAGCGTTCGCGAAGGTCGAGTGCGGGTGCGGCCAGCGGGTTGCCGACCAGGAGCAGGAGTCCGATGGCGCCGACTGCGACGCCGCATCCGAGCCACCAGAGGGAGCGGTATTCGATGCCGAGGGCGAGCATTGCGAGTGCCCAGATTGGGATGATTAATGAGACGACGAAGCGCATCAGGGCGCTTATTGCATGCTCGGCCTGTTCAGCGGGATCAGCCATTGGTTTCTATTTAGCGGCTTCGGGTGAGATTTCAAATAGGGCGGGCGGGCCGCCGCCGCCGATTAGGTTAGATTTCGCCAGGAGTTTGAGGCGCTCGCGATACTCGGCCGTCATCGCGTCCAGCTCGCGCGACGTCGCGAGGAGGTAGGCGCATTTAGGGTTTGTGAGATCAGGAACTGCGGCGCCGTAGTAGTACGACAGTTCGTAGTTGATGCCGTTTGGGATGCACAACTGATCTGACTTGACGTGAGCGGCAACGGTCGGGACGAAACTCTTTATGCTGCGTGCATCGGCGAGTCCGGGTCGCAACCAAATGGTCCAGAGCAGACTCCCGAAAAGTGCGAGAAGGCCGAATGCGGCGCCGATAACAACCTCGCGGTGGCGAACCAATGCGTATATCGCGGCGACCGTCGTCAGCAGCCATGCGATGATTACTACGTAAAGAGATTTGCCAATTGTTTGGAAAACCGCGTAGTAGGCGGCGTCGCTCGATTGGAGATTTGCGTGCGGGAAGAATCGCAGGAAGGCGATCAGAATGGGACTGCAAAACCATATTATCACGAGCGCGTCGCGTAACTTTGCTGCCCAGCCGCGGACGGCGAGCGTGAACACCGACGCGCACAGGATTGCGATTCCCGGCAGCGCCGGCAGGATGTAATCGTCGCGCTTTACGCTTGCGATTGAGAAAAACAGCAGCACCGCGAGCGACATGCTGACCTGGTAGATCACGGGCTTTCGCTTCTCCGCGAAAATCTCGCCGGTGTGGAAGGCCAGCGCGGCGGGGATTATAAGCAGCGTCATCGGAAACGCGCCGCCGAGCAGGCGTGCGGCGATAAAATAGAAGGGGCGATAGCTCTCGCCGGTTCCACCGAGTTTGGCCGGCATGAAATGGCCGAAGTTCTCCGCAAAGATTATCCTTATGATCTTGTGACCGCCGACGATTGCCGCCGGTATGTACCAAATCGCGCCAATCGCGACCGCGATCGCGACGACCTCCCATGGCCATCGCTCACGCAGCATCGCGAGCGGATTGCGGCGCTCGATCAGCAGATAGAGCGACGCTGCGAGCGCGCATAGCACGACCGCGACCGGGCCTTTCGCCAGAATTCCAAGACCGAGAATCACGCCCACGAATATTTTTCTGCGCGATGATTCAGCCGGTGGCGTACCGAGTAGTGGAAAAATCGCGCAGTATGCGGCGAAGAGCAGGAACGTCAGCAGCATGTCGGTCAATGCTTCGGTGGCGCGCGAGGCGAATCCGTACGTGCCGAGTATCAATAGAAACGCGAGCCATCCTTCCGAGGCGCCGACGTTTGCGGCCGTCCAAGCGAGAATGGCTGTTGCGAGCGCGGTGCCTGCAACGACAGACACTGCGCGGGCGCGAACTTCGTCGACGATGCCGCCGGTCGCGTCCGCGACGATTGCCGATAGCCAGTAGAACAGCGGCGGTTTGCGATCCGTGTAGCCGTACGCGTCGCTCGGTATCAGCCAATGGCCGTCGCGCACGATGCTCTGAATCCACTCGGCCGATTGCGGTTCCGCGTCCTTCTGGAACGGGGCGCTGATTCCCTGCGCGAGAATTATGAAAGCGAAAATCGACGCGATCGCGAGCGTCGTGGGCTGAAGAACCGGACGACTCGCAGCTGTATCGTCGGGCACCGGAGTCACGGACGAAGAGTCTTTCCGATCGGCTCGAGCCACGTATGATTCAATCCACTGATCGGATCGTAGCGCGCGACTTGCATCGACGCGGCGTTGTGCGCGTAGCCGATGCGCCCGCGCCGGTCGAGCAGTATCACGCCCGCTTCCGCACCGGTCGCGTCGATCATTTCGGCGATCGCTTCGCGTGCGACGGCCTGCGGCGAACCGTCGCCGAGCGCCAGCACAGCTTCGCGGCACAGCGCGGTCAGGATAATCGCTTCGCCCTGCCCCGTTGCCGACGCGGCCCCGAATGCGTGCGCGAAGGTGCCGGCGCCGATCAGCGCGGAGTCACCCACCCGTCCGAAAAGTTTGCCGGGCACGCCGCCGGTCGAGGTCGCAGCCGCGATTCCGCCGCGCACGTCGACCGCGACCGCGCCTACTGTGCCATGGCCCTGTCCCATCGCGGCGCGCGCGGCGGCCTCGGCCTCGAGCATGCCGGTCTGCTGCTTTCGCGCACGCCATCGCTCGCGCGCTCGCTCGGTAATCATTTCCTCGGGCCGCACGAGCCGGATTCCCACCCTTCGCGCGAAGCTTTCAGCGCCGGCGGCCGCCATCAGAATATGCGGCGAATGTTCCATCACGGCGCGCGCCAGCATGATCGGATTTCGCACGCGGCTGACCACTGCGACCGCGCCGGCCGACACGGTGTAGTCGGATCCATCGGCGTGATCAGGACGGTGCGCACGTTTGCCACGCGCGGCAGGCTTCGATTCGGTTGGAGCGGGAACAGGCTCGGCGAACATCACCGACGCATCCATCTCGACGTTGCCCTCGGAGTTCAGCAGCGAGCCGTAGCCGGCGTTGAAGAGCGGATGATCCTCGAGCGAGACCACTGTGGCGACGACGGCTTCGAGCGCGCTGCCGTTGGCGCGGAGAATTCGCGCGCCGAGGCGCATCGCCGTCATCATCGCGCGGCGGCGCTCCGAACGCTCGGCGCCAGGCCCCGCATTGCCGGCGCCGCCGTGCGCGACGAGCGCGGGATGATTGCGTGCGCGCGCCATCTTAAGGCCCGGGGCGGCGGCCCCAGATAAACAGCCGCTTGAAGTCGAACGTCATCGGCCCCGAAGTGCCGTACGCGGCGTTGAGGCGCGCCGTCAGCTCGGCAAGAAATTCGTCATGACGATTTTTCGGAATCGCATCGAGGAACGGCCGCAGTCCGGTCGAGCGGTACCATTGAACGACATCGGCCGGCCTCGACATCGGATGATGAAACGTCAGGTGATAGCTGTCGATTCGATCGTAACCAAGCCGCGCGAGCATCGCCGTGTAAAATTCCGGCGGCTCTTCATGAAACGCGCGCTCACGCCCGTGTAGCATCGCGTTCCACGGCGCCTCGCGCGCAAGCCGGCCGATTTCCATCTTGGCCGTCTCGGTTTCGTTGGCCGGCATCTGCACCACGATCGTTCCGTCGGGCCGTAGCGCGTTGAAGCATGCAGCGAACAGCGCGCGTTGATCGGGGATCCATTGAAAAGCAGCGTTCGAGAAAATCAGCGTGTACGCGCGGTCGGCGCGAAAGTCGGGAACGTTGAGCAACTCGAATGAAACGCGAACGCGAAGATCGGCCGGCTCGCTGTCGAGCAACTTGCGCGCCGCCTCGATCATCGCGGGCGAGCCGTCGACGCCGAGCGCCGATCCATGCGGGCTGCGCCGCGCCAGCTCGAGCGTGTTCTCACCGGAGCCGCATCCGAGGTCGATTATTTTCTCGTCGCGGGTGAGCTGAAGGCGCGACAGAATGTGTTCGACGGGCTCCGCGCGATAGCGACGAAATCGGTTGTAGAGTTCAGGATCCCAATCAGCCATGCGCGTCGCCTTCCTGCAACGCAGCATAGGGGTCGCATGATTCGCTAACAAGCGCGTTGAAAATTTTCTCGGCAGGAAGCTGTATTGCACAAATAATGTTGCAAATACTTGCTATAGCGTGCGAAATCGTGCATAAGCCCAAGGATGGGCGATACGTCTCCAACTGCCAAGTCCAGAACCTGGAAGCCAGTGGCCCGGCGACATCTGGTCGTCATGGCCTCAATTCTATTCGGCGTTCCCACCATCCTGTGGCTGGGCGCTGGATTCCTCGTCGCGCGATCGCTGCGCTACCCGGAATTTCTGCGCCGCGGCGGACAGGACGTTTTCGGCCAGCACGTTCCATCGTTCATGCGCGGCTCGTTGACTGACGTCGGCGCCGCGCTCGGGGTCGAGCCCGAACGGCTGGATTGCGGCGTGGTCGAGGAGGACGGCATCGCCCATCACCAGGTCAGCGTGGTCGGATGGTACTTCCCGGGCAAGCGGCGCGAGGTGGTCGTGATCATACCGCCCGCGGGCGCACCGGAGACCGCGATGATTCCCTACGTCAAGTTTCTGCTGGGCGCCGGCTACACCGTGGTCGCCGTCTACAGCGCCAACAATCCCAGCTATGGAATCAACTGGGGGATGCTCAAGCGCAAATTCGCGCTGGCGACAGCGCGCACGCTGATGGATGACGGCTTCACGAAGATCGCAGCGTTGGGAGTATCCGAGGGCGCCGCCGGCGCGATCATGGCGCAAGCCGAGCAGCCGGTCTTCACCGCGATCGTCGCCGACAGTTCGTACGCCAACCTCGAGCAACTTTTCAGGCGCAGCCCGTCGATGTCGCAGCTGAATCCCGCGTTCCTCAGCACCGTCATGTGGGAAGCGCAGTTCTGGTTCGGCCGCAAGCTGGATAAAATTTCACCGGCGACAGACGCGGGCAACCTTGGCGCATGCTCGCTGCTCATCATTCAGAATCGCGACGACAAGGTGACGCCGCTGGCCGACGGCCAGGCGCTGCTCGCCGCGGGCGGCTTCAACGCGAAGATGTGGGTGGTGCCCTCCGGCGGTCACGGCGACGCGCTGTTCGAGGATCCCACTGGCTACGCGGCGAAAGTGATCAGATTCCTCGACGACAGTTTTGACCTTCAAGCGCCCGCCGCCACCACTAACTGATTTCGGCGGCGAGCGCATCGCAAAGCATCCCGCTACATCCGCGGCGTGCCCAGGTCCACCAGCAGCGTGTTCTTGAGCCGGTCGAAAAGTTCGTCAACATTCCATGGGCCGTTGTTGTAGAGCACCTTGTCGGGCGCGATATGCCGATAGCGCATGATGCGAAAGCCCGACGCGCCGAAGCATTGGCCGGTAACGTTCGCGGCGTCGTCACTCGCGAGAAATACCACGATCGGCGCAACGTTGGCGGGATCGCGCGGCGTGCCCTCGACCTTGTCCGACTGCGGAATCCCGGTCGCACCGGGCATCCTGCCGGCGGGAATCGTGTCGGTCATGCGCGTTGATGCGCCTGGCATGATCGCGTTGACCGTTATCCCGTACTTCTGCAGCGAGTTCGCGCTCGAGTACGTCAGACCCAGTATTCCGGCCTTGGCCGCGGCGTAGTTCGGCTGGCCTGGACTGCCGAGCGCCGAGTTCGACGAGAAGTTGATTATCCTGCCGTACTTGCGCTCGCGCATATGCGCCGACGCGGGTTTGATCGTGCAGTAGTGCCCCTTCAGGTGCACGCGGATCACGTCGTCCCATTCCTGTTCCGACATGTTGAAGATCATGCGGTCGCGCAAAATGCCGGCGACGTTGACCAGGATGTCGAGCTTGCCGAATTCCTTGATCGCCTGGTTGACGAGGCCCTCGCCGCCTTCGACCGTCGCGATATCCATGTGATTGGAAACTGCGTTGCCGCCGGCGGCCTTGACTTCCTTTACCACGTCGTCGGCGGGCGATTGAGTTTCCTTTTGCCCGGCGACCGTCACGCCCAGATCGTTGACTACCACTGCGCATCCCTGCGCGGCGAATGCCCGCGCGATGCCGCGGCCGATACCGCGGCCGCCGCCGGTGATCGCGGCTACTTTTCCGTCGAGCTTGCCCATCGCTCAATTCTCCCTTGCGGCATGATGCCGGAATCCAAACGCGCCCAATGTTTTGGTTCCAATCAGACAGTCCGCTTATAGCGCAAATCCCGGCAAACGGAACAGCCGCGACCCGTCCAACCCGGCGAGCTAGTTGGTCTCTTTATACGGAGTCGAAAAGACGTATTCCTTGACGTCGCCTGCAGTCGAAATTTTTCCGACCTTGCCGTTCGGCTCGGTGAACCAGAGCATCCCGTCGGGACCGGCCGTGATGAACGTCGCCATCGACTTTTCCGGCATCGGCAGCGCAGTGAAATCGCCCTTCGGCGTCACGCGATAGATCAGTTGCGCGCGAATCACCGTCACCCAGATATTCTTGTCGGATCCCGTCGCGATTCCGAGCGGCACGCCTGCGGCCGGCAATGAGTACTCCGTGATCTGACCGGTGGGCGTGATTTTGCCGATCTTGTTCGCCTGCGGCTGCGTGAACCAGATGTCGCCGTCGGCGCCCAGCGTCATCATCGCAGGGCGGCTGTCGGGGACCATGATTGCGAATTCCTTGACGTTGCCCGACAGGCTCACACGCGCGATTCGATTCGCTTTGTCCTCGGCGAACCACAGGTTGCCGTCGCTGCCGGTGACGATTTCGGCGGGCCCCGCACCGTCGGGCAGATTTATTTCGGTCAGGGTGCCAGTCGTGGTCAGTCGCCCGATGCGATTGCCGGAATGCTCGGTGAACCACAGATTCTCGTCGGGCCCCGTCGTGATTCCCGCCGGCCCGCTGTCCGAATGGGGCAGTTTGACGTACGCGATTTTCCCGTCGGAGGCTACGCGTCCTATCCGATTGCCGACGGTATCGGTGAACCAGACTGCGCCGTCAGGACCCGCGGTAATGCGCTCGGCGAATCCGTCGGGATCGATTTGAAAGCGTTTGGTGGCGCCGTATGGCGTCATCTGTCCGATACCGTCGCCCTGGTATTCAGTGAACCAGAGATTGCCGTCGAGTCCCGCCGTGATCGCATACGGCGCATGCGTCCCCACCGGTGCGCCGACCGGTGATGGTTGCGCGCTCGGAATGCCCGCAGCCATCGTGCGCGGCGGCGAGGGCTCTTGCGTCGAGCATCCCTGTGCGCTCGCAAGTACGGCGGCAAAAATTGCGCAGAAAATTGCGAGCGTCAGCGCGCGGATGCTCGACCGATGCCTCAATTGATGATCCGATTGGCTCGCAGCTCGGAAATCTCGCCGGCGCCGAATCCGAACTCGCCGAGAATTTCGTCAGTATGCTGCCCGAGGTCCGGCGGATGACGCCACAGCTCGGGCTCGGTGCGCGAAAATCGCGCCGGCGATCGCACGGCACGCACGCGTCCCGCTTTCGGATGCTCGTATTCGAAAAACGTCTCATTCGCGACGAACTGCGGATCCGTCCAGATCGAGTCGTAGTCATTCACCGGCCCGCATGGAACGTCGGCGGCCTCGATTCGTTCGAGCCAGTATGCCGACGGCCTGGTCGGGAACAGCGTGATCAGACTTTTAATCGATCGCCGTACTCTGTCCGGCCGCGGCTCGTCGCCTTCGAACCATTCCGGATGCCCGACCGCGTTCAGAATCGCCGTCCAATGCTTGTCCGTCAGCGGCGCGATAGTGATATAGCCGTCGGCCGTCTGAAACGGCTCGAGCGTGTTCATCGAGGGCGCAATCCCCACGTCGTGCGGCAGATACGTATGGCGCGACGCGGTGTCAGGCATCAGGTAGTAGGCGACGGCGTCGATCATCGCGATCTGCAGATGCTGTCCCTTGCCGCTGCGCTGCGCTTCGGTGAGCGCTGCGAGAATCGAAATTGCGGCCGTCATCGCGGTAACCTTGTCGGCGAGAATATTCTTGACCGCGCGCGGCCGCCCCTGCGTCCGCTGCGAGGTCATCACTCCCGCCATCCCCTGGATAATCGGATCGTACGCAGGCTTGTCGACCGAAGGCCCCGAGAAGCCGTAACCGGCAATCGAGCAATAAACAATCTTCGGATTGCGCGCCGCCACCGCGTCGTAGCCGACGCCCAGCCGATCGACAACACCGGGACGCACGTTCTGCACGACGATATCGGCGCGCTCAGCCATCTTCAGAAACACGTCAGCGGCCCCGGGCTGCTTGAGATCGAGCATCATCGCGCGCTTGTTGCGATTCCAGTTGAGGATGCTGACCGTTACGCCGCCGCGCTCCCGTCCGGTCAGCATCCGCGAAACGTCGCCATCGGGCGGCTCGATCTTGATGACATCGGCGCCAAGATCGCCAAGCATCATCGTGCAGAATGGTCCCGACACCACCATGCTCAAATCAAGCACGCGAATTCCTTCCAATGGTCCCATCGACACCTCCGGGAAAACTAAAGGCTCCCGAGCATTCACAACCAAGGAATGCTTATAGTTCACCCACAGCCAAGCGACAACTTGACCAGATCTTAACCTCTCCTTGTCCGAGGAGAGGTCGGCGCCAACCGCAGGTGGTGCCGGGAGAGGTGGAACGCATGCCGTAACGATCAGCGCAGTTTTCCTTTGCACCAAATCAGAGTGTAGTGCCTCCGCCTCGCGGCGACCTGAGTACCTTAGAATTCTGCTTAAGCGAGCCGGCGTCGATGCGTCGTCAGGCGTCCCACCTCTCCCGGCGACACCGCGCTTTGCGCGGCTTACGCCGACCTCTCCTCGGACAAGGAGAGGTCAAGATTCAGATTGGCCGCCCAATAACTTCCTAACAGGGACGAAGTCCCGCATCCTGGTACTGGGTGCAGGGGTCACCCCTGCCCAGGGAAGTGTGAAACCCACGGTGGGTTTCACTTGAGATTCATTTCTGGGGTCGGCGTCTCCGTGAATCGCCCGCTCCCGATCGCGATCTCGCGCAGCTTCGCGACGTCCGACTGTATCGCGTGGCTGCGGCGCATCCGTTCCAGCGTCAACGGCAGTCGATAAGTCCAATTCGAAGCGTTAATCGTGCCCGGCCGATTGATCCGCGCACTCCATCCAAACAAATCCTGAACGGGAATGATCACCAGCCGCGACGGCGCCGAGTACAGCAGCTGCAGGATTGCTTCGCGCGCCGACTCTTCGAGCATCCGGCGCGGATTCACCTTGCCTTCGAGTCCGAGCGAGTGCACGAATTTCTCACGGTCGCCAGGTGGCTGCGCATGCCACCAGACTGTCAGCGGTTCCGTGTCATGCGTCCCCGTGGTCGCGAGCGACAGCTCGGGATATGACGTGGGGTTGATAAACGGCTCGTCGCCCTGGCCCCAGGCGCGCTCCCATTGCATCACCTTGTAGCCGGGCACGCCGAGATTCGTCAGCGATTGGCGCACCCACGGCGGCACCGTGCCGAGGTCTTCAGCTATAAGATCGGCGGCGCCTGCCTCCTCCTTGATCGTGCGAATCACCTCTTCACCCTGGCGTCTCTGCTCGTCTTCAATCCACGGCGTGAAACCTCCTGGCTCATTCGGATCCGGACCGAAGTTGAAAGTTCGATACAGCCCGACGACGTGATCGATTCGGATCAAGTCATACAGCGTGCTGGCGTGACGCGCGCGCGCACGCAGCACCTTGAATCCCTCCGCGCGCATCTGGTTCCAGTTGGGCAGCGGCAACCCCCATCGCTGTCCCTTCGGATTGAAGCCGTCGGGCGGCGCGCCAACGGTACGGGTCAGATCGAACTCAGCCTGGTTCGCCCACACCTCTGCGCTGTCGCGGCACGGCGAAAACGCGAGGTCGCCGCCGATCAAGGCACCGCGCGCTGATGCGTACGCGCGCATCTGCGACCATTGCCGATGCGCGATGAACTGCCAGTAGCTGTACATCCCGATCGGATCGGCCAGCTCGCGCCGCACCGTTTCGAGTGCTGCGGGATCGCGCTTCGCAATTCCTGTCGGCCAGGTTTCCCAGATGGCCCAGTTGAAGCGATCCTTAAGCGCACGGAACAACGCATAGTCGTGGATCCAGTAATCATTGGCCGCGATGAACGCGTCGAATTGCGCGCTCTCGTCGGCGCCGCCGCGCGCTCGCATCGCCCGGTAAGCGCGCTCGAGCAAGACTGATTTCTCGCGTCGTATGATCGAGCGCGGAACGAAGCGGCCCTTCCCCACCGGCTCGCGCGCGCGCGCCAGCACGACCCGTCCAACGCCCGTCAGCCCGCGCACCGAAATATACATCGGATCGATCGCCATCACGCTCATCGCGCTGTAGGGGCTGAGACCGTCGGGATCAGTTTCGTCCAACGGCAGCAGCTGAATCACACGATGACCCATCGAGAGCGCGAAATCGATCATCGGCGCGAGATCGAGTATCTCGCCGCGGCCGAGACTGTCGCGCGTGCGAATCGAGAACAGAGGAATGAGGATTCCCGCGGACCGCTTCAGCATCGTGGGATCATCCGGCCGGTCCCGCGCGTGAGCGGTCCGCAGTGCCAGGACTTCAAATCACGTAGCCGCCGTTGGGGCTGAGCACCTGGCCGACCATGAACTTCGAATCGTCGCAGGCCAGGAACAGAGCCGCGGCCGCGATGTCGCTCGGCTCGCCGAAGCGCCCGATCGGCGTGATCGCTTCGATCTGCTTGCGCATTTCGCCGTCGACGATCGAGGTCATCGGCGTATTGATAAATCCTGGCGCAATGCAATTGACCAAAATCCCCAGCGGCACCACTTCACGCGCAACCGACTTGGTGAACGAGATGATCCCGCCCTTGGCCGCGCAGTAATCCGCGGCGAACGCCAGCCCGGTCGTGCCCGCAATCGATCCGATATTGATGATGCGTCCCGACTGCTTCGGTATCATCACCTTGAGCGCCTCGCGCGTGCAGTAAAAAGTGGAGTCGAGATGCGTCGCGAGCATCTTGCGCCAGTCCTCGTCGGTCTTTTCATGAGTCGGAATCGCGATACTCGTTTCGCGGCTTCGTGCGATACCCGCGTTGTTGATCAATATGTCGATAGTGCCGAACGCCGCAATAAAATCCTTGAACATCTTCGCCACAGCCGCGCTGCTCGACACGTCCGCGACGAACGGCCGCGCCTTGCCGCCAGCCCGCTCGATTTCAGTGACTACGTTAGCCGCGGATTCGGGCTTGATGTCGTTGACGCCGATTTTCGCGCCCTCGCGCGCGAACGTCAGTCCCATCTCGCGTCCGAGTCCCGATCCGCCGCCGGTGATCAGTACAACTTTGTCCTTGAGTTTCATCGACGCCCTACTTCTTTCCTTCCTTGAGTTGTCGCTTCCAATCGAGCCGCCGCGCCTCGGCGCCGGCCGCCTCCGCCTCGGGCACCATGCCCTTCTTCTGATAGAACATGCTGAGGTTGGTGTACGCCAGGATGTCTTCGGGCTCCTGCGCGATATATTTTTTGGTCAATTCGATCGCCGCGTCGAGATCGCCCTTCGCCTGGTAGCACATCGTCATCCCATGGATCGCATCGACGTATTTCGGATCGATTTCGAGGGCCTGCTTGTACAACTCGATCGCTTCGTCGAACTTGTCGTCGGCGTAGGCGTCGATCGCCTCGTCGTAGAGATCTTCCTTATCCGGCATTTCGGCCTCCAGTGAACGCGCGCTGCGCGAAACCGCGATATCGCGCGCGCCCACCCTCTTATATACTAGACTCCACGCTATGGAGAATTCGCCAGCACCGACCGAAGCAGACGTTTACGAAGTACTGCGCGAGTGTTACGACCCCGAGATTCCGGTCAACCTGGTCGATCTCGGACTCATCTATGGCGTTCAGATTGAGAACCGCGTCGTCAACGTCACGATGACGCTGACCGCTCCGGGATGTCAGATGGGCATGATGATCACGCAGGACATCCAGGACAAGCTGCTAGGCATCCCCGGCTGCGAAGACGCCAGCGTCGAGATAGTGTGGGACCCACCCTGGACCCCGCACATGATGACCGCCGCCGCCAAGAAACAACTCAACATCGACGACTAGCTCTTAGCCTCTCCCTGTCAGGGAGAGGCCGGCGCTCGTTCCCGAGCGTCGGGTGAGGGTCCAAATTCCAGATTGACTGCGTTCACGGATCGATCAACACGCCAGGATTCAAAATCCCCCGTGGATCGAGCGCGCGCTTCGCCGCCTTCAGCGCCAGCGCGAATCCATCCGGACGCTGGCGGTCGTACCACGGCCGATGGTACCTGCCGACCGCATGATGATGCGTGATCGTGCCGCCCAGCTCTATCAGCCGATCCGACACCGCCGCCTTTATCTCGTCCCATTGCTCCAGCTCGGAGCCGCGCTTGCCGGGCGCGAGAATCGTGTAGTACGGCGCCGGCCCGTCGGGATAAACATGCGTGAATCGGCACGTCACCGTGCCCTTGCCGCACACGCGCGCGATCACCTCACGGGCAGTCGCCATCATCTGGCGATGGAATTCCGGAAAGCGCTCCCACGTGATCGCCGTCTCGAACGTGTCGCTCACCATCCCCATCGCGGCGACCGTGTCCATCAGGTACGGCGCGTTCAGAAAGGCGTTGCGCCACGCGCCCGCCGAGCCTTCATGCGTCGCTTCGGCGTCGGTGCGAGTCTTCGCGGCGTCCGCCGGAATCTTCCCGCCATGATCTGCGCAACACTCGAGCGCGCGCTTGATCCACGGCTCCAGCGGATGGTCCGCCGACTCGAACGCGAGCACCAGTACGGCCTCCTCGCCGTTGCCGGCGCCGGAGTTGAACGCCTCGCCCTCGTCGAGCACGCGGCAGTTGGCCGGATAGATGCCGGCCTGCGAGATCTGGCGGACGGCATCGGCTGCCTTGAACATGCTGGGAAACGGCACCGACGCGCCGGCGCGAAACGTCGGCCGGTCCTGCAGGCGCATCCACGCCTCGGTGATGACGCCGAGAATTCCCTCGGAGCCGATGAACATCCGGTCCGGGCTGGGACCGGCGCCCGAGCCGGGCAAGCGGCGGGACTCGACGATTCCCGTCGGCGTCACGACGCGCAGCGATTCGACGAAGTCGTCGATATGCGTGTACAGCGTCGCGAAATGTCCGCCCGACCGCGTCGCGATCCATCCGCCGAGCGTCGAGAACTCAAATGACTGCGGGAAATGCCGAATCGTCAGGCCGTGCGGCTTCAACTGCGCGTCGAGCGCGGGACCGTACACGCCGGCCTGGATCCGCGCCGCGCGCGAGGTCTTGTCGACTTCCACAACTTTGTCGAGATGCATCAGATCAATCGACACCGCGCCGCGATAACGGTCGCCTTCCGGCGGCTCGATGCCGCCAACCACGCTCGACCCGCCGCCATAGGGCACGGCCGCAATCTGCGCACCGTCGCACCATTCGAGGACCGCGATCAGTTCCTTCTCGTCGCGCGGAAACGCTACGACGTCGATCGGATTCGGATAGTCGCGGCGGAACGCCCGCCTGATGTCGCGCGATCCCTTGCCGTAAGTATGGCCGGCGCGCTCATGCGTGGCCGTCGTGCAAATCGCCTCGAGCGCGGCCGGCGGTTTCACCCGCGGCGCGCGCAAATTCAGATCGCTTTCCCTGGGCGGCGGCGTCAGCTCGAGCGGCCCGAGGTCGAATCGCTTGGCCATCCGCTCCGCCATGTGTTTTTGTTGTTCGGGAGTCGGCCCCTGGTCCTCGTAGCCCCATCCCCAAAACTTTCGCTTGCGATTCTCAGCCATCGGATTTGTCCTCGCGCTAGACGAAGTTTGCTGACTGCGGCGATTTTGCGCCCGCTGCTACCGCGAGGGCAAACGTGCCGACGCTTGCGCCCAATGTTGCGGAGTCGTATCAGTCCAGTCAGCGGTCGAGAGGAGGTTTCAGCATGAGCGACAACGACACGCAGATTTCTGCCGCGGATCCGCATCCGCGCAAAAAACTCGAGCTCGTCAATACTTGGATTTCATACGCCGACACCGGCTCCGGCGATCCGATTGTCTTCCTCCACGGCAATCCGACCTCATCGTACCTTTGGCGCAACATCATTCCGCACCTCGAGCCGTATGCGCGATGCATCGCGCCCGATCTCATCGGGATGGGCGCATCGGGACCATCGGCGACCGGCACCTATCGCTTCGCGGATCACTCGCGGCATCTCGACGCGTTCTTCGAAGGCATGAAGCTCAAGCACCGAGTCACCCTGGTCGTGCACGACTGGGGATCGGCACTGGGCTTTCACTGGGCCGCGCGCAATCCCGAGGCGGTCAAGGGAATCGCGTACATGGAAGCGATCGTCAGGCCGCTGCAATGGTCGGAGTGGTCGCCAACGGCAGTCAACGTCTTCAAGGCGCTGCGCAGTCCGGCCGGCGACGACATGATTTTGAAAAATAATATTTTCGTCGAGCGCATCCTGCCCGGCAGCGTGATTCGCAAGCTGAGCGACGAAGAATTGAGTGCGTATCGAAAGCCGTTCGTGCAGCCTGGCGAGTCGCGGCGCCCGACGCTGTCGTGGCCGCGCGAGATCCCGATCGAAGGCGAACCGGCGGACGTGGTTGCGATCGCCGAGAACTATTCGAAGTGGCTCGAGAAGAGCGCGACGCCGAAGCTGTTCATCAACGCCGACCCCGGCGCGATTCTGACCGGAGCGCAGCGCGAGTTCTGCCGCAAATGGCCGAATCAGCGCGAGGTGACGGTCAAGGGCGTGCACTTCATCCAGGAAGACTCGCCGCACGAAATCGGACGCGCAATCGCCGCGTGGTATCAATCGATCTGAACATTTAACCGGAGACGCGCGATGCCAGATTATTCGACCGTGTTGTTCGAGGTGCGCAATCACGTCGCATACCTCACGCTGAATCGGCCCGAGGCGGCCAACGGAATCAACCTCGAGATGGCGTCGGAGATTCGCCACGCCGCGCGCCGATGCGCGACTGATCCCGATATTCGCGCGGTGCTGCTGGCCGGCGCGGGCAAGATGTTCTGCGCGGGGGGCGACTTGAAGGCGTTCGCCGCGCAACCCGAAGGCGAGCTGCCGGGATTTCTCGAACAGGTGACGCTCCATCTGCATCAGGCGATCGCGCATTTCACGCGGATGAACGCGCCGGTGGTTGCGGCGATTCAGGGCAGCGCGGCCGGCGGCGGTTTCAGCCTCGCCATCTCGTGCGATTTCCCGATTGCGGCGGAGTCCGCAAAGTTCACGATGGCGTACACGCGCGCCGGACTCACGCCCGACGGCTCATCGACATATTTTCTGCCGCGCATCGTCGGCTACCGGCGCGCTATCGAGCTGGCTATAACCAATCGAGTGCTGTCTGCGCGCGAGGCCGCCGAGATGGGACTCGTCACGCGCGTCGTGCCCGACGCCGATCTGATGAGCGAGGCGTCGAAATTCGCGACACAACTCGCCGCGGGACCTACCACTGCTTACGGCGGCGTGAAGCGCCTGCTGGTCGAGAGCTTCACCAACACGCTGGAAGCGCAGTTGGCGCTCGAGACGGATTACATCTCCGCGATGGGCCGCACGACTGATGGCCGCGAAGGGATCGCGTCGTTCCTCGCCAAGCGCGCGCCGAAGTTTTCCGGAAAATAATTTTCGATTCATAGCGCTTGACACTTGCGCGCCTGCAATGTATTTAACCAACAGGTTATTTAACCAAATGGTTCAGCAGCACATGACACCCGATCGGCTCGACTCGACCTTTGCGGCGCTGGCCGATCCCACCCGGCGCGCCATCCTTGCGCGCCTGGCCTCGGGTGAGACCTCGGTGTCGGAGCTGGCCGAGCCGTTCGCGATGAGCCTTCCCGCCATCTCGAAGCATCTCAAGGTGCTGCAGCGCGCCGGGCTGATCGAGCGCGGCCGCGAGGCACAATGGCGCCCATGCCGGCTCGCGGCGGCTCCGCTCAAGGACGCGTCGGACTGGCTCGAGCATTACCGCCGTTTCTGGGAAGAGAGTCTTGATCGCCTCGAGGAATATCTGCGCGAGTTGCAAAAGAAGGAGAAGAAAAATGCCCGCAAAAAGTAGCGCCGCCGCGAAATCATCCGACCGCGAAATCGTCATCACACGGGTCTTCGACGCGCCTCGCGAGCTGGTGTGGAAAGCCTTCACCGAGCGCGAGCAGATGGCGAAGTGGTGGGGGATGAAAGGCATGACGACGCGCGTGCTCGAGCTGGACCCGCGCCCCGGCGGGACATTTCTCTACGTCATGCGGATGCCGGACGGGCGCGAGATGTGCGGGAAGTGGGTCTATCGCGAGATCGTTGCGCCTGAGCTGCTGGTGGTGGTGCATTTTTCTACTGACAACACCGGCGAGCCGATTCCTCATCCTTATGATCCAAATTTGCCGCCGGAGATGCTGACGACGACGCGGTTTATCGAGAATGGAAAGCGGACGACGATGGAGTTGCGGTCGGTGCCGATAAACGAGACGGCGGCGCAGCGGGCTGCGTTCAACAAGCTGGCTGACGCGATGGAAGACGGCTTCAACAATTCGCTGGACCTGCTCGATGACTACCTCGCGACGATTTGACGAACTCAGCGATCGCAATGAAGGAGAAAAAATATGGGCGCAGCAACTAATTTAGTAAGTGAGCCAGCCGATCGCGTGCTTGTTATTAGTCGCATCTTCGACGCGCCGCGCAGTCTCGTCTTCAAGGCGTGGACCGAACCCGAGCACATGGTGAACTGGTTCGGTCCGCGCGGCTTCACCAGCAAAGTGCTCAAGAACGATCTGCGACCCGGCGGCGCCTATCGCATTCACATGCGCGGGCCGGATGGCGACGATCATTGGTCGCAGGGCGTGTTTCGCGAAATCGTTCCGCCGGAGCGGCTCGTGATGATCGGGAGCTGGGCCGATGCCGACGGTAATCCCACGCGCCCCGAAACGACGCTGACGTTGCTGTTCGAGGATGTCGGCGGCAAGACGAGGCTTACGTTGCACAACGCGGTGTTCGAGTCGGTTACTGCGCGCGACCTGCATGAGGGTGGATGGAGTACCTCGCTCGATTGCCTCGCCGAGTACCTGGCGACGCTGCGATAAACACCATTGTCGATTTCGGGATGCTTCGAACGACTAACTAACGAGCGTCGAAAAACCGGAACCGAGCAAGCTCGCGAGGATGAAATTATGCGAATCAGCAAGCATCACATGGGTATCGGCTTCGAGGTGTGGGACGGTCAACGGACCTGGTTCTGGTTGGTCAGCGACCCGCATCGCGAGGGCGGCACGATCGGCGCGGCGCCGACGGAGTTGGAGGCGGTGCGCGAGGCGCGATCGTCGATCGAAGAGCGCTCCGATTCGATCGTCCTGAGCGGATGGGAACGCACGCTCGGAAACCTCGAACGGTATCTCGCTTCCGTTTGCGAGACGGCCGCCTGAGTTCATTTTCAGAAATCGACGCAAGCTAATGGAGGTCGAAGCGTGAATCACAATCAAATCGTTTCTCGCGAAGAGTGGCTGGCCGCTCGCAAGCTGCTGCTCGCCAAGGAAAAGGAATTTACCAAGGCCCAGGATGAGATGAGCCGGCAACGGCGGGCGCTGCCGTGGGTCAAGATCGACAAACCGTACGAGTTCGACAGTCCTTCGGGGAAGGTGACGCTCGCGCAACTGTTCAACGGCCGCAGCCAACTACTGATCAACCACTTCATGATGGGCCCCGGCGTGTCGCATCAGTGCGTCGGATGCTCGTTCGGCGTCGACAACGTCGAGAGCATGCTGGTGCATCTCGAAAACCACGACATCAGTTACGTGACCGTGGCGCGCGCGCCGATCGAGGAAATAGAAGTCGTCCGCAAGCGGATGGGATGGCAGATTACCTGGGTGTCGTCATACGCGAGCGACTTCAACTACGACTTCAACGTCTCCTTCAAGCCCGAGCAGATTGCGGCGGGAAAGGCGTATTACAATTTTCGTCAAACCAATCCCGGAGTCGAAGATCTTTCGGGCAGCAGCATCTTTTTCAAAGACGATGCGGGCCAGATCTTTCACACCTATTCGTGTTATGCCCGCGGCGACGAACAATTTCTCGGCGCTTACGCGATTCTCGACGTGATGCCGAAGGGGCGAAACGAAAACGGTCCATACCATTCGCTGGCCGACTGGGTGCGCCCGAAAAATATGTATGCGAAGAACGGAACGGTTGAGGCGAACGGCCGATTTCACGCGCCCGCCTGCGCATGCAGCGCGCACAAGTGAGAGGAGGCAGCCGGTGGGTATTCAGCAGGAATACTACAAGGGCGAAGGTCCGATGACGGCTCTGGGAGCGCATGCGGAGGAATTCGGCGCGATGCCTAAGGACCTCGGCGCGCTGTGCGAAGTCGTGCAGGGTTTGCTGATACATCCCTTCATCGGGCCCTCGCTGTACCGTGTCACGCTTTCGGCCGAACAACAGCAGGACGCACACGTTCGTCCGCTCTCGCAAATCCTGAAGCAGATTCATACGCGTGACGCACGGCCGCTCACGATAGCGCGCGTGCCCGCTGAACGCTTCGCCGGCAACTGCAGATACTTCTCGCTTATGCTGACTGCGATACTCCGCTACCAGGGCGTACCTGCGCGTCCGCGATGCGGCTTCGGCGCCTACTTCGAGCCCGGCAAATTTATCGACCATTGGGTCTGCGAATATTGGAACGTGGCCGAAGCGCGCTGGATATTGGTCGACGCCCAGATGGACGCCGTGCAGCGCAAAGCCTTCAGGCTCGATTTCAATCCGCTCGACGTGCCACGCGATCGCTTCATCATTGCCGGCGATGCGTGGCAGCAATGCCGTGCTGGACGCGCGGACGCGAGCCGCTTTGGAATCCTCGACATGCACGGGCTGTGGTTCATCGCAGGCAACGTGCTGCGCGACCTCGCATCGCTCAATCGGATGGAAATGCTGCCGTGGGACGTGTGGGGATTGATGGCGATGGGCGATGATGCGCTGACAGATGAGCAGAAGACGCTGCTCGATCACATCGCAGCACTGACGCTCGCCGGCGACAACAAGTTCGCGGAGATTCGCGCGATTTACGAATCCGACGATCGCCTGCGCGTGCCGCCGGTTGTGTTCAACGCGATTCGGAATGTGCAGGAATCGGTCGCTGTTTGAAGAATTTTATCCAATGTGAAACCCTCCGTGGGTTTCACGCTTCCTTGGGCAGGGGTGACCCCTGCACCCAGTATCAGGAGTAGTAAGGGAAGTGGCGGCTATGGTGCCTGCGCGGGGCCGTTCAGCGGGGCTTTGGTCGGGGCTGCGATTCCTACGAATTGCGTTACGCTGTTGTTGAAGTCGTTCGCGGTCCATACGTTGCCTGAGGCGTCGATCGCAATTCCTATCGGGTCGCTCAGGCCGCCGCCCTGGAATCCGGTCGATGGCGAAAGCGGGCTGCCGCTCGAGTTCAGTTCCGAGATGCTTCCGACGGGAGCCTCTTCATTTGTCACCCAGATATTGTTCGCTGAGTCTGACACGAGGCTTTCTGAATTATTGATGCCGCCGCCGGTGAAGCCGCCGGAGCCTGAGATGGGCGTTCCGCTGGTGCTCAGCTCGGTCACGCTGGAATTGCCGATGTTGGTCGTCCATGGATGGCCGGCCGGATCGATGGTCGTGTAGGTGGTCGGATGGCTAAGGCCGCCGCCGGTGAATCCACTCATGCCAGATTGCGGATTGCCGTTGAGATCGAACTCGCAGACCGAGTCGGGGTTGGCGATCCATGCGTTGCTCGAGGCGTCGGTGCCGAGGCCCAGGCCGTGCGTCAATCCGCCGCCGGTGAACCCGCCCTCAGGCGAGATAGCCTCGCCCGTCGTAAAGCCCATCGGACAGTTGGCAGTTACATTGCCGCAGAACTTGGCTAGCTCAGAACTGTCGCTGCTCACCCAGATGTTTTGCTGTGGATCGATCGCGAGCCCATAGCCGTCACTCAGGCCGCCGCCGCTGAAGCCGCTGTCGCCGGAGAGGATGTTGCCGTTGACGTCCAACTCGGTCAGCGTCGAGTTGCCGTTTGCGACCCAGACGTGATTCGAAGCGTCGATTCCGATTCCCTCGGGATCCTGAATTCCGCCGCCACTAATACCCATCGAGCCGCTTAGCACGGCTCCGGTCGGGCTCAGCTTGGTGATGCTGGCGCCTTCGAAATTCGTGATCCATGGATCGCCGAGTGAATCGATCGCGATGAAGAACGGCGAATTCAATCCGCCGCCAACGTAGTTCAGCGCCA
>JBEKLS010000065.1:0-20907 GCA_050010075.1 Binatus sp. (SeqCode) | reverse complement strand
GCGCTCGCGACCGACTATATAATGATGGCCGACGACGGCTCGACCAATGTCTCGCTGCCGGAGGTCGCGCTGCTCGGCGTGCTGCCGGGGACCGGCGGGCTGACCCGGCTGGTCGACAAGCGCCGCGTCAGGCGCGACCGCGCGGATTTTTTCTGCACGATCGAGGAAGGCGTCAGGGGCAAACGCGCCGTGGATTGGGAATTGGTGGACGAAGTCGTTCCCCGGTCGCAACTCGCCGAGTCAGCGTCGCGCAGAGCGCTCGAATTCGCGGCGCGTGCCAATGGCTCGGCGCCTGCGCGAGGGATTTCGCTTCCCCGCCTCGCGCGCGAGGTCGAAGACCCGCGGATTCAGTATGCGCACTTGACGGTCGAGATTGATCGCGAAAATTCTACCGCAACGTTCATCGTCGACGGTCCAAAGAGTCCCGCGCCGCGCACTGTCGAGGAGGTTCACTCGATCGGCACCGACTTCTGGCCGCTGGCGATGGCGCGCGAGCTCGAAGATGCGATCCTGCACCTGCGCTTCAACGAGGAGACCCTGCGCACGTGGATCTTTCGCACGCGTGGCGACCCGGCGCTGTTGAAATCGCACGACGCGTTGCTTGCCGCCAACGCCGACGACTGGCTCATCCGTGAAATCCGCCTCTACCTGAAGCGCACGCTGAAGCGGATCGACGTCAGCTCGCGCTCGATCTTCGCGCTGATCGAGCCGGGTTCATGCTTTTGCGGAACGCTGCTCGAGCTGGCGCTCGCCTCGGATCGTGCATACATGCTGCGCGGGTTGCGCGAGGGCGACGAGTCGATGCCGGCCAGCATCACGCTGACAGAAATGAACTTCGGCGCGATGCCGATGTGCAACGGTTTGACGCGGCTGGAGAGCCGATTCCAGGGGCGCCCGGAATCCCTCGACGACTTGCGCGGCCGGATTGGCCAGCAGCTCGACGCGTCGACGGCTGATGAATTGGGACTCGTCACCTTCACCCCCGACGACATCGATTGGGACGACGAGGTGCGCCTCGCCATCGAGGAGCGCGCCGCGTTCTCGTCGGACGCGCTCACCGGGATGGAAGCGTCGCTGCGATTCAGCGGGCCGGAGACGCTCGAGTCGAAAATATTTGCGCGCCTGTCGGCCTGGCAGAACTGGATATTCCAGCGTCCCAACGCCGTCGGTGAAAAAGGCGCGCTGAAACTTTATGGGACCGGCACGCGGCCCGAGTTCGATCCCAGGAGAGTCTGATGCCGATTAACTATTCTGAGCGGATTCCCAATAACGTCAGTCTCGCCGACGACCGCCGCCTTCAGCGCGCGCTCGAGGCGTGGCAGCCCGGCTTCCTGCAATGGTGGAGCGAGATGGGCCCGGAAAGTTTCCAGGGCTGCGACGTGTACCTGCGGACCGCGATCTCGACTGACGCACAGGGCTGGGCAACGTTCGGTTACGTCAAGATGCCGGACTACCGATGGGGCATTTTCCTGGCCGACCCGGAGCACGATCGCAAAATTCCGTTCGGCGAGCACAAGGGCGAGCCGGTCTGGCGCGAAGTGCCGGGCGAGCATCGCGGCGTCCTGCGCCGTCTGATCGTCACGCAAGGCGACACCGAGCCGGCGTCGGTCGAGCAGCAGCGGCATCTCGGCCGCACCTGCCCGTCGCTCTACGACCTGCGCAATCTTTTCCAGGTCAACGTCGAGGAAGGGCGGCATTTATGGGCGATGGTCTATCTGCTGCACGCCTACTTCGGACGCGACGGCCGTGAAGAGGCGGACGCACTGCTCCAGCGGCGGTCGGGCAACGCTGACAACCCGCGCATCCTCGGCGCCTTCAACGAGAAGACGCCCGACTGGCTCTCGTACTTCATGTTCGCGCATTTCACCGACCGCGATGGCAAGTATCAGCTCGCGAGCCTGGCGGAATCGGGCTTCGATCCGCTGGCGCGCACCTGCCGCTTCATGCTGACCGAGGAGGCCCATCATCTCTTCGTCGGTGAATCGGGAGTAGGTCGCGTAATCAGCCGCACCTGCCAACTGATGAAAGAGCATAACGCTGATATAGTCAGTGAGTATGGCGGAATCGATCTAAATATAATTCAAAAGTATATAAACTTTCATTACTCAGTATCGCTCGACTTGTTCGGTTCTGAGTTATCGACCAATGCAGCCAATTACTACAGCGCCGGTCTTAAAGGCCGTTTCAAGGAAACCGCGCGCGACGACGACCATCAACTGACGAATAGCAGTTACGCGCTGATGAAGCCGGACAACGGCATCATCGTCAAAGTCGAGCAGCCGGCGCTGAATGCGCTGAACGAGACGCTGCGCGACTCGTACATCGCCGATTGCGAGCGGGCGCTCGCGCGCTGGAACAAGATAATCCGGGAAGCAGGCATCAACTTCGAGCTGAAACTGCCGCATCGTGGGTTTCGGCGCTCGATCGGCGAATTCGCCAGCGTCAACGTGACGCCCGACGGGCAGATAATTTCGGATGACGAATGGCAGCGGCGAAAAACGGATTGGATACCGTCGCAGGCCGATCGCGAATTCGTGGCATCGCTGATGAAGCCCGTCACTGCGCCGGGCGAATTCGCAGGCTGGATCGCGCCGCCAGTGCGCGGAATCAACCTTCAAGCGATCGACTTCGAGTACGTGACCGCGCTGCCGCGGAATTAAACTGTCGTTGCGCAGCTTTTGCAGGTGACCAGGTATGAGTAAATCCTCGGGCAAGCCCGTGGCTGTCGTTACTGGAGTTGGTCCTGGCCTCGGCGCCGCTCTGGTCCGCCGCTTCGCTCCGACTTACGCGGTCGCGATGCTCGCGCGCAAAGCGGACTATCTCAAAGCACTCGCGGGCGAGATCACCACCAGCGGCGCCACTGTGCTCGGCCTCGCTTGCGATCTCAGCGATCGCGGGCAGATAACCGATGCGTTCCGCGTCATTCGCCAGGACCTCGGCGAGCCCGAAGTGCTGCTCTACAACGCCGGCACCGGCATCTTTGGATCTATTACCGAGATCACGCCCGACCAGTTCGAAGCCGACTGGCGGGTCAACGCTTTTGGCGCTTTTGTCGCGGCCAAGGAAGTCGCCCCCGGCATGATCGCGCGCGGACACGGCGCGATGCTGTTCACGGGCGCAACCGCCGGCGTCAAGGCTGGGGCGAAGTCGGTCTCTTTTGGACCCGCGAAGTTCGCGATGCGTGGCCTCGCGCAATCGCTGGCGCGCGACCTCGGCCCCAAAGGCATTCACGTAGCCTGGATCAACGTGGATGGCAGCATCGACATCCCGGGTGCGCGCGGACTGAAGCCGAGCTTGAAAGACGGCGACTTTCTCAAACCCGAGGCGATCGCAGAGACCTACTGGCATCTCGCGCACCAGGATCCGAGCGCGTGGACGATGGAACTCGAAGTCCGCCCCTTCAAAGAGAAGTTCTGATCGCTCGCTGAACGTCAGGCGCGTAAGGCGCCAGCATGTCCAGGGCGGCGCGAATATCGCGCCCGCAACAGCAACGAAAATCCGGGTTGAATCGGCGCGCTTGACTCTGGACTATGGTCAAGGGTCTATCGTGAGGTGCAGATGACTATTGGCCGGATAGCCAGCGCGGCAGGAGTGAGTATCGACGCGCTGAGGTTCTACGAGCGGCAAGGATTGCTCGCGAAACCGCGGCGCAGCTTCTCGGGCTACAGGAACTACTCGGAAGACGTGCTCGATCGCCTGCGGTTTATTGGCGACGCCAAGCGGCTCGGGTTTACGCTGAAGGAAATCAAGGAGCTGCTGTCGCTGGGCGTCAAGTCGACGACGGAATGCGGCCCGGTCACGCGCAAGGCTGAAGCGAAGCTGGCCGCGATGAACGACGAAATCGACCGCCTGCTGAAGCTGCGGCTCACGCTGCGCAAGATGGTCGAGACATGCGGCGGCGAGTGCGGCGCGGCGCAGCTGAAGAGGAGACCTGCATGGAAGTCGTAATTTACACGAACACGGGATGCTCAGCCTGCCATCAGGCGAAAGAATTTCTCACGCAGCACAACGTCAGCTTCACCGAAAAGAGCATCGCCAAAGATCCTTCGCTCATCAACGAGCTCGCCAGCATGGGCTTCCGCGCAGTTCCCGTAATCCGCGTCGGCAACGAGACGATGCTGGGATTCAGCGCGGTGAAGCTGCGGCGAATGCTCGGCCTCTAAGCGCGAAAAGACGATGAGCGATTCGTACCAGGTCAGCGCTGAGAACGAATTCGTGCGAATCGTGAACGTCGATATTCCGGCGGGAGAAGTGCCGCCCGCATATACGGCGGCTGCGTTGCCGTTGGTCCGAATCGATCTCAATTCAGGAAAGACGCGCTACGTTGACGGTGCTTCGATAGCGGAGCTCGAGCGCGCGAGTGACAAATCCGTCCACGAGATTCGTGTCGAACTCAAGGCTGCGCCCGCTGCGGCGCCGCTGCCGCTCGATGCGGTACGCGTCGATCCCGCGCGATACCGGGTCGATTTCGAAAATGACAGGGTGCGCGTGGTCCGCCTCGGCTTCGGTCCGGGCGAGAAGGGCGTCATGGTGGCGCATCCGCCGCGCGTGCTGGCGACTCTCACGGATGTTTCGGTGAAGCTGATTTTTCAAGACGGCAGAACGGACGAGCGCGGCGCGCCCGCGGGTGTCGCCGCGTGGCTCGAAGCGGAAACGCTGCAAACCGAGAACGCGTCCAATCAACCGCTCGAAGTCGTGCTGGTCGAACCGAAAAGCGCACGCGGTTTCTGATCAATCGGCAGGCGCCCAAGGGCAATGACCCGAACGCCACTCGCGTGATCGGTCGCGAACCAATACGTCGCGACGTATCCCGTCAGCAATGCGGCGAAGCTGGTTTCCTCGATCGCGCGCACGAGCCATGGGAAGTCGATCTGGAACGCGGTCGGCGGCGGCACCAGGAAGCGGTTCGAGATGCGCAGCGAAACTGCGCTCAGAATGTAGGCCGTCGCCGCCATCCAGAGAGCGCGCGAGCTGGAACGTCCCTGCGACACGCTCGCCACCATTTGCACAAACGGAATAGTCAGTAGCAGCAGATAGTGATGCCATGCGACCGGCGACAGCATGATCGCCGTCGCGATCCACAGCGAGTAAATTCTCCAGTCGGGGTCGCCGCGGTTCGTATCTAGCAGCGTTGCGCGAATAGTCAGTCCGAATACTATTGCATCCGCGACGGCGATAGCGGCACGCCTGATCCAATCGGTGGATGAACCGGCGGCGGTGCCGGTCAGCGCCCAGAAGGTCCGCGACACGAATGGCCCCAGCGAAAGATTGTCTACCCGACTAACTACTGAATAGTCAGTCAGCCAGATTGCACCGTGAACGAAACTGAGAACCTGGGTTAGCCCCAACGCCGCTGTAGTGATTAGTATTCCTGCCACAATTCCGGCCGTCGCAAAGGCAAGCGCGCGCCATCTTCGACGAATGACAAAATAGCCGACGAGCAAGAGCGGGTAGGCTCGCAGCAGGGCCGCGGCCGCGATCAGCAGACCTGCGGCGGCGTCGCGATCACGTTCCATCGAGCGCATCGCGGCCGCTATCAGAGCCAGCGTGATGAGTTGCGACTGTCCCCAGTAAAGATTCACGTTCACCGGCGCCGACATCAGGATGAGTCCTGCCAGCAACCACGCCGTGCGCCCGGAGAGTCCGGGCCGATGCGCCAGCAACAGGTACATCGCGACTGCCAATGCGGCGAAGTTGATGGCGGACCAGAGCCAGAACGCGGCGCGCGGCTGCAGGCGTGTGAGCGGCTCGAAGCAAAGCAGGAACGGCGGCGTCTCGGAAGCGTGCAGCAGGCCGCCGGTTTCGAGGCCGAGCTGCGCGCCGACGGGGGCCAGAAAGCTGGAGTACGGATCGATTCCGTGGCGCAGCGCCCACGCCGACTCGTAGTAGTTCGAGAAGTCGCGGCGATGCCACTGGCCAGGCATCTTGGTCAAGGTGCCGGTCAACATCACGAGCGCGCAAATCCAGACCAGCGCAAGGATCGCGGGCTGACGCATCGCGGCAGCGAATCGTTCGCCGTTCACGCTCCAGTATGGTCAAGCGGAGCGCTGCGAGAATACAAAATCGCTGAGCTGCAGCGTTACGGCGAGAACGTAATCAGGCTGTCACTTTCCGCCGAGGGCCCACGTCCTGATTAGATGATGCGCGATTGCGATCGGTGGCGGCACGCGCAGGCCGTCCACTTGCTTGCCTTCGATTAATTCGCGCGCGACTTTGCGCTCTACCCAGCGGACTTCGGCTATTTCGATGTCGTCGGGCTTTATGTCGCGGTTTTCGGCCTTGGCGAAACATCCGATCATCAGCGAGGACGGGAACGGCCAGGGCTGCGTTGCGTAATAGGTCACCTCGCCGATTTTCACCGACGCTTCCTCGAACAGTTCGCGGCGCACCGCTTCCTCGATCGTTTCGCCGGGCTCGACGAAGCCCGCCAGCGCCGAGAACATTCCGGGAGGAAAGTGCTTGCCACGGCCGACGAGGCACGCCTCGCCTTCGGTTGCGAGCATGATGACGACGGGATCGACGCGCGGGAAATGTTCCGCGTTACACTTGCCGCATAGCCGTCGATAGCCCGCGTCCATCAGCTTTGTCGGCGCGCCGCATTGTGGGCAGAAGCCGTGCCGCTGATGCCAATCGATCAGAGCCTTCGCCTGCGCGATGATTGCGGCATCCTTTAGCGAGACCATCGACGCCGCCACTCGCGCGTCACGGAAATAGCCGAGTCCCGCTAGCTGCTGCTCACTGGCTTCTGGCACGTCGATCGCAAATACCGCGATGTCGCCGTCGAGCCCCAGAAAGATGCGCGTCGCTCCGTCGGCGGCGAGCGATTCCACGACAGAGGTGCGGACAACGCCAAGCTCGATGGGCGGTTCCGATTTTTCCGCGCCGGCCAAGAACGGTTCGAGGCGGCGCATGGGAAGTACCAGCGAAGACGCGTCGCGCCATTTGGACTCGATCCAGTTTGAGTCGATGCGTTTTTCGCTCACGCGATTAAGCGGACTGCCGGCGAAGGGAATCATTGCGCCAAACTAGCCGGATTTCGCGACGGGATCGAACGATTGCCGCTGGCAGTATTCAATGCGGCGTCGATTCGAGTGCCGCCGGCGACTCCGCGCGCTTTGACTGTTTCGCGAAGAAGCGATTCTCCGGCCGTGGCAGACCGAGATTTTCTCTGAGCGTCGCTCCCTCATATTCGCGCCGGAAAATTCCGCGGCGCTGCAGTTCGGGCACCACGCCGTCTACAAAATCGTCGAGGCCGGCGGGAAGGTACGGGAACATAATGTTGAAGCCGTCGCATGCGTCGGTCAGCAGCCATTCTTCCATCTGATCGGCGATCGTCGCGGGCGTACCGACGAACGCGAGTCCGCCAAAGCCGCCGACGCGCTGCGCAAGCTGGCGCACCGTCAGATTCTCGCGCTGCGCCAGCTCGACCAAGCGGTCGCGTCCACTCTTGCTCGCGTTGCTTTCGGGGATCGGCGGCAGCGGCCCGTCCGGATCGAATTTCGAAGCGTCGTGCCCGAGCATGACCGACAGCGACGCGATCGCACTGTCGTAATGCACCAGGCTGTCGAGCTTCATCCGCTTCGCGCGCGCCTCCTCGACGGTGTCGCCGACGACTACAAAAGCGCCTGGGAGAACTTTCAGATGCTCGGGCGGGCGGCCGAGCGCACGCATGCGTCCCTTCACATCGGCGTAGAACGCGCGCCCCATCGCGATCGGACCGCCAGCGCCGAAAATAACTTCGGCGGTTTCGGCGGCGAGCTGACGGCCCGCATCAGACGCGCCCGCCTGCACGATGACCGGCCATCCTTGAATCGGGCGCGCGATATTCAGCGGTCCGCGGACTTTCAGAAACTCGCCATGATGATTCAGGATGTGCATCTTTTCGGGATCGAAGTAGCTTCCCGATTCCACGTCGCGAATAAACGCGTCATCGGCCCAGCTGTCCCACAGGCCCGTCACGACGTCGAAGAACTCGCGCGCGCGGCGGTAGCGAGTCGCATGCTCGACGTGCTCCTCGAGGCCGAAATTCAGCGCCTCGTCCGGGTTGCCCGACGTCACCACGTTCCATCCGGCGCGTCCGCCGCTGATATGGTCGAGCGACGCGAATTTCCGCGCGACGTGATACGGCTCGTTGTAAGTCGTCGACGCGGTTGCGATCAGTCCGAGGTGTTCCGTCAGCACCGCGAGCGCGGGCAGTAGTGTCAGCGGATCGAATGACGTCACGGTGGCGCTGCGCTTGAGCGCCTGCACCGGCATGTTGAGCACGGCCAGATGGTCGGCCATGAAGAAGGCGTCGAACTTGCCCCGCTCGAGCGTCTGCGCCAGACGGGTGAGGCGCTTGAAATTGAAGTTCGCATCCGGCCACGCGCCGGGATAGCGCCATGCCGCGGTGTGGATGCTGACGGGCCGCATGAAAGCGCCGAGGCGCAGTTGACGCGAGCTGCTCATAGCCTACCTCCTCGTCGTCGCCGCGATCGGAGCGGTTTGCTCCGTGTCCATAGCTCAGACGGTTCAGACTGATTAGTTGTCGCAAATGCGAGCGGGAGTCCAATCGACGGATCCGGCCGGCCGGAAGGATTTGGCGTCATCTGACTGAATCAATCGAGTCACTTGAGGTAGCCGATTGACGAATTCAACCAACCGCCCATCACAAGTAACACTCCCGTCACATTCTTTTGCTTAGCTTGCAATCTGCATCCGGCGCGTTTCAACGAATAGGGGAGCTCCACGCAGGAAAGGTTGGTCTATGATCTTTTCACGACGCAGTTCAGTTTTCGCTTCGATTCTGGCGGGCCTGTTGTTGTTCAGCCTCGCGAGCAACTTCGCATCCGGCCTGGGAGATCGTTCCGTCAGCGCCGACATGACCTTGCAGGGTACGGGCGCCACCTTTCCGGCGCCGCTCTACCAGCGCTGGTTCAACGAATACAACAAAATGCACCCAGACGTTCAGATCAACTACCAGGCGTTGGGCAGCGGTGCGGGAATTAAACAATTTCAGCAAGGCCTGGTTGATTTCGGCGCCAGCGATGCGGCGATGACCGACGCTGAAATGGCGGCCGTCAAGAACGGAGTGGTGCTGCTGCCGATGACTGCGGGCAGTATCGTGCTGACCTACAATATTCCCGGCGTCACCGAGCTGAAGCTTTCGCGCGCCGCCTACACGGGAATCTTCCTCGGCAAGATCACGCAGTGGAACGATCCGGCGATCGCCAAAGCGAATCCCGGCGTGACGCTGCCCGATACAAAAATCACAGTGGTGAGCAGGTCCGACGGCAGCGGGACCACATTCGTATTCACCTCGCACCTGAGCGCTATCAGCCCTGATTGGCAAAAGGGCCCGGGCGCCGGCAAAGCGGTTAGCTTCCCGGTCGGCGTCGCAGGAAAGGGGAATCCCGGCGTGACGGCGCTGATCAAGCAGACGCCGGGCGCGATTGGCTACGTTGAATACGGATACGCCAAGCAGACCGGGATGCCGATGGCGACGCTCGAGAACAAGAGCGGCGCGTTCATCAAGCCTGATCTGGCGAGCGGTCAGAAGGCGCTGGCGGGCGTTCAGTTGCCGGCGAATCTGCGGGCGTGGATCACCGATCCGGCACAGGCCGATGCGTACCCGATTGTCACTTACACCTGGCTGCTTTGCTACAAAAAATATCCCGATCCCAAGACCGCCGCGACGCTCAAGTCGGTCATTCTTTACGGCCTGAGCCAGGGTCAAGCGTTCAGCGCACAACTCGGCTATATCCCGCTGCCTGCGGACACAGTTAACCAGGTGACGAAGGCGCTCGATCAGATTTCATGACGAGCGGAGCCAGGGCCGACATATCCCGTCCGCCGAGCGGGCTGGAGATCTTCAACGATCGCGTCTTCCGCAAGCTTTCGATGGCGGGTGCGGTGTTTACGCTGATCCTGGTTGCATGGATCGTCGTGAGCATCGCGAGGGTTGCAGCGCCGGCGGTGCAGACTTACGGTTTCTCACCTCTGACTGGCACCACCTGGGACGCGAACCGCGCGCAGTTCGGAATTCTGCCCGCCATCTGGGGAACGCTCTACAGCTCGATTCTCGGGCTCATCATCGGCACCGTATTCGGGCTCGCGATCGCGATTTTCCTGAGTGAGGGCTTTCTCGCGCTCTGGCTGGATTCGCTGATATCGATGCTTGGACTGGCGGACAGCCACTTCTGGGCTTCGATGCCGATCCGCATTCAGAACCTGCTGCAGATGATCATCGAGCTGCTTGCAGCCATTCCCAGCGTCGTGTACGGACTATGGGGCATTTTTGTCGTCATCCCGCTGGTTCGGCCGCCGGCCGACTGGCTTCATTCTCATCTTGGATGGATTCCGTTTTTCGGCACTGACTTGAGCGGACCAGGACTACTGCCGGCGGCTATCGTCCTCGCGATCATGGTGCTGCCCACGATTTCCGCCATCTCGCGCGACGCGCTGGTGGCAGTGCCGCCGAAAATGCGCGAGGCGGCCTTCGGCATCGGCGCCACGCGATGGGAAGCGATCCTGGCGATTTTCGTGCCGACGGCGGCGACCGGAATCTTCGGCGCGATCATCCTGGGCTTCGGCCGCGCGCTCGGCGAGACGATGGCGCTCGCGATGCTGGCGGGCAACGCCAACGTGATCAGCTGGTCGGTATTTTCGCCCGCCAACACGCTCGCGGCACTGCTGGCGAACCATTTTCCCGAGGCGGATTCGGTCGAGGTCGGTGCCTTGATGTATGCGGCGCTGGTGCTGCTGGCCATCACGCTGGTGGTCAATGTGATCGGCACATTGATCCTTCAGCGAGCCAACCGCGAGCTCAAGGGGCTGCGCTGATGGCGGCGATCGGGAGCAATATGGCCGTTCAAAAATTCGAGATCGACCTCGGGAGCCTCGAGAAATCACTGCGCCAGCCCCGCTCACTGTTCAGTTATATGATGAGCTTTCTCACCGGGGCGGCCACGATATTCGCGATGGTACCGCTCTTCTCGGTGCTCTATTTGTTGGTCGAGCGGGGCATCTCGGCGCTGAACTGGGCCGCTTTTACCCAGCTTCCGCCGGGAGCGATGGAAAGCGGCGGCGGTTTCGGCAACGCAATCGTCGGCACGTTGATAATCGTCGCGATTGGCACCGTTATCAGCGTGCCGCTTGGGATTCTCGGAGCCGTGTATATCGCCGTGTTCGCCGCGGAAAGCAAAATCACGGCGGGAGTTCAGTTTGCGGCGAAAGTGCTGACCGGGCTGCCTTCGATCCTGGCCGGCGTGTTCGCATTCGCGACGGTGGTGACTGTAACCGGCGGATTCTCGGCGCCGGCCGGTGGCGTGGCGCTCGCGTTGCTGATGTTGCCGACGATCATGCTGACGGCCGAGGAGTCCATCAAGCGGGTACCGACCAGGATGCGCGACGCCGCCATTGGGATGGGAGCAACGCCAACCCAGGTCGTCGCCAAGATCATTCTGCCGACGGCTTTTCCCGGAATCCTGACCGGCATCATGCTCGCGCTCGCGCGCGCCGCCGGCGAAACAGCGCCGCTGCTGTTCACTTCGCTTTTCAGCGAGTTCTGGATGAGCCGTCATTTCCCAATGTCGCTGCCGCACACGGTCAGCGACCTGATGAAGCCAACCGCGTCACTGGCGGTACTCATCTACAATTTTTCCGGTTCGCCGTTCGAAAACCAGATCGCGATGGCGTGGTCGGCCGCGCTGACCCTGGTGACGATAGTCTTAGTACTCAATTTCATCGGTCATACAATATCCAATCGCTACGAAAATCATTAAAGAGGATATATCGATATGTCAGCGGCAATAGTCACTAACGGAAACGTCAATCAAGGCGACACACTAATCGATTGCAACATTTCGGAACTGCATTACGGCAAGTTCAAGGCCGTTCGGGACGTCGCGCTCAAGATAGGGCGGGGCACGATCACCGCCTTCATCGGACCTTCCGGATGCGGCAAGAGCACGGCGCTCCGATGCCTCAACCGGATGAACGACCTGGTGCACGGCTTCCGGCTCAAGGGTCACGTGATCTTCCGCGGTCAGGACATTTATGCCGACAAGATCGACCCGGTAGCGGTTCGCCGCCATATCGGAATGGTGTTCCAACAGCCGAACCCATTCGCCATGAGCATCTTCCGCAACGTCGCGTTTGGCTTGCGCCTAAACAAATACAGGGGCGAGATGGAGGGCCGGGTCGAAGAGGCGCTGAAAGGCGCCGCGCTTTGGGACGAGGTCAAGGACAAGCTCAAGACCAGCGGACTGGCGCTGTCGGGCGGACAGCAGCAGCGCCTGTGCATCGCGCGCGCGATCGCGACGGAGCCTGCGGTTCTGCTGATGGACGAGCCATGCTCGGCGCTCGATCCAATAGCCACTCATCGAATCGAAGAGCTAATGCAGGAACTAAAGAAGAAATATACAATCGCAATAGTCACTCACAATCTGCAACAGGCTAAACGCGTCGCGGATATGACGGCGTTTCTCTACGTCGATACCACGGGCGGCGGACGGACTGGCTATATGGTTGAGTATGCACCCACTCAGCAGATCTTTGAGAATCCCAAAGAGAAATACACCAAGGACTATCTGAGCGGCGAGTTCAGTTGATGATCGGCGCCGGCGGCGGTCACGTTAGCGTGAGCCCGCCCTCCACGATCAGCACCTGGCCCGTCGTGTAGGGGGATTAGCTACTTACCACCGATAAAGGTGAATGCTCCGCCCTCATTGACTGCCAGCCTGCCCGCGAGGACGGGTGGCGCGAAGCCCCCAATCAGTTTGCTGCTATGGACCACCGGCATCGCTAGCCGCACAGCATTGCTTGAATCGACGGCATCGAGCAGGTTGCGATCGTGGTCGTCGATTATATTGACCAGTATGCGGCCGGACTCGCAAATTACCGGATCGCCGAAAGAGACTATGCGCGAGCCGATCTCGGTCGCATGACCGGGCGCGACTACTACGGCTCGATGTCCGTTGCGGATGGTAAGGATTGCGCGGCGGCCGGCGGACGCACCCCGCACAGCGATTAGGCCGCTCGCTGAAATCGCCGGCCTGCCATTCGATAGAAAAGAGACGAGGCCGACGGAGGTGCGATCGCCGCTCGCGAGCACCTCGACTGTCTTACCGCCGCGGAACAAATACAGGCCGTAGCCGCGCGCGCGTAGTCCACGAGTATTCATCGCGGTAAAGGCAACCATCGCTCCGTGCGTGGTCGAGACCGCGGACGGCAGGCCGAAGCCGCCAAGATAGCGTCCACCGCCGGGCTCCCGCGAACCTTCTACGGCGATTTCGCGAATCGGTTCGTGCGGTGCGGCGAGGATTATCGCGAGGTGCGAGTTGTGATGAGCGCCTGGACTGCGGCTGCTCTCGATGTCATCGATACGCGCGTTGAAGGCGACTTCGCCCGAGGGCGCCATCGTCGCGCTCCCGAAATGCATCAGCTTGAGCACGCGTCCATCAGCGGTTCGATCGCCTATTCGCACGGCGCAAGTGAGTTCGCCGTCTGAATAGCGGAACAGAACGTCGGACCCAGCGGCCTCGGGTGCGATGAAGGCGATTGCGCCATTCGATCCAGCGACTGGATATGGATCGAGCTTGATATTCGGAACGCATCCACGGGAAACCGCTCGGCTATCGATCGCAGGGACTACCCGCCGATCTGCGGGCGCCGTCAAACTGCCTCGATAGATCTCCCATCGCGCCACTCCGTTCGGGTCCGTTACTTCCGCGCCAAAGATGACGTCGTTATCCGGCGAGATCGAAGGCACACCGATATCGGTGAATGTCCCGCCGCCGGGCGCTCCGGCGCCTATCGTGACTATCTCCACCAACGGTCCGTCGGATGCGCCGGCCCAGATTGTCGAGGTGACGTCCGCCGCGGTAGCGACGCTCTGGGGATCCGGTCCTGCGAGGGTTAGTGAAATTGCGTGCGCGTCAGGGGACCTCGACCAGAGGATCGCCACTGCTAGAACAAATGCGTGTAGGTATCGGCGTGAACAAATCACCGAAATCATGCGGAACTCCCTGATGCGGACCACGGCGCGCGAATAATGCCGGATGCTCAAGGTCAGCGATGGGCCTTGCAGAACTGCTCGCACGAGGCTACGTGAGATCGCTGCCTCGCCGGCCTGCGTGACTGACACCTCGCGGCCAACATCACTGCAACTCCGCTTTGCGCTGAACCAGGATAATGGGCGTTCCCGACGAAACGCCGACCGCCACCAGGACGAAGAGCATCCATAACAGCGGCATATTAGAGATTCCGTACGGTCAATATCGCGCCCCGACTTTTTCGTTCCATCTCAGTCATCAAATCTTGCTCCAATTCAGCAGTTCCGAATTACGCTGGACGCTCCAGGTCGGCGATGAGCCCGGTCTGCGTTGGGCGCCATCCCAACCGTTCCTGCGTTAGCGCGCTCGAGGCCGGAATGTCGCGGTCGACGAGGAACGCGAGCCATCCAAAATGCTCGGATGTCTCTTCGGGGGTTTTCGATACTACGGGCACATTGATGCGTCGGCCGATTGCCTCAGCGATGACTCGAAGCGGCACGCCCTCTTCGGCGACCGCGTGAAACCGGGCTCCCGCAGTTCCTTTCTCGAGCGCGAGCCGGTAGAGCCGTGCAGTATCGAGTACGTGAGACGCGGGCCAGCGGTTGCTCCCGTCACCGACGTACGCCGACACACCCTTCGCGCGAGCTATCTCGACCATGGGGGTGATCAGACCCGCCTTGAAGCGGTCGTGGACCTGCGGCAGGCGCATCACCGACGCGCGCACGCCCCGCGCCGCTAGCTCAAGCGTAGCCTCCTCCGACGCGCTGCGGGGCATCATCGAACTCGGAAGGGCTGGATCGTCTTCGGTCGCGGCGCGGCCCGGCGTCATGACCATTCCGGTGCCCGAGGTCACGACGAGCGGCCTATCCGATCCGGCGAGCACAGATCCGAGCGCCTCGATAGCGCGCCGGTCCGCCTGGCAGTTATCCATGTACTTCGAGAAGTCGTGATTGAAGGCGAGATGAATCACGCCGTCCGACATGGCAGCTCCAGTGCGCAAGCTTTCGAGGTCTTCAAGATCGCCGCGATGCACCTGCGCGCCAGCGGCGACGAGCGACTTGGCGCCCGCATCCGATCGAGAAAGTCCGATCACCTTATGGCCCGCGTTGATCAGCTCGGGAATAAGTGCGGTACCTACAAATCCGGTAGCACCGGTTATGAAAACTCGCATTTTGACTACTCCTTCAAGTCCATTTTCGACTGGTTCATTTTCGATTTCTTCATCGCGCCAGGCGCTCATCGAAGAAGCGCGCAATTTCGCCGAACACTTCCTTCGGCACCGTGAGCGTCGGGTCGAACAGGTATTGCGCGTGCGACTGCCCCTCGTAGACCTGCAGATCGGCCACGACGCCGGCCCTACGCAGCTTGCGATGCACTCGCACCGTGTCGGACAGGAACAGGTCGCGGGTGCCGGTCGTGAGGATGGCCGGCGGCATGCCGTGGAAGTCGCCGTAGATGGGCGATAGTTGCGGATCCTTGAGGTCGTGGCCGTGCGCATAAAGCTCGGCGACGCTCTTCGCGTATGGTGCGTCGATACTCACGATCACGCTGTCGACCCATTCGTTAGTTTTGCGACTATCGCCCGTGTTCGTCATGTCCGCCGGAGGCGAGCCGGGAGCGATAGCGCCTGGGATCGGCAGCCCTTCAGCCTTGGCCCGCAGCATGAGCGAAAGCGTCATGGCGGCGCCCGCGGAAGTGCCCTCGACTGCGATACGCCGCGGATCCATCGTCGCCGCCACGGCCCGCCACGCTGCAGTCGCGTCGTCCATTCCGGCGGGGAAGGGCGCGTCGGGCGCCATCCGGTAGTCGATCGCCAGGACCTTGTAGCCACCGAACGCTGCCATCAGCATGGCTTCCGCCGTGCCCGCCTCGCCATGGCCGAAAATGTAGCCGCCGCCGTGGAAGTTGAGCACGAGTTGGTTCTTGTGCGCGTCCGGGATCTCCCTCGGCGTCAGGATGAAGGCTTTGACTCCTCCGATCGTGGTCGGCTCGATAGTGACACCGAGGACCGTCCGCGCCTGGGCGAGGAGCGGCACTGTCGCGTCGTCGAATTGCTTCACGATCGCGCGCCAGCCCGCGTCGTCCGGTGCATTCAGATTCCAGAACGGCCCGTAAGGTGCTGCCACGAGCGCAGTCGTTGCGGGATCCAGATCGTCTGGCACTTCGAGCAGCTTGGCGGGTACGCTGCGCGAGCCGGGCTTGCCGTTGGCCTGAGCCTGCGCGGCCAGGAGAGCGTCGAAATCGGACGTCTGAGTGCTTACTGAAACAGGCATCGCGACTTTCTCCTTTGCTTCGCTGCACGACTAGGGACGCTCGCAGCTCCGTGATAGGCAGAATAAGGCTTTGAAGAAATACGGTCTATGCTGTACAGTCCATATTATCTTCGCGATCGTCCGAGGATGACTTATGGACCCCCTTTCAGACGTTCTCTCACTGCTGAAACCACGCAGTTACATGGTCCGCGGCTTTGATGTCGGTGGCCCATGGTCCATCCGGTTTGACCCCAAGGACGGGATCAAGTGCTATTCCCTGCTTAGCGGCCAATGCTGGTTGGCGATGGATGGCGTTCCCGAGCCGGTGCTGTTGAAGTCCGGGGATTGTATCCTGCTGCCGTCGGGGCGGGCTTTCCGCCTCGCGAGCGACCTGGCTTTGCCGCCGGTTGATATCGAAGAGGTTGTCGTCTACGCCGCGACGGGCGGAGGCGTCACGACGTTCAATGGCGGCGGAGACTGCTTTGGCATCGGCGGATGGTTCGATTTCGGCGGCAAGAATGCAGAGATTCTGTTGGGCGTCCTGCCGCCCATCGTCCTTATCCGCGAAGAGTCCGACAAGGCTGCCCTGCGATGGTGTCTCGAGCGGATTATGCACGAGCTGCTAGAGCCACAGCCGGGCGGCGTCCTGGTCGCTCAACACCTTGCGCATATGTTGCTCGTTCAAGCGCTGCGGTTGCATCTGGCGGAAGGGTCGGGAGGGGGAGTCGGATGGCTGTTCGCACTGGCGGATAAACAGATGAGCGCGGCAATCAACTCGATGCACAGCGATCCGGCGCATCACTGGACAGTGCAGGAGCTGGCGAAGCACGCCGGCATGTCGCGATCGACCTTCGCCGTGAAATTCAAAGAGACGGTTGGGGCGTCTCCCATCGAATACCTGGCGCGCTGGCGAATGTTGGTGGCCGGGGACAGGCTGGTGAATTCCAGCGATCCCGTTTCCGCCATCGCGCTGTCGCTCGGCTATGAATCCGAAAGCGCCTTCAGCACAGCCTTCAAGCGGGTGATGGGCTGTTCGCCACGGCAATATAGCCGGGGCAGCAGTCCGGCTTCTCCTTCACATGGTGAGAGTGAAAACGCCGACGCTGATCGGCTCGAACCTGTCGCAGGTTGATAGCAGGAACGCGCTCGATCGAATTTCAGTTATAGCCAGCCGCTGCGGCGATACCAGATGAACATGGCGACCGGCAGCGCCACGCATGCGCCGATTTCGATGTAGAAGAGCGATTTGGAATCGAACGGCAGCGCGCTGAAGTTCTGACCGAAAAAGCCGGTAAGAAAAGTCAGCGGCAGGAAAATCGAGGCGAGCACGGTCAACTGCTTCATGATGACGTTGCTGCGGTTCGACATCATCGACAGGTAGGCGTCCATCGCGTTGCCCAGCAGGTCGCGCTCGACGTCGATCTGCTCATACGCCCGCACGACATGATCGTAAACGTCGCGGAAGTAGAGTGCGGTTCTCTCGCTGATCCGGGCATCGCCGCGCCTGAGCAGCCCGCCGAGCACGTCGCGCACGGGCGACAGCACCCGCCGCATCGCGATCAGCCATCGCTTGAGCCGCATCAGATCGGGCAATTGGCGGCTGTCAACGCGTTTGAGAATCGCGCTCTCGGCTTCCTCCAGTTGATCCGAGACCAGATCGACCAGCGGGAAAACCTCGTCCACCAGTTCATCGACGATAAGGTAGTAGAGGAAATCCATTCCGTGGGCGCCGCAGGTCGTATCGCTGGCGGCGCGTTTCCACACGGCGTCCAGTCCCGGCATCGGCTCGCCATGTACCGTGACAAGAAAGCGCTCGCCCAGGAAAGCGTCGAGCTCCGCGATTTTGATGCCGTGCTTGCTATGAGCGTTGGCGCTCATCGAGTGCATGACGAGGAACAGGTGATTTCCGTACTCGTCGACCTTCGCCCGCTCGATCGGAGTGACACAGTCCTCGATCGCCAGTGGATGAAACCCGAATCGTTGCTGTAACAGCTGCAGGCTGGCTTGATCGGCGGGCTGCAGGTCGATCCAGCACATCTCGCCGTCGCGCGGCGGCACGGCATTGTCGTCGCCCTCGAGAACACTCGGACCCGTGCTGCTGAATCGAATTGTGCGTAACATTTTGATCAGTTCGCTCCTCGTCTGCCGCGCGACGCGCTTTGCGTCGCTGATGGAAGCGCGGCGCTTCAGGATGTGCGTCATCTGTGCGATCTTCAATTCGGCGGGTCCAGTTAACAATTTCGTCACTTGACCGTGCAATGATCCGGGACTCAGCCGAAAAGCGGAGAGGGTTCAATGTCGGAAGCTGATGCATCGTCCATTCATTCGGAACAGATGATCGACCTCCTGCGCGAGCTGGCGCTGGACCTCGGCGCGGTCTGGAACCGCTACACCGACGATATCTGGCGCCAGATCGATCCAGACGTGTGGCTGCTCACGCGCAACCCCTGGCTGATGCTGCATCACGCGTCCCATAAAAAGCTCGCAGCGATGGCTGAGGACAAGGATTTGCGCCGTCGCGTCGAACAGCTGGTCCTTGCCCGGCGCGAGTCATCGCACGCTCCCGCGTGGTTCCAGAAAACTCACGGCGGCTCGGCGCTCAACGGTGTGGCGTATTTCAGCATGGAGTTCGGCTTGAGCGAAGCGCTGCCGATCTACTCCGGCGGGCTCGGCAACGTGGCGGGCGATCAGCTCAAAGCTGGCAGCGATCTAGGCGTGCCGATCACGGGCGTGGGGCTGCTCTATCAGCAGGGTTACTTTCGCCAGGCGATTGACCACGAAGGCAATCAGCGCGATCTGTTTCCCTACAATCCACCGTCGTGGCTGCCGATAACAGCCGTGCGCGATGGCGACGGCGATCTTCTGCGCGTGATGTTCAACTTTCCGGGCTACCAGCTGCAGCTGCGAGTGTGGGAGGCCAACGTCGGCCGCCTCAAGCTCTACCTGCTCGATAGCAATGACCCCCGCAACATCCCGATGCATCGCGGAATCACGAGCGAGCTGTACGGCGGCGGTCCTGAGCTTAGGTTGCAGCAGGAGTTGATGCTGGGAATCGCGGGATGGCGCCTGCTGAAACAACTCGGGCAGAGTCCCGAGGTCTGCCATCTCAACGAAGGCCATGCTGCATTCGCGGTGCTCGAGCGCGCGCTTTCCTTCATGGAAGAAAAGAGCCAGCCGTTCGATGTAGCGCTGGCCGCAACGCGCGCAGGCAACCTGTTCACGACGCACACGCCGGTCGCGGCGGGATTCGATCGGTTCTCGCCAGCGCTGATGAATCTTTACCTGAAGTGGTACGCGACCGATCGATTGCACATCAGCTTCGACGATCTGATGGCGTTGGGCCGCGCCAATCCAAATGATGCGGATGAACCGTTCAACATGGCCTACCTCGCGATGCACGGCTCCGGCGCGATTAACGGCGTGAGCAAGCTTCACGGAGCGGTAAGCCGTTCGATTTTTCTGCCGCTGTTTCCGCGCTGGCCGGTCGAGGAAATTCCGATCGGCAGCGTGACCAACGGCGTCCATATGGCGAGCTGGATGTCCGAGACTTCCGACCATCTATGGTCCGAGGTCTGCGGGAAAGATTGTTGGCTGGGCACGACCGAAGAAATAGGCAAAAAAATCAGAGCTGTGCCTGACGACGTCCTGTGGAAGTTGCGGACCGACAACTGCCAGGAGCTGGTGCGCTTCGTGCGCCTGCGAGCGCAGCGGCAACGGGCGGCCTATGGCGCGCCGCTCGAGGCCATCGAGGCGGCCAAAACCATCTTCGATCCCAACGCGCTGACGCTTGGCTTTGCGCGGCGCTTTGCCACCTACAAACGGCCCAACCTGTTGCTGCACGATCCCGAGCGGCTGGCGCGAATTCTCACCAACGAAAAATTTCCGGTTCAACTCGTGCTCGCGGGCAAGGCGCATCCGGCGGACCATGCGGGCAAGGAGATGATCCGTCAATGGATCGAATTCCTGCGGCGTCACGACATCCGGCAGCACGCGGTCTTCCTCGTTGACTACGACATGCTGCTGGCCGAGCGCATCGTCGAAGGTGTCGACGTCTGGATCAACACTCCACGCCGGCCGTGGGAGGCGAGCGGTACCAGCGGGATGAAGGTGCTGCCGAACGGAGGCCTGAACCTGTCGGAACTCGACGGCTGGTGGGCTGAAGCGTACCAGCCGGAAGTCGGCTGGGCGCTCGGCGACGGCAAGGAGCATGGCGAGGATGCCGCCTGGGATGCGGCCGAGGCGCTGCAGTTGTACGACATCCTCGAGCACCAGGTGATCGCGCGGTTTTATGATCGCGATGGCGCCGGAATGCCGCGCAAGTGGATCTCGATGATACGCGAAAGCATGGCGCGCCTGACGCCGGAATTTTCCGCGAATCGCGCCGTTCGCGAGTACACCGAGAACTACTACCTGCCGGCCGCAGCGGGGTATCGCCAGCGAGAGGCTTCTCACGGCGCGCGGGCGCAGCAGATTGTCCACTGGCGCGATGCTGTCGCGGCGCATTGGTCCAGGCTTGGTTTCGGTCAGGTCAACTGCGAGACAACCGGCGACGTTCATAGCTTCCGCGTACAGGTCTATCTCGACGAGCTGGGACCCGACGCGGTACTGGTCGAGTTGTACGC